>JAPLRW010000118.1 GCA_026398935.1 Methylococcales bacterium
CGCCGTCAGCCACATGTTTGACCACGCGGCTATCTTCGCCTTTAAACATGCTGACGAAGACGCAGTGCTTGAAGCGCTACTCACCGCCGATGTAGACGTGGCGGATGTTGAAAGTGATGAGGGGAAAATTACCGTCTTCACTGCGCATGGCGACTACTTTAAGGCTAAGCAGGCTTTAAACGATGCGTTAGGTGAGATTGATTTTGAAGTGGACGAAATTCAATTTGTGCCCAAAAGCCTCATGACGATCAGCGGTGATGATGTGGCGATGTTAGATAAATTTTTAGACCTACTGAACGATTTAGATGATGTACAGAATGTGTATCATGATGTTGAATTTTAGAGGGTAACTGTCTAATCGCTATGGTCGGTTAATGTAATCACGGACGCGTTCCGCGATGCTGAATTTTTTGCTAGAGTATTTTTATCGTACCGAAAAAAATACGTATCGGTACGATAAAAAATAACCTCCTGTCTCACCTGCGCCCTGTTATTGAATAATCACAATCCGGTATGCGCTGCCATAACGGCAGCAATCACGCTGGCCAATACTTCCGGTCTGGGCTTGTTGGAATAATTGACTAGGTCGGGGTATTTTTCAACGAAGCCAGTATTAAAGCTGGCGGCACGAAAATCAGGGTGTTTGAGAATTTCCAGATAGTAGGGAATGGTGGTTTTAATACCAAACAAGCCCATGTCACGTAATGCGCGTTCGCCGCGTTTGATGGTATCTTCCCATGTCAAGGCGCTAACCACGACTTTGGCTAACATGGAGTCGTAAAAAGGCGGAATGTCGTAACCGGTATAAATAGCCGTGTCGGTGCGTACGCCAGGGCCGCCCGGAGCATAATAACGCGAGATACGGCCAAAGCTGGGTAAAAATCCATTTTGTGGGTCTTCGGCATTGATACGAAACTCGATGGCAAAGCCGCGCCGAACAATTTCTTCTTGTTTAAATCGCAAGGCTAAACCCGCCGCAACGCGAATTTGTTCTTCAACAATATCCACGCCAGTAATGGTTTCGGTAATGGTGTGCTCTACTTGTACGCGGGTATTCATTTCCATGAAATAAAAACGCCCATCATCAGCCAGTAAAAACTCAACCGTTCCAGCATTGGTGTAGCCCACCGCTTTCGCCGCCAGTACCGCCAAGCCACCAATATATTGGCGCTGCGCTTCATCCAGTTGCGGTGACGGTGCAATCTCAATGAGTTTTTGATTACGGCGTTGTATGGAACAATCGCGTTCGTACAAATGAATGGTATTACCATGCTGATCGGCCAGAATTTGTACTTCAATGTGCTTGGGGTTGACAATGCACTTTTCCAGAAATACGTCAGCACTGCCAAATGCTTTGGTGGCTTCGGAAATAACCCGTGCATAATTCCGCAGCAGTTCATCGGCGCTATCACAGCGTCTAATGCCGCGACCGCCGCCACCTGAAGTGGCTTTTAACATGACCGGATAGCCGATTTTATCCGCAACTTGCAGCGCTTCGTCAATGCCACTTAAGTTATCTTCGGTGCCGGGTGTCACTGGAATGCCTGCCGCAAGCATGGCTTTTCGAGCTTCGGTTTTATCACCCATACGCGAGATGACCTCAGCAGAAGGCCCAATAAAAACAATACCGCGTTCTTGGCAGGCTTTGGCAAATCCGGCATTTTCCGATAAGAAGCCATAACCGGGATGAATGGCATCACAGCCCGTAGCCGCGGCAAGATCAACCAGCGCATAGACGTTAAGATAGCCGCTCATGGGTTCACTACCGATACAGTAGGATTCATCGGCTTTTTTTACATGTAGAGAAAATCGGTCAGCTTCTGAATAAATAGCCACTGAACGTATTCCCATTTCCGCACAAGCACGGATAATGCGCACGGCAATTTCGCCACGATTGGCGATTAGAATTTTACGTAACATGGCGTTTAATATCCCAAAAAATAAGGTTAATCCGGTCGCAACGGTGTAACGGGCTTCTGGATGTTTTGGTGAGTGTTAAGTCTTGGTAAAGCTAAGGCAATGTTACCCTGTAAAGTCGTCAAAACACAAGCGTGAATGGGTAACTGAGGGGAAATACACTAGAAATAAATACCTAGATTCAGGCATGGTTGGGCGAGGATACAAAAAGAGCGCTCTCCGTGGACTGCCTTTCGGCAAGTCCACGGAGAGCGGTACAGCAGTAATTAATGTGCAGCTTTATATGTTTTTAACATATCTTGATACATCGATAAAGACTCTGCCAGTGCGAGTTTAGCACCTGCAGTATCACCTTTATTAAACGCCGTACGTCCGATTTTTAACTGTGTACCGGCTTTTTGACGCAGACGCTCTGTTAATTCATAACGAAATTCTTTTTGTAATTGGCTGGCTTCAGTCAATGCATTGGCGGCTTTTTCTTTATCGCCATCGGCGTTAATTAATTCAACGGCTTCTGCAATATTTGCAACGGTTCCTTCCGCTGCGGCTAACACTTTAGCTTCGCCAGCAGGTGCGGCATAAGCAGTGGAAGAGATCAACGCGATGGCCATAGCAGAAGACATGACGATTTTATTTAATACATTCATTAATGTTAATCCTAGTAAGTTAATAGCTGAGATATTAGCAACGAACCACAATAATCTTATAAATAATAGGGTTATATATTGATAATACATAATCAACATACCACAGGAATTAAAAATTAAAAATGGTGATAAAAGTAAGGTTATTTATAATCGCTATATTACAATACGGATAATCAATCTATTGAATAATACCCCTTAAAAAATAATAGATTTAATTATTGTTGAAGCGCTCAAATAGATTGAGCAGGAAAAATGCAAGTATTTCAGGTAAATAGCACCTAAAAAGTAAACTATTACTGATGTGCTAAAAACAAAAAACACCGCAGTTAGGTTGTATATTCTTTGCAATCAGCATACTATGAGCGTTATGCTTACTCTACTTCGCCAGTGTTTAATTACCTTTTTAGTCCTGCTGCAATTGTTTGCACCGCTGGTGCATGCGCACGTTAATAATCAAGTTCCCAGTAATGGCTTACATTTACCCGGTCTTGAGTTTCACAACGCAACGTATGACGCACCCATGTTACAAGCACTACCATGCTTTTCTAACACTAACAATCTGATCGTCAGTATTGATACAGGCGTTAGAAATAAAAACAAAAATAATCATTCCAATAATGACAATGGGGATTATATTTATTCGCCCGTCTTTACTTTTAATGTAGCGATTACGGCGACTGATATTAACTTTTCACCGCAAAAGACCCTTATCGTCAATACCTTATTCGCACCACCGTACGCCCCCCGCGCACCACCCCTTTCTTAATAGATTCACGCAAGGCTTTTTTTAAAAAAAGCCTTGGATAGCTACACGCTTCATCGTTACGTTTAACGTTCTTACACAGCGAACTGACGAACCCCATTTTTAACCTATTTATTATTACGCGGCGTTAATGCGTCGTGTCTCCGGAGTTTTTGCTATGGTTTTTTTTAACCTGTTACGAGGACGCGTGCTGTTTTTTTTAGCAACTACCTTGATAACTCCCCTTTGCGTTGCCGTGCCACAGCCGCCAACACTGGATGTATCACCGCCCGTTCCTGAGTTACTGATTGACTATGATGAACATCATCGGCAGGGTATTTCACCCCCTGAGGTTAAATCAACCTTTGTGAGTCACAATGACCCTATTGAAACCGATTCGGTTCTTAAATTAGCAACCGTCGTCGCTACAACGCTGGAGAAAATGCCTGATGCCAGTTGGCTGGATGCATTAGAAAAAGAAGCCGCTACTTTACGGGGACGTGGGGACAGTTGGACAGCAGGCGCTTCCCAAGCGGGGTTACGTTTTCAAGAAGCGACCAGTGGTACGCTGCATTATATTGATGCAACCGTACAAGTACCGTTATGGAATATAGGACAACGTGATGCAGAATTACGCGTCGCAAAATTTGCCGAAGCCAATGCACAGGCACAAACAGATGCCCTTAAGTTACGCGTGGCAGGCTTAGTGCGGAGTGCGTTATGGTCGATTGCGCTGGCTAGTTTGGACTATGAACAAACGCAAGTTGATGTCAGTATTTTAGAGAAACTATTGGCAAAAGTAGCACGCCGCGTTGAATTAGGCGATTTACCGCGCGCCGATCTCTTGTTAGCGCAAACCGAGGTATTACAAAAACATTCGGTACTGGCTATGACAGAGGCGGAATTAATGCATGCCCGTAAACGCTATCTGAGCATTACTCAAGGCGCTAAATTGCCCGGTACATACCAAGAAAAATTGGCCAACTTAACCACGATTCAACAAAACCATCCGATGCTGGTTGCCGTTAATAGCCAAATAACACGTAAACAGGCGGAGATTAAAGCATCCGGATTAGTTGGTTCCGGGCAATCGTCTGTAGCCGTCGGTATTAACAGTGATGAGGGTAATGATCAACGCAGTAATAAAACCGAAAGTTTTAATATTGGCGTAACCGTTCCGTTTGGCGGCGAAGCGCATACGCTGCATCCGCATTTAGCGGCATTGAATGTCGAGTTAAATAAGCTGTTTGCCGAGCGCGAGCAATTACTTCGCGATTTAGAATTGGCACATCACGAAGCCGAACATAATTTGGAAGTTAATCGGGTTGAACTGGACATTGCCAATGAATTACAACGCGTGGCGCAAGAACATTTACGCATGACGGAACTGAGTTTTTCAGTCGGTGAAATCAATCTTCTGGATTTGTTGAAAATTCAATCCAGAACTCAACAAGCGGTACTTAATGCTAAACAACGCGCAGTCATGTTACAACGCGATAGCGCCCTTTATAATCAAGCAGTAGGTCTGTTACCATGAAAAAAATCACCTTAGGCGCATGTCTTATTGCGTTCACCTTACCGGTTATAGCGGGCAACACCTTACAGCTTTCTTCGGAGCAATTTAATAGCTTGGGCGTACTGCTGGGTAAGTTAACACCGGTTAGCCAAGTTCCGTTGTTAGCAGCACCCGCTAAAGTGATTATTCCTTCGGCTCATGAGCGTATTGTCAGCGCATCACAGGCTGGATTGATGACAGAATTACAGGTATCGGTCGGCGACAGCGTTAAAAAAGGCGAGGTGTTGGCGCACATTAATAGCCCGGATTTAGTGACATTACAGAGCCATTACCTTAAAGCAAGCAGTACCTTGGTGTTAGCCGCCGCAACGTATCAGCGGGATAAAAAATTATTGAAGGAAGGTGTTATTGCCAATCGCCGCGAGCAGGAAACACTTAGCCAATATAATGCAGCATTGTTAGATGTCAATGAAGCGAAACAGATACTGGAAATAGCGGGGATGTCCGCGAGTGAAATTCAGCAATTGAATACGTCGCATCAACTAACCAGCCAATTTACACTTCGTGCGCCGATTACGGGTGTCATTATGGAGCGCATGGTAACCGTTGGGACGCGGGTTGACCTATTAACGCCGCTGTTTCGGTTGGCTAATTTGGATGAGCTTTGGTTAGAAATTGCGATTCCGCAGGAAAAAATAGGCAGGATTAAGCTGGGCGACAGTGTGTTAATTGAGCCCTTAGCTGAACATGCCGCTCTGCACGCCGAAATTAAGTTACTGGGGCAAAGTGTTAATCCTGAAAATCAAACGCTGTTAGCGAAAGCGATTATTAAAGGCAATATGTCTAGTATTCGTGCTGGACAGCGGCTTAATATTCAAATTATTCAAACAACAGCCACCGCGGCATTTAACGTTCCTAATACCGCCATTGCACAAAATGAAGGGCAATCCTTTGTATTTACTCGAACTAAGGAAGGTTTTTCCGTTACCCCGATTACCGTCGTGGGTAAATCCAGCGATACGTCTATCATTAGTGGCGATTTTAAGGGCGATGAAAACATTGCGCTAAAAGGTGCGGTTGCCCTAAAAGCCAACTGGTTGGGATTAGGGGGTGCTGAGTAATGGCTAATTTGATTCGTTTTGCGTTAAGCCAGCGTATTCTCATTTTGTTAGCGGTTTTTTTGCTCATGGGGGGGGGTTATTATGCGTTTAAACATATTCCGATTGATGCGTTTCCTGAGGTTTCACCCACACAAGTAAAAATTATTGTTAAAGCTGCGGGTATGACACCTGAAGAGGTAGAAGCCAGGATTACTGCACCTATCGAAGTCGAGTTGTTGGGTATTCCACATCAAACCATGCTGCGTTCCATTGCTAAATATGCGCTGACCGATATTACGGTTGATTTTGCCGAAGGCACGGATATTTTCTGGGCGCGGCAACAAATCGCTGAGCGATTAAATACCTTGTGGGCAAATTTACCGGCGGGTGTTTCAGGGGGTATTGCGCCAATGACGACGCCATTGGGTGAAATGTTTATGTTTAACGTGGAAGGCGGTGGATTGAGTCTTATGGAACGGCGTGATTTATTGGATTGGGTGATACGCCCTGCCCTGCGTACTGTATCCGGTGTGGCGGATGTTAACTCCTTGGGGGGGCTAGTAAGAAGCTTTGAAGTTATCCCTGACAATACCCGTCTTTCGGCGCGTAATATCAGCATGGATAAAGTCATGCAAGCGTTAGAACGCAATAATCGTAATGATGGTGCCGGGCGTTTAACCGAAGGTGAAGAAGCCTTGATTGTCCGTGCTGAAGGTCGAATTAAAACCTTGGACGATGTCAGAACCATTGTGGTCGATACTAACAACGGTATCCCGATTACCGTGGGCGATATTGCGGAAGTTAAAATCGGCGCACTGACCCGTTATGGCGCAGTGAGTAAAAATGGCGAAGGTGAAGCGGTAACTGGTTTGGTCTTAAGTTTACGCGGCGCAAATGCGCGGCAAACCATTACCGGAATCGAGACAAAGCTGGCTGAAATTAGCGTAGGTTTTCCAAAAGGCGTTGAAGCCAAGGTTTTTTACAACCGTGGCAACCTAGTGGATAAGGCCGTCGATACCGTTTTTCACGCGTTGCTGGAAGCTATTGTCTTGGTCGTGGTGTTACTGATTTTGTTTTTAGGCGATTTACGCGCGGCGTTAACGGTTGCCTTGGCTCTGCCTCTGGCGGCGTTATTTACCTTTATCCTGATGAATGCCATGGGTATGTCGGCGAACCTGATGAGCTTGGGAGGATTAGCTATCGCCATTGGTATGCTAGTGGATGCGGCGGTGGTGGTGGTTGAAAATCTCATCACGCATTTAGCACATACGGAGAGAGCGAAGCGTTTACCGCGTTTGCATGTTATTTATCGTGCCACCCGTGAAGTTGCCGCTCCCGTCACATCGGGCATTTTAATTATTATTATCGTATTTTTACCGTTACTGACCTTACAGGGTTTGGAAGGTAAATTATTTACACCCGTGGCTTTAACCATCGTTTTTGCGTTAAGTGGCTCGTTAATCTTGTCGCTCTCTGTGATTCCGGTGCTTGCGTCCTATTTACTGAAAGAGGTTTCACACGAAGAGCCGTGGCTACCACGACAACTGCAAAGATTGTATCAACCCGCATTATTATGGTGTCTTGGTAACAGTAAAAAAGTATTTGTGGGTGCCGGAGTACTCTTAATTGCGACAGGCGTGGTTTTTGCGCAGATTGGCAGTACCTTTATGCCGACCATGGATGAGGGGGATATTATTGTGCAATTAGAGAAACTACCCTCCATCACGTTGGAGCAATCAGTTGCCTTAGATGGTCAGGTGCAAAAAAACTTACTTAAACACATTCCTGAAATTGCGACGGTTGTATCCAGAGTAGGCTCTGATGAATTGGGACTTGACCCCATGGGCTTAAATGAAACCGATACTTTTTTGGTGCTAAAACCAAAAGAGCAATGGCGGATGCACAGCAAAGAAGAATTGATTGAAGACATTCGCAAGGTCATGGCGGAAACACCGGGGATTGCTTTTGGTTTTACACAGCCGATTGAAATGCGTGTATCAGAAATGCTCACCGGTACGCGAGGTGATTTGGCGGTTAAGTTATTCGGGGCTGATTTGTCCATATTAAATGAGAAATCGCAACAAATTGCCGAAGTGTTGAAGCATATCGCTGGTTCCAGTGACGTATTTGCTAAACAAAATAGTGGTATGCAATTTTTGCAACTCACCATTGATAAATTAGCCGCCGGGCGTTTGGGTCTGGACAGTGATACGATTGAAAGCCTGTTACGCGCACAGATAGAAGGGTTGAATTTGGGCATTGTGCAAGAAGGGATTAAACGGACGCCGCTCATTTTACGCGGTAATAGCGATACGTCAAATTTTGAAAATCTACAAATCACCTTGCCGAATGGCGGACACATTCCGATAACCACTATCGCAAAATTGGCTAAAGTTGAAGGTGTCGTTGGCATTGGCAGAGAAAAAGGTCAGCGTTTTGTAGTGGTGCGTAGCAATGTGCAGGATCGCGATTTAGTGGGTTTTGTCGAAGAGGCGCGCAAAAAAGTAGCCGAACAAGTCAGCTTGCCCGCGGGGTATACTCTTGAATTTGGTGGGCAGTTTGAAAATCAACAACGCGCGGCAGCAACGCTTTCTTTAGTGGTTCCCATTTCACTGGGCTTGATTTTCTTGTTGCTATTTTCGACCTTTGGTTCAGTACGCCAAGCGGTTTTAGTATTATCAAATATTCCGTTAGCAATGGTGGGCGGGGTATTTGCGCTGTGGATTTCAGGTGAATATTTATCGGTTCCGGCATCGGTCGGTTTTATTGCGTTATTAGGCATAGCGGTACTGAATGGCGTGGTGATGGTCAGTTATTTTAATCAGCTGCTGGCATTGGGAATGGACTTAAGCAAGGTCGTTACACTAGGCTCTTCCCGACGCTTACGCCCAGTGTTAATGACTGCCAGTATCGCGGCGTTTGGATTAATACCGTTATTATTTGCAACCGGCCCCGGCTCTGAAATCCAACGACCACTGGCTATTGTGGTGATTGGTGGTCTCGTTTCATCCACGTTTTTAACGCTATTTTTATTACCGATTTTATTTAAATTATTTGGCGTAGCCAAGCATGATGAAAAGGAAGTGGCACAATGAATGATCAGGAATACTTAGTGACCCTTAACGTACCACCCGGCATCGAAGGGTCGATTGTCGATAGCTTGTTACTACTGGAAGTCGAGCGAGGTTTCAGTAGTTTTCCAGTCAGTGCGCACCATCACCAGAATAAAGGTCTGTCGTTACTTGAGCAAGTAACCGGGCGGCAGAAAGAAATACGTTTTCAGATTTACGTACCCGCGCAGGGGTTGGAGGATTTATTAGCCCACTTACGCGAGGAGTTTGCGGGTGCCAATATCCATTACTGGGTCTTACCGATTATTGAACGGGGCGTTCTTTGATGATCCATCAAGTAGCAGGGGGAAAAAAAGTGTAATCGTTAATTTCCTCTGCGCTATTTATGGCGGTTTGCTTGTCTGCGAAACTGCCATAAATGGGTTATTTGTTAATACCTGTCAGATTGAGTCCAATCAAACCAAATAACACCCAGCTAATAAACAGATATTGGACAAGGGTATATTTCTCATCAAAATGAAAGTAGCCAATGACGGCTACCACTAAAATACTTAAACCTGCCCAAGTTGTATTCGCAATGGTCATATCCAGCGATTTTAAAGACAGTGAAAAAGTAAGCATACCTAAATTTAAAAACAATAAGCCCGTCAATAAATAGTTTAGATGCGTCAGTCCATCTGCCTTGTTTAATAGCGCAATCCCAACAGACTCAAATACAATCGTACACGCCAAGTATAAATACGCCATTTATCCATGCCCTCTGCAAGCGTTTTTAAAGCGTAATTTTTTGACCGGAAACGGGGATATTCGCAGGCCAGCCATTGCGTTTAAAACAGGTTTGTAATGATAGCGCCGCGTTATGTTCACCATGCACCAAATACAAACTGGGTTTTGGTTGCTTAAAATGTTCTGCCCATGCAAGTAACTGACTTTGATCAGCATGTGCGCTTAATGCGCCTAAGGTATGGATTTTGGCGGCCACATTGACATCTGTGCCTAATATTTTCAAACGTTGTTTTTGCCCGTCGACAATCAGCCTCCCTAATGTCCCTTCCGCTTGATAACCGGCAATAATGATGTGTGCATTGTGTCGCCACAAATTGTATTTTAAATGGTGACGAATACGCCCGCCATTACACATACCACTGCCAGCAATCACAATGACACCGCCAGCAATGCGGTTGATCGCCATCGATTCTTCAGCGGTTTCTGAATAGATTAAGCCGGGTAACCATGCATGCCAGCCATGTGGTGCCATGCGTGTAAACTCAGGATCGTCCAGATTAAATAAGCCGCTGTGATCGGCATAAATTCTACTGGCGCTAATTGCCATAGGGCTATCCAAGTAGATTTTTTGCTGCGGTAAATCGCCTCGGCGTTGTAATTTTCCTAGCCAATAGATTAAGTCTTGGGTACGACCGACAGCAAAGGCCGGAATAATTACATTGCCACCAGATTGCGCCGCTTCTGCCAGTGCGTCGCGAAATTCGTCCAGCGTATGCAAAAGAGGCTTATGATCTCGATCACCGTAGGTGGATTCCAGTAGCAACACATCCGCTTCGGTGATGATTTCAGGATCACACAGCAATGGATCGGTTATATTGCCTAAGTCACCGGAAAAAACCAGGGTTTTAGTCTGCGCGTGTTCTTTAATCCGTAAACGAACAATTGCAGAACCCAGAATGTGACCAGCCTCATGAAAGCTCAAGCTGACACCGGGTAAAATATCACTCAGTTCATGATAGGGAATCGCGCGGCGTAAGGTTAATACTTTCTCAACATCTTCCAGTGTATATAACGGTTCAAGTAATTTTTTACCTGCCCGCTCGCGGCGTTTATTTTCCCACTCGGTGTCTTTTAACAGTAAGTGTGCCGAATCTTTAAGCATGAGTTCCAGTAATGGAAAACTCGCTGGCGTTAAATATATAGCGCCTCGAAAGCCTTCTTTCGCTAACTTAGGCAATCGTCCGCAATGGTCTAAGTGTGCATGCGATAGCACTACGGCATCAATTTTAGCGGGATCAAACGCAAAGTCTTGCGTGTTTTGTTCTTCGATTTTTTTACCGCCCTGAAATAAGCCGCAATCCAATAAAATCCGGCCGGCTGTTGTTTCCAGTAAGTAACAAGAGCCAGTAACTTGACCCGTGCCCCCTAAAAATGTCAATGTAGCCATGATCTATCCTTATGGTGGTGATCACGGTAGCCATGATCAGTGAGCAGGGAAAAACGGATGATAAACAGTTTGCATCATTCGCCCAGTCAGCGGGCGGCGATTTTTCATTATGGCACTTTACTCGCGTAGAATGTTGAAGTTTGCACTTAAACTATACTGATCACCCGGTAAAATCTGAATAAGATCGAAAGCGATGTTACCTGCTTCAACGCAAATAAAATGCTTATAATCGGTATTGCCCAAGTCGGCCATTTTTTTAGACGTTTTCAACCAGGGATTCCAAACAACGGCTGTTTTATTACTGGTGGAGGTAATTTGAATGCGGCGCTTAAGTGCTGAATCCACGATAAGCAAGGTATTTTCCACATCGGTATAGATACGATCAACCTCTTCTGTAACGGTAACCACTCCGTCCTGTGATTTTTGGATGCCTTGATCTAACTTATCAAAATAATCACAGCCTTCCAAGCCTAAAATTTGTACATGTTTAATATGTCCGACACGAAGGTAACTGTGAAAAGCCTGCGTAATAGAAAACACATTATCACCGGTATTATGTGTCGTCAATTTTAGATTAAGCGTCGCGCCGACGGTAATTTCAAGTGTTAGCGTAAATGGTTTTTGCCACGTCCTTTCCTTCTTAGAGCTTTCTTTAAACATCAGCGTGACTTTTGTTTCATCATCGCTCAGTGTTTCCGTTGCGACAACCAGCCAGTAATTATTGCGCACGAAGCCGTGATTAGGTCGTTGTAAGCCTTTAGGATCTGGGCCGAACCAAGGCCAGCAGACGGGAATACCTCCGCGAATTGCTTTGCTTTCGGCATAAACCGCTTGTGGACTAAGAAATAATAAATCTTCGGCTTCATTAACTGGTTGAAACGACAATACCTGCCCCGCATAAATTGAAATTAACGCCTTAGTTTGACGATTAGTAATGCTAATAAAGGGAAATCCACCTTCCCCCTCAATAAACTCAAGTTGCGATGGACGTCCAAAATCACTGTTTAATTGCTCAATATCCACATTCATTACCGTAAGAATTGTTGCTGTATCGTCAGCAATTATTATACCAAATCAAGCTGTCGCCGAGTGTCCATGAGACGCTTTCTCAGCGGTTTAAAGTTGCTGCAATACCTGCAAAGGGGCTTTCTTTACAACATCGCGCAGCCCCCAATAACCAGTAGCGCTAATGACCACTGCGGCACTTAACGGTACAATTAACCATAACCAGTAGCTGGCATGATAGGTTAAATGTAAAACATACCGGTATAAAAAGAACGTTATAATTTCAGCCAGAATGATTGCCAGTACGCCGGAAATCAAACCCAGCAAACAAAATTCCAAAGCATGCGCTTTATTAAGCAGGCGGCTACTGGCACCCAATGTACGCATCAATGCGCCGCGGTATATTCGCTGATCCAAGGTTGCATACACGGCAGCAAACAATACGGTAAATCCAGCGCCTAAAGCGAGGTAAAACAGATAATTAATTGCCGTGGTCAGTTGTATTAAAATGGTTTTAAATTGCGCCAGAATTAAATCAACTTCCAGCACAGTAATGCTGGGGTATTTTTTCACGAGCGTATTCAGGAAGTTTTTCTGCTGCGGCGCGAGATAAAAACTGGTCATGTACGTGTGCGCGTACTGATCTAAACTACCGGGAGAAAAAATCATGTAAAAATTGGGCTGCATAGTTTCCCATTGCACTTTACGCAGATTACTCACCTGCGCTGTAAATTGCGCACTACCGATACTAAAGGTAAGCACATCATGCAGTTTGATGTGTAAATTTTCAGCTAATTTTTGCTCTATGGATACCAGGCCGGGCTTAGTATCATTTACCCACCACTCGCCACTTACCAGTTGATTATCTTTGGGTAAATTAGCCGTCCACGTCAAACTTAAATCACGCTCGGTCGCTTGCTGCCCTTCTGAATCTTTCGATACATGTTGCCGCACGGCGGCGGCATTAATTTTGATTAATCGTCCACTGACTACCGGAAAAAATTGACTGTTGTTTTGCGTTAACGCATTTAAATCTTGCTGTATTAACGGCAGTTGTTCGGCAAAAATATTCAATGCAAAATGGTTGGGCGCATTTTCAGGCAACTGCTGTTTCCAATTATCAATGAGATCATTTTTAACCGTCAGACTCAGTACCATTGCCATTAAGGTAATGCTGAACGCTAGAATCTGGCTAATGCTTAACTGTCGATCCTGTACGATGTTTTGTAAACCAAAACGCCAAGTTAAACTTAAGCGCGGCAATTGCTTGCGGCTAACGTTAAGCAGACCATAAACCAGTAAACTGAGTAGTAATAATCCGCCTAAACCACTGCCAATGATCGTAGTGGTCATGCGCAAGTCTTGGGTATAGCGCCAAATTAACACGCTAATAATTGCGGTCGCTAGTCCATAAACAAACCAGGCACTCGCGGGTAACGGTTGTAATTCACGTCTTAATACACGCAACGCAGATACGTGTTGCAAGCGTAGAATGGGCGGTAAAGCAAAGCCGATTAAAATAGCCATGCCGGTAATAAAACCAAAACTGAGCGCCAATAAACTGGGTGGTGCGAGTTGTTGCGGTAATAAGGTGTGTAATACTTGCAGCAATAAGGCTTGTAATAACCAGCCAAACAAACACCCAATAGCACAAGCAATAATGCCTAACGCCAGTATTTGAATGGTGTATAAGCGTAAGATCTGCGCCTGTGAGCAGCCAAGACAGCGCAGAATAGCCGCCGCATCAAAATGACGTTCCGTGTAACGGCGCGTGGTCATTGCAATCGCAACGCCCGCAATTAATACCACCACAATACTGGATAAACCAAGATAGCGTTCAGCTCGGGTGAGTGCGCCCCCTACTTCGGGACGGTCTTCGTGAATATCCATGATGCGTTGCGAGGGATTCAACTGTGGCTTTAGCCATGCCTTAAAATTTACTAATGCTTTAGGTTCGCCCGCATATTGAAAAAAATAATGCACATGACTGCCCGGCTGGATAATTTGCGTTGCGGGCAAATTATCCATATTCATCATCACCCGTGGCGACAAGCTGTACATGTCACCGCGTTTGTCAGGTTCATAGGTGATGACATGGGTAATGGTTAAGCTTTTTTCACCGATGATTAATGGATCGCCTAACGTTAATCCCAAGGCCGATAGTACTCGTTTTTCTACCCATACCGTATTGGCTTCTGGCCCCTGTTGGCGGGATTGTTCCGTCGCGTAATCGCCGCTACTATTTTTTAACGTACCACGCAGCGGATACTGTTCACTAACCGCTTTAATACCCGCTAATAATAATTGCTCGTGTTCAATTAAGACGCTGGTAAATTCAACCGTTTGCGCCTGTTTTAATCCCTGCAGTGTTGCTTGCGCCTGCCATTTATCCTCCAGTGGTGATGGGCTGCTCACAACCATATCCGCCGCTAGAAATTCAGCAGCCTGCGTCGTCATCGTGCGTTGTAGTCGGTCAGCAAACAAGCTAATCGCCGATGAGCCAGTCACCGCAATAATTAAGGCGAGCAATAAAATCGTTAACTCGCCGGAGCGGTAGTCGCGCAATAATAAACGCAGTGCCAGTTTAACGGTATTCATAATAGGCAACCTGCTTCCAAGGTAATTGAACGTTGGCAACGAGCCGCTAAGACAGCGTCATGCGTTACTAGAATCAGAGTAGTTTGATGTTCAAGGTTTAATTGAAACAATAGCTCAATAATATGCGCCCCGGTTTTACTATCAAGATTACCGGTCGGTTCATCGGCGAATAAAATACGCGGCTGCGTAACAAATGCCCGCGCTAGGGCAACGCGCTGTTGTTCGCCGCCGGATAATTGTTTAGGTGTATGTGTCAGTCGATGTCCTAATTCAACGCGCAGTAAGAACTCACTGGCAATCGTTTTAGCGTCGGGGTTGCCGCTAAGTTCCAAGGGCAACATGACATTTTCTAATGCCGTTAAGCCTGGTAGCAATTGAAAAGACTGGAAGACAAACCCGATCAGTTGATTGCGCAATTTGGCGCGACCATCTTCGTTCAGTGCGGTCAGTGATTGCCCTTGTAAAATAACCTCGCCAACACTGGGCGTATCCAAACCCGCCAATAAGCCCAGTAGTGTTGATTTACCGGAGCCTGATGCGCCAATAATCGCCAGACTTTCACCGGTATTGATTGCGAGGTTAATATCTGTCAGGATGTGTAAGGCGCCGGATGAGGTCGCAACGGTTTTACCTAGGTTGCGTGCTTGAAGAAGGCTATTTATTGAGTGATTGGTTTGAGTATTAAGCATGTTAAAAATAGTATGGGCAGTATTAGTGATGATGATGGTAGCCACAGGTGCATCGGCAAAAATTATTCTGGTTGTTGGCGATAGCATCAGTGCCGCTTACGGAATAAATACCGAACAGGGCTGGGTGGCTTTATTACAGCATAAATTAGCGGTCAAAAATAAGTCTTTTCAAGTCTTTAATGAAAGTATCAGTGGTGATACAACGGCAGGTGGTTTGGCAAGAATAGACGCGGCATTAAATAAACATAAGCCGGACATTCTGCTATTGGAATTAGGCGCAAATGATGGTTTACGCGGCTTATCTCCGAGCATTATGCAAGCTAACTTGACTGAAATTATTAAGCGCAGTCAAAAAATAGGTGCAAAAGTAGTATTGCTGGGAATTCGTATTCCACTAAATTATGGCAAACGTTATACCGATATGTTTTATGCCGTGTATCCAACATTGGCTAAAACCTTAAATGTGGGGTTAGTGCCGTTTATGCTAACAGATGTCGCGTTAAATGAAGCCTTGATGCAAGCCGATGGCTTGCATCCAAACGCCACGGCGCAACCTATTATGCTGGAAACAATCTGGCCTTATTTAACAGCATTATTATAATGGGTGAGGTTCTTTGTGTAGGATTCTAGCGAGGAATTTAGCCGCACCCTTTAACGTAGGCCATTGAAGAAAAACATCGACCGCTATGCGTTTGGGCGGTCGGTAACACTTGGCAGATTTAAGGGGTATTTTTAAAGTCGCATAGATCCGCAATAATACAACTTTCACAACGCGGTTTTCGAGCGATACAGGTATATCGACCATGCAGAATTAATAAATGATGCGCGTTTAATTTATGCTGTTTTGGCACCCACTTATCGAGTTTTTGCTCGACCTGCAACACCGTTTTTCCTGGTGCGATTCCAGTTCGATTAGCCACCCTGAAAATATGCGTATCAACGCCAATGGTTAGTTGTCCAAAGGCAGTATTCAGCACAACATTGGCGGTTTTTCGTCCCACACCCGGAAGACTTTCCAGTTCAGCACGGGTTTCAGGCACCTGTCCGTTATACTCACTGAGAAGTTGCTGGCACAGTAAAATAATATTCCGCGCCTTGGTGTTAAACAGGCCAATAGTTTTGATCTTTTCTTTTAAAGCGTGCTCGCCTAATGTCAGTATCGCCAACGGTGTATTAGCCACTGCAAATAAATATTCGGTAGCTTTGTTGACACTTTTATCCGTCGCTTGAGCCGATAAGACCACCGCAATTAATAATTCAAAAGACGACGCATAATGTAACTCTGTTTTAGGCTCAGGCATCGCCAAGGCTAAGCGATTAAAAATAGCTAAACGTTTAATTTTATTCATTACTTGGCGACTGCTTAACGATTTAAAGAGAGCGTCCGCTTAATTCGGAGCAAAAGAGAGGAGGAATGCCCTCCCCTTCTGATGTCATTGCGTTCAATTACACTGAAATCTGCGCTTTTATCGGCTCATGGGATTGATAATCTAGTAATTCAAAATCGTCATACCGATAATCAAAAATAGACTCTGGGAGGCGTTTAAAGCGAAGTGTCGGCAAGGCAAAAGGTTGCCGGCTTAATTGTAATGTAGCTTGTTGCAAATGATTAGTGTATAAATGCACATCACCCCCCGTCCAGATAAAATCCCCTACGGCTAAGCCACATTGTTGCGCGATCATATGTGTTAATAACGCATAGCTGGCAATATTAAAAGGCAGCCCTAAAAAAGTATCACAACTGCGCTGATACAATTGGCAGGATAATCGACCCTCTGCAACATAGAATTGGAAAAAAGCGTGGCAAGGTGCCAGCGCCATCTTACCCAACAGTACATTTCCTTGTGGGGCGATGCCTTCATCCGGCAAATCAGCGACATTCCACGCCGATACAATTAAACGACGACTATTGGGTGTTTGTTTTATTTGCTGAATCAACTGCGCTATTTGATCAATATGCTTCCCGTCAGGCGTCGGCCATGCACGCCATTGCCTGCCATACACCGGGCCTAAGTCACCTTGTTCCGTTGCCCATTCATTCCAGATACTGACATTATGCTGCTGTAAATAAGCAATGTTAGTTTCGCCCTTTAAAAACCAGAGCAGCTCATGAATAATGGATTTTAGGTGAACTTTTTTGGTCGTTACTAAAGGGAAGCCGTCTTGTAACGAAAAGCGTAATTGCGTACCAAAAATCGATACCGTACCACTGCCAGTACGATCCCCTTTAGTGCATCCATCATCTAAAATTTTTTGCAATAAATCCAGATACTGTTTCATGCTTTTTTTCTGTATGCGAAGTACAGCAGTGCGCCGCCGATAACAATCATCGGCATTGATAGTATTTGCCCCATAGTAACCCAGTCTAATGCCAGATAGCCCAAATGCGCATCAGGCATTCTGAAAAATTCCACGGCAAATCTGAAGATGCCATATAGCAATAAAGCTAATCCAGTGGCGGACATTACTGGTCTTGGTTTGCGCGTATACAGCCACATGATGACCAACAACACCAGTCCTTCTAAAAAAGCCTCATACAATTGCGAGGGGTGTCGAGGTAGGGAGCCGCCATTAGGGAACACCATTGCCCATGGCACGTCTGTGACTCTACCCCATAATTCCGAATTAATGAAGTTACCAATACGTCCTGCCAGCAATCCAATCGGAGCCATTGGCGCAATAAAATCGGTTAATTCAAACATCGTGCAGTGCTGTTTTTTTGCAAAAATCCACATTGCAACAAACACACCTAACATGCCACCATGAAATGACATACCCCCTTGCCATATTTTAAACAGCATCAGTGGGTCATCTAAAAACTGACCGAAATGATAAAACACCACATAACCAATCCTTCCCCCCAACACAACACCTAGCGCACCGTAATACACTAAATCTTCCACAGCCAATGGCGTTATTGGTGAAGGTGATCGGGCGGCCTTCCTCTTGCCAATAATTAATGTTCCGGCAAAGCCAATTAAGTACATTAGTCCGTACCAATGAATTTTAAGCGGCCCAAGCGCTAATGCAATCGGATCAATTTGAGGATACGTCAACATGATTTAAACATCCAAATTATTAACATCAAGGGCATTTTTAATAATAAAATCCCTGCGTGGCTCTACAACATCACCCATTAGCGTGGTAAATATTTCGTCAGCCGCTATGGCATCTTCAATTCTAACTTGCAGCAATCGACGGCTATTAGGATCCAAAGTTGTTTCCCATAGCTGTTCGGGATTCATCTCGCCAAGCCCTTTGTACCGTTGAATATGCTGTCCTTTTTTAACTTCCTTCATCATCCATTCAAACGCGTCCTTAAAATTACTTACCTTTTGCTGTCTCTCACCTAGCTGAATATACGACTCGTCGGTAAACATTTCGGCAGTATAATCGGCGTAATGCACAATCTTTTTGTAATCTTTGCTTTCAAAAAAGCTGGGCTGCAAGGTGAAGGTTTTTGTAATGCCGTGCAAGCGTTTAAGTACGGTGATTACAAAGTCATGTTCTTCTTTAAAATCCACCTCGATTTTAAAATCGACTTTGTTATTATGTGCATTCAAATGTTGTTCGAATTGTTTGAACCATGCTATTAGCAAGCCTCTATCAAGAAGCGTGTCTGTGTGCATTGGTTTTACAGCTGATAATTGCTGTAAAAATATATCGTCGTAACGATTCGCTAAACGACCAATCACCAGCTGCATATCAATATGCTCTTTCGCCAGCTTTTCCAAACCCTGTCCTTGAATCGGTGGGGTTGTCGTATCAATGGTTAATACGGTTTTATCCAATGCCAACTGTATCAAATACTCATTCAGCCCAGCATTGTCTTTAACATAATGCTCTTGTTTGCCTTTTTTTACTTTGTATAGCGGCGGTTGAGCAATATAGATATAGCCTCTTTCAATAAGCTCCGGCATTTGACGATAAAAGAAAGTGAGCAATAACGTGCGAATGTGCGAGCCATCGACATCCGCATCGGTCATGATGATAATGCGGTGATAGCGCAACTTTTCTGGGTTGTATTCGTCCTTACCAATGCCACAACCTAACGCGATAATTAAAGTCCCCACCTCTTCGGAAGAAATCATTTTGTCAAAGCGCGCCCTTTCAACATTTAATATTTTGCCTTTTAATGGCAAAATTGCTTGCGTTCGTCTTGAGCGACCTTGTTTAGCGGAACCGCCCGCAGAATCCCCTTCCACAATGAATATCTCGGACAATGCCGGATCTTTTTCCTGACAATCCGCCAATTTTCCCGGTAATCCAGCAATGTCTAAGGTTGTTTTACGGCGCGTCATTTCTCTGGCTTTTCGTGCCGCATCACGCGCTCGCGCGGCGTCAATAATCTTATTACCAATGGCCTTCGCTATTTGTGGTTTTTCCAACAAGAACTCTTGAAACTTTTCATTCATTGTCGATTCGACCAGCGGCTTAACTTCTGATGAAACCAGCTTGTCTTTCGTTTGAGAGGAGAACTTAGGGTCGGGCACTTTCACAGAAAGCACGGCGGTTAAACCTTCGCGCGCATCATCCCCTGTTGTCGATACTTTTTCTTTTTTAGCCAAGCCACTGGTTTCAATGTATTGATTAATCGTTCGTGTTAAGCCGCCCTTAAACCCAGCTAAATGCGAGCCGCCATCACGTTGCGGAATATTATTGGTATAACAGAAGATATTTTCTTGATAAGAGTCATTCCATTGCATAGCAACTTCAACCACCACACCCTCTTTTTCAGCGGTAAAATGAAATACCTCGTCAAACAACGGTGTTTTGTTTTTATTAAGGTGACTAACAAAAGCACTGATGCCGCCTTCGAACTCAAATACATCCTGCTTGTCCGTACGTTCATCCAATAATGAAATCCGTACGCCTGAATTTAGAAACGACAATTCACGTAATCTTTTTGCTAAAATCTCGTAATGAAATTCAATATTGGTAAATGTTTCCGCGCTGGGTTTAAACTTAATCAGCGTGCCTGACCCTTCGGCATCTCCGACCATTGCTAAAGGCGCAACGGGCTCGCCCATTACGTACTTTTGCCGATATAATTTCCCGCCTTTTCTAACTTCTAAATGAAGTTCTTCAGACAGCGCATTTACAACCGAAATACCCACGCCGTGTAAGCCGCCAGAAACTTTATAAGCATTATCATCGAACTTACCTCCGGCATGCAGCACCGTCATAATTACTTCTGCTGCTGATCTTCCTTCCTCCTTGTGAATATCAACAGGGATTCCTCGGCCATCATCTGATACTGAAACAAAATCATTGTCGTGAATAATAACGTTCACGCCTTTACAATATCCTGCCAACGCTTCATCAATTGAATTATCAACAACCTCAAATACCATATGATGCAAGCCACTGCCATCATCTGTATCGCCAATATACATGCCCGGTCTTTTTCGTACAGCATCCAGCCCTTTTAAAACCTGAATATTTGTACTGTCGTATTGATTGTCGTTACTCATTTGTTTTCCACTTTAATCACTGCAACAATGTTCCACGTGGAACATCCGCTTGTTTAATATTGCCATGTTCCACGTGGAACATCTTAAATTCCTTTATTTCGCGTAAATCCCCAAAATCAATAAGCTCGGTCGCGGTAAGGAATGCCTGAAAACCCATTGCTGCTAAATAACGCAACAATTTGCTGCGGCTTACCAAGTCTAACTCAGCCGCTAAGTCATCAATTAAAATACAGCCTATTTTGCTGAATTTCTGCTGCAGCAAGTGTACCTGCGCTAACTTCAACGCGAGTACCAATAACTTTAACTGCCCTCTTGACACAAAATCTTTCGCCAGCTTATTGTTAATGGTTAGCTGAAAATCACCGCGATGTGGGCCGTAATGTGTAAACCCATAGCGACAATCTTTATCTATACTTTCCCTCAGTAGCTGCTGTAAGTCTTTTTGCGCATCCCAGCCCGAAAAAAAATTTAATTGAATACCATCAATAGTTAAAAATTGCTGACAAATGTCTAAAAAAATCGGCTGCAATGTTTGAATATAGTCAGCTCTACATTGCGCCACGGGAATAGCATACTGTACTAGCTCATTATCCCAGATTTGAATTTGCTGCAATGATTTTGATTTTAACAAGGCATTGCGTTGTGATAACGCCTTTTTAAAACGTCGCCATAAGGGCAAAAAGTGCTCATCCTGATTAAAAACCCCCCAATCCATAAACTCACGCCTGTAGACTGAGCTACCGTCAAGCAATTGATAGCTGGTTGGATGAATAAGTTGAATGGGTAGTGTATACGCTAATTCTGAGCGCTTTTGCCTACTCGCTTGGCCAATATGAATGTCACAATTTTTAGCACTAAGCTGAATGCCGATATGTGTATAGTGGCCATTTTTTTGCAGCGCATCACCAGACACAATAAGATCAGGTGCGTCATGATTAATAACATTTTTAATAGTACTGCACCGGAATGACCCCGCCCTGCCTAAAATAAAAATAGCTTCTAATAATGAACTTTTGCCGCTACCATTAAGCCCATAAATAAAATTAAGCGCAGGCGATGGAACAATAGATACTTGTTGAATATTTCTAACGCCATAAACATCCAGTTTTCGTAAGCTCATC
>JAPLRW010000037.1 GCA_026398935.1 Methylococcales bacterium
ATACGCATTAGGCAAAGTCGCCGAAGGTCGACCCCAAAAATAATCAGGGCGCGTAAAGGCTTGCCCGATTAGTTCTGACCCTAACTGCTGACCATGGCTAACCACTACACTGCCATTTGCCTGTATGGGAAATACAACCTGTGCGCCAACTGTAACCAACAGAGGATAGGCAATACCGGTTAAGCCCGTAAAAAATAACAGCATGAACAATGCCGGTTTTATGTGTTGAACCACAATATTCTCCTTCTTAAAAGTGTGCTAACGCAGTTAAACCAAGGTCAATTACCTTAATGCCAATGAACGGCACAATGACGCCACCACCGCCATAAATCAATAAATTATTACGCAGCAAACTTTCAGCGCTTTGGGGTCTATAGCTTACGCCTTTGAGTGCCAAAGGAATTAGGGCAACAATAATCAACGCATTAAAAATAACGGCGGCAAGAATTGCGTTGGATGGATTGCTTAAGTTCATGATATTCAACGCGCCCAATTCCGGGTAGGTACTCGCAAACGCTGCAGGCACGATCGCGAAATATTTTGCTAAATCATTCGCTAAACTAAACGTGGTTAACGCGCCACGCGTCATGAGCATTTGCTTACCCGTTTCAACAATTTCAATCAGTTTGGTCGGATTAGAATCCAAATCAACCATATTGCCCGCTTCTTTAGCGGCCTGCGTACCGGAGTTCATCGCTACAGCAACATCTGCTTGTGCCAGTGCGGGGGCATCGTTAGTGCCATCCCCCGTCATTGCTACTAAACGGCCTTCCGCCTGTTGTTCACGAATAAGTTTAAGCTTGGCTTCCGGTGTCGCTTCTGCCAGAAAATCATCAACGCCCGCCTCTGCTGCAATGGCTGCCGCCGTCAAACGGTTATCGCCGGTAATCATAATGGTTTTAATACCCATCCGGCGCAATTCTACAAAGCGCTCTTTGATTCCGCCTTTAACGGTATCTTTCAGTTCAATAACGCCTAAAACCCGCTTACCTTCAGCCACCAATAAGGGCGTACTGCCCCGACGAGCGACATTATCCGCCAGACGTTTTGCTTCTTCAGGAAACTTGGCCTGTTGCGCTTCCACATAGCCACGAATCGCATCCATAGCACCCTTGCGAATTTGCCGAGTCCCCATATTAACGCCGCTCATACGGGTTTGCGCGCTGAACGCGACAAAGGTGGCGTCTAACTCCTGGATATTACGTTCCCGAAGAGCAAACTTTTGTTTAGCCAGCACGATAATGCTGCGGCCTTCTGGTGTTTCATCGGCCAAAGTTGCTAATTGCGCCGCATCCGCCAGTTCCCGTTCGCTAATGCCATCCAAGGGGAAAAACGCCGACGCTTGCCGATTACCCAAGGTAATCGTACCGGTTTTATCCAATAACAACACATCGACATCACCCGCAGCTTCAATCGCTCGCCCAGATGTGGCAATGACATTTTTTTGCATCATCCGGCCTATGCCTGCAACACCGATCGCAGACAATAAGCCTCCAATAGTCGTTGGAATCAGGCACACTAACAATGCCACCAAAACCGTGATGGACACAGGACTTCCGGACTGCGTAATGCTCACACTGTAAATAGAAAACGGCAGTAAGGTTACCGTGGTGAGTAAAAAGATCAAGGTCAGCGCCACCAGTAAAATAGTCAGCGCAATTTCGTTAGGCGTTTTTTGACGCGTGGCACTTTCCACCATCGAGATCATCCGGTCAATAAAGGCTTCCCCCGGATTAACCGTCACGCGCACCACCAGCCAATCGGATAACACCCGTGTTCCGCCAGTAACAGAATTAAAATCACCGCCGGATTCACGAATAACCGGAGCGCTTTCTCCGGTAATCGCGCTTTCATCAACCGACGCCGCACCCTCGATAACTTCGCCATCTGCGGGCACAAAATCACCGGCTTCAATCAGCACCACATCCTCACGGCGTAATAAGGTGCTGATTACCTTTGTATAATCACTGCCATAACGCGGCTGATCCAATTTTTTGGCCATCAATTCACGTTTAGCCCCACGCAACGCCGCTGCCTGCGCTTTACTGCGCCCTTCAGCAATGCTTTCGGCAAAATTGGCAAATAATACCGTGAACCACAACCAGAAAGTAATCGCCAACATAAAACCAAGCGCGGGGTCATTACCTCGATAAAGGCTGGCTATGCACAATCCGGTGGTCAATAAGCAGCCCACATAGACCACGAACATAACCGGATTTTTCCATTGTTGTTGCGGTGTTAATTTACATAACGCATCCAGCAGCGCTGCAATAATAAGCTGTTGATTAAAAATCGGCGAGGTATGCTGTTTAGCGCGCATCCTTTAACTCCTTATCGGTGAGAGGCTCACATCATGTGCCGCAGGTACAATGACCGTTAATTGGCACACCACTAAGCCATTAAACATAATGTTATTTAGAGACGTGTAAGTGTTCAACAATCGGCCCTAGCGCCAATGCAGGTACAAAGGTCAATGCACCCACCAGCAGGATTGTTGCCATTAACAGCAGTACAAATAAAGGTGTATGCGTCGGCAACGTGCCAACCGTCATTGGTACGCTCTTTTTAGCGGCTAAAGAACCTGCTATCGCCAATATAGGCAGTATGATTCCAAAGCGCCCCAACAACATGATGATGCCTAAAGTGATATTGTAAAATAGCGAGTTAGCACTTAACCCCGCAAAAGCACTGCCGTTATTACCAGCAGCAGAAGAAAAAGCGTAGAGAATTTCACTAAAGCCGTGTGCGCCGGGATTGGCAATAGCCCCCTTACCGGCATCGACCGTAACCGCCAGAGCCGTCCCTAACAAAATAAAAACAGCTGGAATTAGAATAACCATGGCCGCCATTTTGATCTCAAAAGCTTCAATCTTTTTACCCAAATATTCCGGTGTACGACCAATCATTAACCCGGCAACAAACACCGCAATAATGGCAAAGATCAACATGCCGTACAAACCCGAACCGACGCCGCCAAAAATCACCTCACCCAGTTGAATCAAGCATAACGGTATCATGCCACTGAGCGGCATAAACGAATCATGCATAGCATTAACCGACCCATTAGACGCCGCAGTGGTGGCGATAGCCCACAGCACGGAATTAACGATACCAAAACGGGTTTCCTTACCTTCCATGTTACCGCCCGCTTGCGTGATACTGGCTGTTTGATCAACGCCTAATGCGGTCAGTAACGGGTTCCCCGCCTGCTCATAATGCAGCGTAACCAGCATTGCACCGAGCAATACCAAGGTCATGGTCGCTAAAATCGCCCAGCCTTGGCGCGAATCATTCACTAACGCGCCAAAGCTATGACACAAGGCGGCTGGAATCAGTAAAATCGCCAATAACGCCAAAAAGTTCGCTAAGGGCGTTGGATTTTCAAAAGGATGTGCTGAATTGGCATTAAAAAAACCACCGCCGTTAGTACCCAGTTGCTTAATGGCGATTTGTGATGCCGCAGGACCAACAGCAATAACTTGCGTATCACTGTGTGTTGATGCCGAATTGGCGGGGAGCTGTTCAATAAATGACACTGTTAAACTGGGTTTAAAGGTTTGCACCACCCCCTGACTCACTAGCACTAAAGAAAAAACTAACGACAATGGCAATAAGATATATAAAACACCGCGGGTTAAATCTACCCAAAAATTGCCGATAACGGCGGCATGCGTGCGTTGAAAACCGCGAATCATCGCCATTAATACCGCCATTCCCGTTGCTGCAGATACAAAATTCTGCACACTGAGACCCAGCATTTGCGTAAGGTAGCTCAGCGTGGTTTCGCCAGAATAACTTTGCCAATTGGTATTGGTCACAAAACTTATTGCCGTATTAAACGCAGAATCAAGCGACACATTGCCCAGTTGTTGCGGATTGAACGGTAAATACGCTTGGGTTATTTGTAAAATAAACACGGCCAAACCACCGAAAAAATTAAACCACAGTAATGCCGCCGCATACTCTTTCCAGGTCATTTCTTGCTTAGCGTCAACGCCACTTAAACGATACCAGATAGATTCTACGGGAGCGAAAAGGCGGTTCAACAGCACTGGACGGCTTTCATACACACACGCGATATAAACGCCTAACGGTTTTGCTAAGAGCAATAATGCAATGAGCAGCATCGACAGTTGCAGCATATTATTGATAACCATTAAAATCTCTCCGGAAAAAATAACGCTATTAACAAATAGATGAATAACGCCACTGCTAACAATGCACTTAACGCGTAAAAAAAAGTCACCGCTACTCTCCTTTGGTTATTGATATTTCTGGCGCTAATTTAGCGGTATTTTTATAAAAAAAGTATAAAAATTACGGCATAAAATAGAGTATTGAGTTGCTGGTGTTTTGACGTCACACGTACGTATTATAAAAAGTGGGCATAGAATGGATAGGCGACCAGTTACTGGGCGCATGGAATGCACCCAATCTTTGTATACAAAGTTAAGCACAACAGCAGGAAAAAAGATATGAAAACGCAATACGCTTAAACGGCGCAAAAGCCAATATTATTCGCTTAAATCTTTAAAATCACGTCGAATATTTTCTACTTGTGATCGGAATTGCTTGGCATCACCGTAACTAACGAACTTGTAATACCGGCTGTGCAGGTTTTTAATGCGTTTTGCGTGTTTAATCGGACACCAAAATTGCTCCGTACGTGCCGCTATTTCCTGTTAATAGCCTATTAAGCCATTAACATAGCTACAGTAGCCGCAATTGATTTTTTCAAAAAATTTCAGGTAATGTAAATATTGCATATCAAACACGATATAATCTTGACGCTTCACAATGTCCTGTTAAGCGTAGATGGCTGGTCATTAATGGCTTATAAATACAAAACCCGGTTTGCTGGATTCCCTATATAAAAGTTTGCAACACAGCTATACGTTTATTGATTAACGCTCAATGACCGCTAATGCTTTGGCAACCCGTGCTTTTTTATTTATTGCTTCACCATCACGCAGAATCTGCAAGTCAACGACATCTCCGACCAGCATCAAGGCAATGCGATTACTGAGTTTGATCGTAGAATCAACTTCCTGACCATTCACGGCAGTAACAATATCGCCTCTTTGCAAGCCCGCTTTTGCTGCGGGCGAGTTTGGAATGATGCCTGATATAACAATGCCTTTTTGCTGTTTCACATTAAAAGCACTGGCTAAGCTTGGGGTTAAATCCTGCATCTGGATACCCAATTGCCCGCGTTTAATATCACCAAACTGAATAATTTGCTTAATGACCTGATTAGCCAAATTGATGGGAATAGCGAAACCAATACCAACGTTACCGCCACTGGGGCCAACAATCGCAGTGTTAATGCCAATGAGTTCCCCCTTAAGATTAACTAAAGCACCGCCGGAGTTTCCGGGATTAATGGACGCATCGGTTTGAATAAAATCTTCATAGCCCTCTATTCCAAGACTGGTACGGCCTAAAGCACTGACTATTCCTGATGTCACGGTCTGACCCAAACCGAATGGACTGCCGATGGCAACCACAAAATCGCCTACCTGCAAGACATCCGAATCACCTTTGGATAATTCGACCAGCTTGTCGCTGTTAATCTTAATCAATGCAACATCGGTATTTTGATCACTACCCACCAGCTTTGCGTCAAAACTTTGGCCGCCTTGTAAGGTAACGGTAATTTTATCCGCTTTATTGATCACATGATGATTAGTCACCACATAGCCTTTACTGGCATCAACGATAACCCCAGAACCAAGGCTTTGCTGCTCTCTTTCCAGCTTCATATTGGGAATATCAAAAAATTGCCGAAAGAAAGGGTCTCTAAATAAAGGACTTTCCTCATAACTAATCCGCGTTCTAGTGGAAATATTCACCACGCCGGGAACGACTTTTTTTAGCATCTCAGGCAAAGGATTATTTTCGATAGGAAAAAACGCCCAAGCGTTGATTGGCAGCAATCCGGCTGCAAGCATAGTGAGCAAAAATATCGCTAAAAAATAGCTGCCAATATTAGTTTTCATGGTCGCTCCATCGTTAATGGCAAAAGTGCGTTGAGGTAGGCGTTATATTGCGTTTTTATAGAGCATTTTAACCAGCGGGATGCGTTAGCGCGGCGCTGGTGGCGTTGGCGATAGCAGCAGGACATTCCCTGACATAAGAACAATAGCCTTCAGGATTGCCGACTGTCTTTCTTCGCGAGACTTAATCCCCAATGCGACTGCGTTGCAATGCAGCAATTCGTGCTTCTAAAGGCGGATGGCTCATAAAAAAACGGCTGACATCACCGCCACTGATACCAAAAGCAGCCAATTGTCCCGGCAATGCCTGAGGTTCATGTTCACGCTGCAAAGCACGCAGCGCACTGATCATTTTCCAGCGCCCGACTAACTGCGCACCACCCGCATCGGCTTTGAACTCACGGTAACGAGAAAACCACATCACCAGCATAGAGGCCAAAAAGCCCAAGGCAATTTGAGCGACCATTTGGGTAAGGTAATAACCCACCCCATACTCGCGTTCATTTTGCAAAATCACACGATCAACAACATAGCCTATGATGCTGGCAAAAAAGTAAACAAACGTATTAACCACCCCTTGCATTAAGGCCATGGTGACCATATCGCCATTGACCACATGCGTCATTTCATGACCAATAACCGCTTCAATTTCATCGGCATTCATACGTTGCAGCAAACCCGTACTGACAGCAACCAACGCATTATTTCTGCTCATTCCGGTAGCAAATGCGTTAGATTCGTCGGCTTGAAAAATACCGATCTCCGGCATAGCAATACCCGCTTGTCTCGCTTGATTAGCAACCGTTGTAAATAGCCATTGCTCGGCGTAGTTTTGTGGCTGCGCTATCACCTGCACGCCCATCGCTTGCTTCGCTGTCCATTTTGACAATGCCAGAGAAATGAATGAACCCGTCATCCCCATCAAGGCCGACATGGCTAATAGCGCATTGAGGTCTAAATGCACGCCGCGCGCATCTAAAGCGCTGCCTAATCCAAAAAGACTAAATACAACACTGATTACAATCATGATTGCAATATTGGTTGCTAGAAAAAGAAAAATACGCATCATAATCATGCCTGCTAAATAAAATAGTTCTAAACGATTAAAACAGATGCGCTAAACCTACCTTTCTGCACTATAAAAACAGGCGGAGAACAGCCTGTTTTTATGGGGCGCTGCTACTTGAGTAGCTTTATTCCTTTGGAATAATGATCGTTAACACACCATTATGGAGATTGGTTTTCATTTTAGTGGCATCCGCAACGCCGGGTAGCGTGAGCACCCGGTTAAATTCACCAATAAAACGTTCACGGTATTTGTATTGCCCCTTTTTTTCGTCTGCCTGGTCTTCAGCGTGTGCGGTTTTAATGGAAATATGCAACTGTTGATCTTCAAGTTTAACGTCCAATGATGATTCATCCGCGCCGGGTACATTCACCGTTACAATAAAACGATCCGGCTTTTCTTCTAAATCAACATCGGGGGTTTTATTTAAACTGCCTAAAGGCGTTTTTAAATGAAACCGCGAAAATGAGTCACTGAACATCTCTTCCATTTCATGTTGCATCCGCTGCATTTCTTCATAGGGATTCCATTCATCATCCTTATAAAACTTATCATCCAAGCCCCATTTAGGGGTTTTTAATTTTGGAATGGGCGGTATCGGAATCAGCGGTGTATCCATAGCACTGACCTTATTGCCTTGCGGACTCAACTGATCAACGCGACCACTCAATTGAAACAGCGTATAAGCCTGTGCCGCCAATGCAACAACCAATACGACGGCCAAAATAACGATCAGTTTATCTTTCATTGTTTGCTCTGTTTTCGTGCGAATTAAGTAAAACGGCTTTGCTCGCACCGACCTGAACAGTAATCACCGCCAATCAACACCGAAAATCCCCTCTGGTTATAACCGCCATCCCTCGCTGCAGATAACGGCGAGAAAAACACCAGCGCCAACAAGAGCAGCACCAAACAAAATACAAATAAATAGTGCCGAAACTTCATGCTCATGTTCATCCCCATCAGAAAAATAAACCGCCCTGCATTAACCCACTTTACCGGATGGGTATTAATCAAGGATGATTAATACCCAAATAACAGACTAACGCTCCGCCATTGCCTTGTTGTAGGTTGCCTGTGTTTATAGTGTTGTTCCAAACGGCCATGCACCTAATGCCAGCCACCTTTATTGTTCTATTTAATTTCGATGGTTTTGCGCTTACCTTTTTCCGTTTTTGGAATGCTCACTTTTAATATACCGTCTTTAAAAGACGCTTTTACATGCTCATTGTCGACGTACTCCGGTAAAGTCAAGGTGCGTTGAAACTCACCCTGTGTTATTTCACGGCGAAAATATTTGCCGTCTTCTTTTTTCTCGGTTTTGGTCGTCGCACGGATGGTAATAGTCTGATTGTTAATACTGACATCCAGATCTTCTTTTTTAACACCCGGTAAAGCCGCTTGAACTTCTATTTCACTTTCGCGATCAATAATGTCAACTTTTGGAATCCCTTGCTCAAAGCCAAAGCTTTTTTCCAGCGCGACAGGAAAATTCCAATCGACTAATCGTGGCCACTTGCGTGAGAGAAAATCATCAAAAAAATGATCAAATTCATCAAATGCCATTAAACTGCCTGCAGAAGATTTTGGCGCTACTTCCGTACTTTTTTTAGCTTCATTGTTCATAATATGACCCCAGTAATAACGTTAAATTAATTAATAAAACACTCACCCATACAACATGTGACATCAAGCCAATATCAGACGTATGTTCATTGTATTTTGCCGTGATCAGAGGCAAGAATACTCACCTTCGGCCGTCAGCCAATCTTCCAGCTCATGCCCCGGCTCAAACTGTCTACTTTCAGCTTTGTAATACGCCAATTCTGCAATTTTTGCATCGCGCTCAGCATCGCAAATAACCGTTTCAGGCGTTACATCGCTGGCAATAACATCACTCTCTACTTTTTTAGTCTTCATTGTTTTCACCTTATCTCTGCTCAGTTTTTTATATTCAGCTCATATCGATCAGATTCTGCTATTAGCCACTCTTCAAGCTCGTGCCACGACGACTCTAATGGTTTGCTTTCAGTGTTGTAATGCGTTTTTACAGCATCTAAATCATCGCAGATGACCAATTCAGGTGCGACGGTAAGCCATTCTTCAAACGCATATTCTGGTTTCAAGAGCTCGCTTTCAAGACTGCAACCCATCAACTCTGTATCGGTATCTGCATCGCAGGTACGCGTTTCAGGTGCGACAGTATTTGAAAGTGTCAAGTGGCCCCCATTGTCCAGTCAATCTTTTACCTAGTTTAAGATAGAACCCTGTTCGAGCGCAGCTGGTTGGCGCTGCCCCAATTCTTCAGCGGGTGATTTTACTTCCCGTTCACTACCGAACCTGTCCACAATCTTTGCGCCGCCACCTGTTGCCGTCCGGTACACCACAT
>JAPLRW010000202.1 GCA_026398935.1 Methylococcales bacterium
CAGGAGGCAGAGAGAAAACGGGATGTGGGGAATAAGGCGTTGTTAGCCAGCCGACTCGCTGAACAGCGATAAAAGAGCAGTTTTTTAGTCGAGGAAGCCTGCAATACGGCAAAGACTTCATTAACGCCCTTCCGGGTAGACTAAACCAGTTGCACACCTCATCAGCGTAGATCAAGTGACCATCGTTTAACCCGACCTACGCTGTTGACTGTATTAAATCCAGTTGCAAATTGCCGCCATCTTACTCGCCGTAGACCATCAGCTTATAGTTACCGATAATGCCTAAAAGATTGTTTGCATGCCAGTCTGCATGATGAACCTTAGTGATACCACCGTTCTTTTTAGCCGCTTCAATACTACAGTCACCCGTAGAAATCATCGCCAAGTAACTCTTACAACTGGCTTCGCCTACTTTTGAAGCCATGCCGTCATTAGACGTTACTTGTACCGGTAAACTAACATTGGTCATGATTGAGCCGATTGGATAAGGCGTCGCACAAGCAGTTAATCCCATTGCTACACTCGCTATTGCTAAAATTCTTATTGTTTTCATAATTATTCCTCAATGAACGTTCACATATCTCCGACTGGAGAAGTTCCGAGTATGCACTTGATTTTTTAAATAATCAAGGCGTTATTAATCGCATAATACCGTCATCAAACAGCGGAAACTATCCTTTTAGTACGTTGCCAAAAAAGGGTAATCTGTCTGACAAATACCACCCATTTAAAGGGAATTTAATGATTTTCTTAAACCTGCCGTTATTGCTTTTTGACGCCATTAATAAAGCACCTCAACAGAAGGAACATCGCTTACAGTGAGGCTCGTCGACGTATAAACGGAATTTTATATCCATCAACTGAACGGCCGCGGTTAGGATAAACACGTATTCGGAAACACGCGAAAAACGCGCTCGTTGCCACAAAGAAAACGCAAACAGAGATCCCGTCTATACTTACATTAAATGATCCATTTTTAATGCGCTAACGCCGCTGAATCTTCAGTAACACTTAACTATAGGTAAAGAAAATGCCAGACAAGCTATTTGAGATATTTATAGTTGATGATGATGCCTTATTGCGGATGGTTATCATGGATCAATTAGCGGAACAAAATTACATTCTGCATGAATTTAGCAGCGGCGAAAACTGTCTGGCGATGATGCATCTCCAACCTAATCTGATTTTACTGGATATAGAAATGCCAGGAAAAAGCGGCCTAGAGATTTGCCGCCAATTACGTTCCGAAGGCTATACTGATGTACAAATAATTTTTGTATCTTCTAACGAGGATTTAGATGTTTTATTGCAAGTATTTGCCGCGGGTGGCAATGATTTTATTCCGAAAAACGCCCCAAAAGACGTCTTACTCTGCAAGGTTGATTTAGCCAGAGATCACGACGCACAAAAACGCTTATTTAAAGCCCAAATATCAACCGCTCAAAATGTTGCCTTTACGGCCATGTCCAGTCTAGGCGAAACAGGCATTTTGCTACACTTTCTACGTTGCTCATTTACCTGTGAAAACTTACAGCAACTCGGCACACTGATCGTAGAAACGCTACAACAATTTAATATTAAAGGCCTAGTACGGCTAGCCGACGACCTTGGTGAGTATAGTTTTGGTGCTGATATTATCTGTACACCGTTAGAACAATCCATATTAAGTTACGTCACAAAACTGGGAAGAATTTCTCAAACACAGGATCGGTTAGTGCTCAACTATCCACATATTACCCTGCTAGTCGTTGAACTTGACCTAGAGGACACTGACGCACTAGGGCGTCTGCGCGACAATTTAGCGATTATGACGGAAGGCACTGCCGTTCGCATTAACGCTATGGCCGCGGAACACTATAAATTACGTAACGCACAACAAGTCGCTTTTACGGCCATGTCCAGTTTGGGAGAGACGGGGGTTATGTTGCAATTCCTGCGCACCTCTTTCAACTGTGAAAACTTGCAACAACTGGGTTCCCTGATTGCCGAAGTGCTACAGCAATTTGGTCTAAAAGCATTAATTCGACTGACTAATAATGTTCAGTCATGTGACTTTGGTTCTGGCATTTCCTGTACGGCAACAGAACAAAGCGTACTGAGCTACGCGGCACAATTAGGGCGTGTCCATCAATTCGAAGATCGCTTGGTAGTAAACTACCCGCACATTACCATCCTGTTACTGGAGCTGAACATAGATGACGATGACAGCATTGGTCGACTTCGCGATAACTTGGCGATTATGGCCGAAGGGACCGGTGTGCGTATTGATGCCATGAGCACGGAACAATTTCACTTAAACAGTGCCAAAAATGTAGCGTTTACCGCCATGTCCAGCTTGGGTGAAACGGGGATTATGCTTCAATTTTTGCGCGCCTCTTTTAGCTGTGAAAGCTTCCAGCAACTGGAACCATTAGTCACCGATGTTTTGCAGCAATTTGGCCTAACAGGCTTGGTAAGGCTTTCCAATAATAGTGATGGCTGTGATTTTGGTGTAGGAATGGACTGTACTCCAACCGGACAAATGCTGCTGAATGAAGCAGCGCAGATGGAGCGTATTTGTCAATCGCAGAACCACTTGATTGTGAACTATCCCCACACTACCCTGCTCATAACCAACGTTGATTTTAACGATGCCGACATTGTCGGGCGCTTGCGCGATAACTTGGCTATCATTGCCGAGGGTATTGGTGTTCGGATCGATGCCATGACCGCCGAACACTATCGTTTACAGCAAGCAAATACACAGCTAACCAGTATAAAAGAACTCAATATTCTTTTTGACGAGGTAGAACAGCACCAGCATACCAATCGAAACCTATTTGAGCAATTAATTGAACATCATAGCGAGGTAATGGAAGATGCTTTTATTTCTCTCGGACTAACGGATACTCAGGAGTTCATGTTGCATAATGCGGTCAAACACTTGTCCAATGAAATGGCGCATTTGTTTACTAATGACCACCTCTTGTCGCTTAAATTACGCGACATTATTGCTAAGCAAAAACACATGTTAGCTGTAGGCTAAAAATGTAGCGGCGGGTATTTTTCCAAATAGTGTCAACACAACTCAGGCTTGACTAATGCAGATACTGTTTTCTCCCGCCATCGTGCTAATGAATCGTTTGAATTACGGCCAAAAATTCATCGTGCTCGGCTGTTTGTCCATCTTACCGCTGTTATTCGTGACGCTCATTCTCTATCAGAATCTTAATCGCGACACACTGGAGTCGCAAAGAGGACTTGAAAGATTGCGTCAAATTGAAGTCGTAAGCAACGCTATTCAACTGTTGCAACAACATCGCAGTTTATCAACGGCGGTGCTGGGTGGCTTCAACACCTTCCATGACAAACAAGTCAGTAAAGCACAAGCAGCCAGCTTGGCTTTACACACCGTCAAGCAGCGCGTGTCATTTAACCCAACAGCACAGGCCGCATTTAAAGCGGCGCAGTCTACTTGGGCGGACATTCAACAAAATAGCGCGAACCTGAATGTCGATACCAGCTATGTCAAGCATACCCAGCTTATTAGTCAATTATTAGCCGCTGAAAATAGTTTAGGTGATGATACGTTATTGCATCTCGATAGAGATATAGACATCTATCATTTGATTGTATTGCTGACAAAAGAATTACCGGTTGTGCTAGAGCATATTGGTCAGCTACAGGCTTACGGCATAGGCCATTTGACAACAAAAAGCATTACCGAGGACGAAAAACTAAGCCTGTTACTGCTTAAAGCCAGTATTGATCAATCCCTTCATTCCATCAATGCACTTATTGACGCCACCCATCAATCCAATCCAGATTTAGCCAGCGCATTAGAAGTAACCAGAAAGAGTATCGACAATACCGCGCAGTTTATTACAACGCATGTGATTCCTGATATTACACAAGGAACATTCACCTCTACGCCAGACTATTATTATACCGCCGTTACACTGGCGCTTGATACGGTATATAAGGAAATCTACGACAGCTTCTTACCTGCCACTAAACAGCTAATAGAAACGCGTATCGTCAAGGCAAAGAAAACCTTATATTTAGGTATTGGCATACCCTTTGGCGTATATACACTGATTTTATATTTTATGATCGGTGCGCATTTGGGCATGAAGAACAGAATGACTAGACTTTCACGCGCGGTTAAAGCCTTTGCTGGCGGCGATTTTAAGCGACGCATACCCGTAGAGGGTTCCGACGAAATTAGCCAAGCCGTTTCCAGTGTCAATGATATGGCCAAGGGCTTTGAAGCCTTATGGATAAAGCTAGAATATGACGACATGCGTTTTCACAACATTATTAATTCCGCACTGGATGCTGTGGTACGAATGGATCAACAGGGTATCTTGCTGGGCTGGAATCCTCAGGCAGAACACATTTTTGGCTGGACGGATAGCGAAATAAGAGGACGATTGCTACACGAAGTTATCGTTCCTGAACAGTTTCGAGCCGCACATCAATCTGGCTTAAAACATTTCTTAGCCACTGGCGAAGATTCTATGTTAAATCAGCGCATCGAAATCGTGGCCTTACACCGTGATGGACACGAATTTCCCATTGAATTGACTATTATCCCTAATCGCCTACCCGATGGCCTTGAGTTTTCCGCTTTCATCCGCGATATTTCTCAACAAAAGCAGGGAATATTAACCTTGCAACGGAGTGAAGAACGCTATCGTGCCTTATTTAATAACTCCCGTGACGCCTTAATGACCTTAAGCCAGACGCGTGGATTTTTATCCGTTAATACGGCCGCTATACATCTCTTTGCCTGTAAAGACGAACAGGAGTTTTTAACGCAAAGCCCAATTACATTTTCACCGGATAGGCAAGCAAACGGCGGGTTATCAAGCGAACTGGCGCAACAAAACATAGTCTACGCATTTGCTAACGGTTCAATTACCTTTGAATGGCTGCACAGACGCTTGAATGGTGAGCTATTTAATGCCGAAGTCATTCTCACTCGCGTCAACATTGATCAAGAAAGCATTCTACAGGCCACCGTACGCGATATAACGGAAGCCAAGCAATCCCAGATAAAGTTAATGGCCAGTGAAAGCCGTATGCGCGGTGTACTGCGCACCATGTCCGATTCGGTGGTGCTCATTGATCCTCAAGGTTTCATACTACTCATCAACGAAGCGGTTTGTCATTTGTTTGGTTATACAGAAAATGAATTGCTCGGTCAAAATGTAAAAATGCTCATGCCAGAACCCTATTTTTCTAAGCACGATAGCTACTTAAAAAAACATGTAAAAACGAAAGAACGGATCATAATCGGACGCCATGTTGAGGTAGAAGGCAAATGCAAAGATGGCCGCGTATTCCCCATTGAGCTGTCGGTGAATGAATTGGTGGATGCGCTTAGTCCTACCTATATTGGTGTGATACGCGACATCACGGACAGAAAATTGGCCGAAAATGCGCTAATAGAGGCTAGCAAGATCGCTCAACAAGCTAAATTC
>JAPLRW010000301.1 GCA_026398935.1 Methylococcales bacterium
TTGTTCAAGTCAGTTGGGTACCGTTTAATTTTTGATCTGCGCTTCTTACTGCTCATTGGTTAAATGTTCAGTATTTTATCCCATTGCCATCCTTGACACTTTTAAAACACGCACTAAGATTAAAAAAACAGCGGCAAACTTACAGGGAAAGTCGTCTATTGTCAGTAAGTGTGCTGCGCTGCTCTTTTCTCCCGGCACCGCCCTGATGAATCACCTAGACATCACCCGAAAGTTTATAGTGCTGGTGTTGATGTCTTGTTTTGCTATAGGCATAGTGGTGTATTCCCTTTTTACTAGCCTTGAACAAACGACCACTATCTTACAGCAAGAACTGGATGGTATTGCGCTGATCAAACCGTATACCCAACTCATACAAGTCACCCAGCAACACCGCGGTCTTTCTAGCGTACGCCTCGGTAACGACAAAACCATAACGGATTTACAGGCGACTAAAGCAAGTGATGTCACCAAGCAACTGATGATCATCAATGAGCAGCTACCCACAAACTTAGCATTGAATGAGGACTGGTCGCAAATCAAGAGCAATTGGGCACGAATACATAAAAGCGCTCGTCATTGGACGATAGACGAGAGCTTCACCGCGCATACTACCCTCATTGATCAGATGTTATTATTTCAGACCATTATTGCAGACCAGTATCAACTAACGCTGGACTCAGAGATGCGCAGCTATTACCTGCTCGACAGCAGCCTTCAAAAGCTGCCGAACGTGCTTGAGCGCCTTGGGCAGATACGCGCCTATGGTGCGGGCATTCTCAGCGACCAACAGATCAGCGATCAACAGAAAATCACCTTAAAGACACTGCTTGTCCGACTTGACGACGCAGTCAATCGCCTAAAAATCAACCATGATAAAATCGCCCGCACAGCACCGGAGCTGCAGGATAAACTCGCTATCGCCTCCAAAAAAATTGCCGTCTCCACGCAGACCGTTATCGGGCTAGTGGCAGAGAACCTGCTCCTCTCCAGCCATTTAACCCTGCATCCTGCAGACTTTGTTAAGCAATCCACCCTTGCAATAGACAAGGACTACAGTGTGTTGAATGACGCACTACTCCCGCTGAGTGAACGCATTCTAAAAGCACGTATTACCCAAGCCAGCCATAAATTGTATACCGATGTCGGCATTGCTACTTTATTGTTTCTAATGGTGATCTACTTTTTGGCGGGCATTTGCTATGCGGTTATGCATAACGTCAAGTTACTGGTTATTTCTGCGCAACGCATTGCCGACGGTGACCTGCAAAAACGCATCACCCTCGACTCACACGAGGAATTCGGCCAAATAGCCAGCAGTTTCAATAAAATGGCCGATAGTTTTGTTGCGCTACTGGAGGAGCGCACGGCAGCCGATGCAGCGCTACAGCTGCGTGAACGGATCAGTACGCAATCCCTTGAGGAATTGAAATACCAAAAAATCGCATTAGATCATCATACCATTGTCGCCATGACCGATATGCGAGGAAATATCACCTACGCCAATAGGAAATTTATCGAGATAAGTGGCTATTCCTATGATGAATTAATCGGTCATAATCACATTATGCTGAATTCTGGCTATCACCCTAAGGGTTTTTTTAAGGAAATGTACCGTACCGTAGCAAGTGGGCTGGTGTGGCATGATGAAGTGTGTAATCGCGCCAAAGACGGCCATCTGTATTGGGTGGATACCACCATCGCGGCCATCATGGGCGATAATGGAAAACCGCAGGGATACATTACGGTGCGTACCGACATCAGCGAGCGGAAACACGCCGAGGAACTCGCTTACACCGCTAATCGTGCCAAATCGGAGTTTTTGGCTAACATGAGCCATGAAATCCGAACACCGCTTAATGCTGTCATTGGCCTGGCTCAGATAGGCCTTCGTGACGGAGGGGGAAGCGTAGCCGGGAGAAACTTTGCCCATATCGCCAACGCAGGCAAACACCTGTTGACCATCATTAATGACATTCTTGATATTTCCAAGATTGAAGCGGGCAAGCTCAGCATTGAAAAGCGGCCGTTTTCCTTGCTCGCATCCCTCCATGACGTAGTAAATTTAGTTTCCGGTCAAGCAAAAGCCAAGAATCTGACATTAAGCCTTTCTCTGGCAGCCAATCTGCCAGAATGGGTGGAAGGTGACGGCCTGCGTGTTACACAAATTATTGTTAATCTACTGTCCAATGCCATCAAGTTCACCGCGGCGGGTGAAGTCTGCTTAACCGTGTCACAAGATGGCGATAACATCCATTTCTTAGTTAGCGATACTGGCATAGGCATGAGTGAAGATTTTCAATCCCTTTGAACAGGCTGATGGATCAACTACACGCATCCACGGTGGCACGGGCTTGGGATTGTCCATCAGCATGGATCTTGCCCGCCTGATGGGTGGCGAGATCTGTGTAGAGAGTCACCCCGGTGTGGGTAGTCGCTTCGAATTTCATTTGTGTCTGCCAGCGGTTACTGCACCACAAAAGATCGTCAGCTCAGATGGCGTAGTGGGAACAAGATTGCAAGGTTATTCAATATTGGCGGCAGATGATGTTGAAATGAACCGCCTGGTTCTGGAGGACATCCTGACGCATGAAGGCGCGCGCGTTGTGCTAACCGAGAACGGTGAACAGTTACTCAAGGTACTAAAGCAGATGGGCGCGGCCGCCTTCGATGTGGTACTCATGGATGTTCAGATGCCCATCATGGATGGTTTTGACGCAACCCGCGAGGTATGTATCGTCGCGCCAAACTTGCCGGTCATTGGTGTTACCGCTCACGCCTTAAATCAAGAACAGGACAAGTGCTTAGCTGCTGGCATGCTAGATGTCGTCACGAAGCCAATTGACAGCCATCTTCTGGTACAAACCATTCTGCGACTGGCTAAACGTCATGCATCAAGAACAGCTAGCGCCATAGAAAATAGCACCGAGAAACACAGCGTTATTAACACAGAAGCGCCTTACGTATTAGCCCCGCCTGTATCGTCTAATGCCCTCATCGACTGGCAGGCGTTGCACGCCCGCTTTAATGGCAACCAAAACTTTATCAGGAAACTGGCGACGTCAATACTGGAAAGTTACAGTGAAGTACCAGAAAAACTGCGCGTGACAGCACAGCAAAAAGACTGGGAGGCACTGGTTGCCATCGCGCATAATCTTAAGAGTGTCAGTGGTAATTTGGAAGCGCATCAGCTGTATGAACTGGCCAAAACTATCGAAGCGGAAGCTCGCGCCGGAGAAGGTATTGAGCCGGAAAGGGTCGATACCTTAGCTTTGACATTGGAAGCAGTTTTGCTTGAGTTAAAAAATACTGTTCCGGCACAGTAATGCTGAAAAAAAGACCCCAATAGATAAAAAGCGAATGCACCTATAAAATTCTAATGTCATATATCGATTAGCATCAAGTAATACCCATCAAAATCGTTCAATATTCGATGCTGTTTTTACAACTCAGCGTTATCTAATTTTCTCGTCATCGCATACGAATAAGGCAATGTATATGCAGCGTCTTTGCATGTGACAATTTGTCGCGCGACAATCTGTCACATTTACACGGTAAGGTTTATTTATTAATCTATTACCAACGCATTAAGTCTGCGTTATTAACATAAAATAATATAACTATTCAGCGTTTCTCTTTTATCTGTCCGCGTTAAGGTAAAAAGAGAAGACACGCATAATTACAAAAAATTAACGATAACCACAGAGATACTCCCATGAAAAAAAATAACTTACTGACGATGAGCAACAAATTTGAATCTTTATCTACGCAACTGAACGGGTTATCATCCAATTTAGTCACGTTGGTTGCTGCAGGAATTATTCTAACATTAGGGGTTATGTCGTTTCAGAAAAATATGGAGGCAAAGATGCCAGAAGTGAAATCTGTTGCATGGTATGCGGCTAACCAAAAAGAAGCGCGTGCAACCAATAAGGAATGTTTTGATAGTCAACAATTACAAGCCACTGAAAATTGTATTAATTCATTACATGCATTGGAAATTAGTTATAAAGGCTCAAATACTTAAGTTAAAATATAATACTGTCTTATTAATGCGTTAAAACGTAATTATTCACCTCCCCCTTTGAAAAAGAGGGGGACTGAATAATTATGTTAAAACCAATGAGACATTATGTATACTATTGTTACGGATATGTATTATTTTAATAAGTTAATTACTCATCTAAAATTCTAAACAACATATCTTTAACGGTTTGTGGATCAAACGGTTTATCACAAATAGCCGATACGCCGGATTGTTGTACATTACTAAGCCGCGTTTCATTCTCTTCACTGGTAACCATCAAAATGGGAATAAATGTATTCGCCATTTCAATGCGAATATATCGAATTAATTCTTCTCCATCCATTTCCGGCATATTGTAATCCGTCACAATTAAATCAAATGCCTGTTGTTCTTTAATAAAAATATCTACGGCTTCCCTGCCATTAATAGCAAAGGTAATCCGTTCAATCCCCATATTATTTAAAACCCGTGCAATGTGTTTTCTAGCCATCTGGCTATCATCGACCACTAATACGCGCAGTGCCTCAACATCAAAATGCTGCAAAGCCACTTCATCAGGATCAATAAATTCAACGGTTGTTCGTAAGGCGCGCTTTAAATCCTGATGGGTAAATGGCTTGGGTAAAATGGCCATGACCCCCGCTTGCCGAATGGGATCTAAAGCATGAAATTTGGTTTCGCTGGAAATCAACATAAACGGGATATGTTGCCATATTTCTGTTTCTCGAAGCTGATGAACCAAGTCTACCGCAGTCATATCGGGTAAATATAAGCTACTAATAATTAAGTCCGGATGGAATTGCTGCAACGATTCAAAAGCAGCATTACCTGACGTAACGGCTTCAACGCGCTCAATCCCTTCATCTTGCAGATGCTTAACAATCACTTTTAATTGCATCGCAGAGGGCTCAATCAATAATATCGAGAGATCTTTAATTTGTATGGAAGACATAATTATCAGAATAACAATAAAAACAGTACGTCTGATTTTAGTTAATTATGCGTAATTTTAAAGGCTTAAATGCCATTATTTTATACTTTTAAGCTGTTTTTTGTATAACTGATTGTCTTATAAGACTTTTTAAAATTAACAGCACTGCGTAGCTGTTTTTTTAAGCGGTTTAAATATAGATAGCTATATAGTAATAATATGTATTTTCTTAAAACTTTATTATTACTATTAGTAAGGCGTTTTTCTGTGGATAACCCTTTTAAACACTTATCTTTTCTACCTTACAGCGCAGATTAACCTTGTGTATGAAATTACAACAGCTTGTCAGCAAATTGTGGATAAGTTAACGTAACGGTATTGTTCGCAGGTTATCCACACCATAAACATCGGGATACTCAGTGGGGGTTGGAGTGCTTATGTGGTTTTTTAAGGCATAGGGCATTTAGCTATCGCGCTACTGCTGATAGTAGTATCCTGTGTAATGCTTAACGTGCTACAAACGTCATGGTCTTGCCCATTGGTACTGGTTGGCGTCGCGGTAATGGTAAATACGCTGGCGGTGTTGCTGGTAACCGCAAAGATGTAATCTGTATTTGCTGATGCGCCTCCAATGCTGGTTAAATCAGCGTAAGTCGTATGATTAACGCGCCACTTTGCTTCCGCTTGTGCCAAGCGCATTAAGGTAGCTTTTGCCTCTGCGCGACGACCTTTGGTGATTGATGTTTGATAGCTGGGCACGCTAATCATCGCTAAGATACTGACGATAATGACGGTGATGAGAATTTCAATCAGTGTAAATCCGCTGCTAGGACGGGAAGTCGTCAGTAACATTGCTTTTCCTTTGCTTGTCAGTAAACCCATAGGGGATATTCATGCTAACACGATCATCCGTAACAGGCTTTACTCAAATAGAGCTGTTGATCAGCGTGAGTATTTTAGGGATTTTAGCCGCGTTGGTTGTGCCCTCTTTTCGATCACTTTTGGAGCGAAATGAGATTATTGCCGTTGCGGAGGCGCTGTCGGCAGACTTACGCTGGGCGCGCAGTGAAGCGTTAAATCGACATATACCGATTAAAGTTAGCTTTACACCGGCGGGTGTCGGGGCTTGGCGTTATGTTATTAATACAGTGACTGTTGACTCTGTTACGCTTAAAACGGTGAATAGCGCACAAATTCCTGAATTTAAGACGGTCACTTTCGCTGAAAACTTTCGTGATAATGAAACCATTTTTGAGCCAGTGCGAGGAACGACTGAGGGGAAAAATGGCACGGCAACGTTTTCGACATTCGCTAATAATTATCGCGTAAAGGTGATTTTAAGTAATTTGGGGCGGGTTAGGATTTGTGCGGAGCTGGGCGATATTGGGGGGTATGCGTCATGCGTATAAAGCCGCAAGCGGGCGTATCTCTGGTGGAATTAATGATTGGTTTATTGGTGGGGGTCATTGTCGTTGCTGGTGCGTTAAATGTTTTCGTGAGCAGTGCTAAAAATAGCGGTGATACGCTTAAGCTAAGCGCCTTAAATCAAGATTTACGCGCAATGATGGATATTATGGTGCGGGATATTCGCCGAGCGGGTTATGTCACCTCCCCTGTCATTAACGATGAAGCGGCTTTTTTAAATACTATTCGGCATAACCCCTTCGCAGAAATAAACATCGAGGCGAATAATTCCTGCATTACCTATGCGTACAATAAAAATTCTACCCATCCGGATGTTGTTGAAGCCAGTGAACGGCTGGGCTTTAAATTAGCAAACGATACCAGCGTTAGTCCACCAAAAGCTGTTTTGCGCATGCGTCGCAGCGCATCTGAGTTAGCCTGTAGCAATGGTCTATGGGAAAGTATTACCTCCCCAGATGTTGAGATTACGCACTTAACCTTTATCCCGCAAGAAACGGCGCTTAACGTTAGCCACAAACTGCATGATGCCACGAGTGTGGTCAGCATTGGCTGTAATAATGGCGATAAATGTTTGTTTCTGCGACAGGTCACCATTAGCCTAAGCGGCGCACTCAAAGAGGATGCAACGGTTACGGAAACGCTTACCGAAACGGTGCGGGTGAGTAATGATTACTATTGTAATATTCGTAGTTTAACGCCGAGAGTATGCATTTAATCCGGTGTAACGTGTTAAGAAATCAAGGATAGCTATGATTTACTGTCTATTTAATGGCCAAAATGGCTTTGCAACACTGTTAGTGGTTTTGGTGTTGCTGGTTGGCATGACCACGATGACGTTGACTGTTTCGCGCTCAGGCATACTGGAGCAACAACTGAGCGGTAATGACCGCCGTGCGCAAGAAGCGCAAAAGGCATCTGAAGCCGCGTTAGAATATGCAATAGTTGCGGCGATTCCTTGGTCCACAGAGACGGTTATTTGTGGAACGGCGGCTAATTGTCCTGTACTCCCCACTGGCTTAACAGGCAGTGATGGCGGGGTATTTGTACTCGCCATACAGTACGCACGGCATCCCTCTACGCCGCAGTTCATCAAGGTTACGGCGACAGCAACACAAAGCGATAATAATAGCCTTGCCAGCAGCAGTTGTTATGTAAAGCAGGATGCGACTACCTTGAAAGCGACGCGTATTCCAGGTACGTGGAAGGATTTTTAATGCGTGATTTGTTATGGCGTGGTGTATGGAACGAATTATCTGGCTGATCGGATGTCATAAACTGCTAGAGAAGTGGTAGCTCAATCGGCGTTAAATGATAGAATGCCAAGTAGCGTAAGCAAATAAGTAGCCATTGAAATGCTCCGATTCGATTTTAGATAAGTGAGAAAATACAGATAACTTCCCGTTAAGGAAGGTTATCTGTATCGTCTGAAGGCTGTTGCTCAGCGCAATGGACGTTTTATACTTATTGCTTAAGGCATTGATTAATACTCGCTGTACATTTACATTAATAGCACTTTGTTTTTTAAGAGGAATCTATGCGGAACTGGAAACTGATACCTGGTCTGATAGGCGCAACCATTATTTTGGCGATTGTTTTATATGGCGCCTTCTATTTCTTTTTTCTCGATTTGGTCGTGGACTTATGGTGGTTCCAATCTTTAAATTTTGAAGGGTATTTTTGGCTAAGGGTGTTGTACCGCTTCTTTTTATCCGGTGGCGTCACTTTGGCTTTCTTTGTTATTTTCTTTGCGCATTTTTGGATTGCATCGCGATATTTGGGGCTAAATCCTCCTGATGAAGTGTTGGCAGACATGGACAAGCGGCGACGGTTTCAGCGCTTTGCCGATGTATTTATGAATGGCTCAGTTAAGTTTTACACGCCCGTGGCTTTATTATTAGCCATCTTTATTGCTATCCCTTTTTACGATCAATGGGAAACTACCCTGCTGTATTTTTTCGGTAGCGATTCTGGCGTAAAAGACTCGGTATATGGCAATGATGTCAGTTTTTACATGCTGTCTTATCCAACCTATCAGCTCATTCAGCAAGAACTGTTAATTACCTCTGTCATGACTTTCTGCTTGGTGGGGGTTCTGTATTGGCTGGAACATATCTTTGTACCGCATCAGAGTACAGAGTTTCCGTTAGGCGCGAAGCTGCATTTAACGGTTTTAATTGGTTTTGTGGTCGCTTTTGTGGTCTGGGGATTTTTACTGGATCGCTTTGCCTTGCTGTACACGGATACGCATGAACCGGTCTTTTATGGCCCAGGATTTATAGAAATACGCTATCAACTTCCGCTTATTTGGCTGTCTATTGCTACTTTTTTGGCGGCAGCTATTACCGCGATGCTGTTCATTTTTTCAGAAAAGCACCGTATTAAAACGCCTTTTTTAATAACGACAGCTGCTTTTTTAGGGGTATTAGTGTTGCCGTCAGCGCAATTTATTCCAGATTTGATGCAACAGTTTATTGTTAATCCAAATCCTGTAAAAACAGAAAAACCGTTTATCCAACACAATATTGATGCAACACTGGCCGCGTATGATTTAAAAAATATTAATACCGTTGATATGACTATCAAGCTGGATGCCGCTAATGATATTGCAACATGGGGTACGCAAAAACGCTTTGAAAACATTCCGGTGTGGGATAAAGAATTTATTATCGATAGCTATAAGCAGTTACAAGAGATAAGACCGTATTACAAATTTTTATCCGTTGATGAAGATCGCTATTTTATTCTTAACCATACCCGCCAAGTTAATTTGGCGGCGCGTGAAGTGAATGTGTCCAGATTACCGCCGGAAGCGCAAAACTGGGAAAATATTCATATGCGTTATACGCACGGTTACGGTGCGGTCGTCACACCTGCTGCGCAAGATGCGGATAAACCGCAGTCTTGGTATTTACGTGATTTAAATATGTATTCCGATGTGGGTTTCAGTGTTAAACACCCCGATCTTTACTATGGTCTGGAACAATTTGACTATGCAATTGTGCCTAATAAACTCAATGTCGAAGGGATTGCCGGTTCTGACCCTAGTTTGACGGGTACTTACCATGGTGATGGCGGTGTACCGATCCCTTCCGTATTTAGAAAAGCGTTATTTGCATTTTATTTTAAAGATGAAAAAATATTCTTTTCAAGCAATATTTCAACCGACAGTAAAGTAAAAATACACAGAAATATTAACGAGCGGATTAAAAAAATAGCGCCCTTTTTACATCAAGATAAAGACCCTTATTTGGTAATGACGGGTGACCGATTTTACTGGATACAGGATGCATATACCTTATCGGATAAGTACCCGGCTGCCAAATTAGCCGATGATAACTTCCTGGATGGTGATGAGCATTTTAACTATATCCGTAACTCCGTCAAAATTGTCGTCGATGCGTTCGATGGGGATGTTGATTTTTATATCGCTGACCCAAGCGATGCCATTATTAACGCTTACAGTAATGCCTATCCCGGCTTGTTTAAAAGTCTGGAGGAAATGCCCGCAGAATTAAGTAAACATTTGCGTTACCCGCGTGATTTGTATTACCTTCAAATGAAAGTGTACGCCAAATACCACCAACAAAGTCCAGGGTTATTTTACGAACAGGCTGAAACTTGGGCATTCTCGCAAGTCAGGGGTGAAGAGGTGCTGCCGTATTATCAAACCATGGATTTTGGTAATTGTAATGATACGGAAGAGTTTGTGCTTATTAACCCGATGACCCCCGTTAATCGCGATAATCTTAGTATGATTGGGGTGGCAGGAACGCTAGATAAAGCAAATTGTGGTTTAGCGTATAAACCCAACATTACCATTTATAAATTTGGTAAAGAGGTGCAAGTGAATGGGCCGGCACAGATTGAGGCATTAACCCAGCAACACCCTGAAATTTCTGAACAATTTACGTTGTGGGATCAGAAAGGGTCTATTGTTGAGATGGGACGGATGGTGATATTGCCTATGGGTCATGCGGTGTTGTATGTGCAACCGATTTACATTGCGTCCACTAAAAATAAAATGCCTGAATTAACACGGGTGATTGTATCTATTGGTAATGAAACCATTATGGACACCACGTTAAGCTCGGCATTTAATCGCTTAAAACAAAAGTTTATTGCAAATGCTAACCACAGTAATAGCACTGAACCACCTAAGTCAGTGGTTACGCCAACGGTACATTAAGCGCGGGCTGCGTATTTTAAGTTTTAGACTGGTGCATAATTTGCCGTTGATGGAGACTGAGCGGTCTTTATTAACGGCAAAATACTGTGGCCTTTGGCGTTTTGGCCAGCATACTTTTTCTTTATCGGTCTGTGGTTAGAGGATGTCTTTGTCGCTTAGCGCTACCCTAAACCCTACACAATGACCACGATCCGCTGGTGCAAACCAATAACGGTAAGCGGAGCGGATATACCTACCCGCATCAAACCAAGAGCCACCGCGTAACACGCGATAAGGACTCCCTGACCACGTAACCTCCGATAACGGTGCAACGGCGTAAGTGTCATGCCAGGTATCTTGACACCACTCCCATACATTACCGTGCATGTCATACAGTTGAAAATCATTGGCGGGGTATTGACCCACTGGCGTAGTCCGAGCTATGTTCCCGCCATAATTGGCATGGATTATGTCAATAGACCTTCCCCAAGGATAGGCACTATCACCGCCCGCTCGTGCCGCATATTCCCATTCTGCTTCCGAGGGTAAGCGGTAATGCTTTCCTGTCGTTTCATTTAGCCAGTGAATATACAGTTGCGCATCATTCCAACTGACATCCACTACGGGACGATTACCGCGACCCCAGCCATAATCAGAGGGCTTAGTAAAGTGGGTTGCCTCACAAAAAACATCAAATTGATTAAAAGTAATCGGATATTTGCTCATTGAAATACGGGCGATACTGATTTCATGCGCAGGGTATTCATTAGAAAAATCACCGCCATCGATGTCGTCACGGCCTATTACACAACCCCTTATGAACGTTCCGGCAGGAATTAAGCACATTTCAGGCTCGGCTAAGCTTTTGGGTACTACTGTCACCGCCACGTGTTTTTCCGCTGGTTGCTTGTGTTCAGCTTTCGTCTGCGCTTGTGCTTTGCGAGTTAACGCCTTTTGTTTTAATTTACGTTGCTGGCGGATGTCTTTGCATAAGCTATGGAATTTTTCATTGATGTTAGCTACCGTGCGCAAGGTCATGCTGGAAAATGCTTTTTTGATGAACAGCGTCAATTCTGCCTCGTCACGCAAATCAGCATAAAGGAAATCCAGTTCCATCAAAAAAGCCGCCGCTTGTTCTAATTGTGGTTCAACGCGCTGCACTAGGCCGATATAGTCCAAGACTTTTTCCGACGTAAGAAAGCTGTCCATTTCCGCGCGTAATTTTGGAAACTGTTGCAAAACACTGTCAAATTCTACGGCTAGCGTGGCGAGTTTAGTGTGATCGTGCTGATTAATCAGTTCTGGCTGCTCCTTGAGTGGGACATTGATGTCTTGATGTTTATTCATAAAGGCTTAGATATGAAGGGTGCAACGTTGATCATAAAATATTGCCAGTTTACAATAAATGGCAATAGCAATATGCGTATAATCCTTTAATACCGCGTAAAAGCTACCACACACCCAAGAAGATTAACACGATGCCTTTGCTATGACTATTTCCGTCATTATTCCTACTTACAACCGCTGTGAATTATTACAGCGCGCGTTACAGTCGGTACTGGCACAAACCACGCCTGCATTGGACATTATTGTGGTTGATGATGGCTCGGAAGATACTACTGCCCAGATGCTCGCGGAACAGTTTCCGCAAGTCGCTTATTATTATCAAGAGAATGCGGGCGTAAGCGCAGCGCGTAATCTAGGTATTCAGCATGCAAAAGGCGACTGGATAGCGTTGTTGGATTCTGATGATGTCTGGCATCCTCAAAAACTAAATTTACAAAAAGCCGCGCTTACGGCGGCATCGGATTATCGCATTTCTCATACCGATGAGATTTGGATTCGTAACGGTGTACAGGTCAATCCCGCCCAAAAATACGCCAAACAAGGTGGCTGGATGTTTCAGCACTGTTTGCCCGTGTGTGCTTTATCGCCGTCAACTGTGCTTATTCATCGTGACGTATTTAGCGACGTAGGTCTATTTGATACCCGCCTGCCCGCCTGTGAAGATTATGATTTATGGCTGAGGATCAGTGCGCGCTACCCTGTTCTACTGCTTAATCAAGCATTAAGCACTAAATACGGCGGGCATGCGGATCAATTATCACACCACTATCCCGGACTGGATCAATACCGCGTGCAAGCGCTGAGCAACATCATTGACAGTACCTCGCTCTCCGCTGAAAATCACCAGGCTGCTTTAAGCATGCTATTGAGTAAAGCCCGTATTTACCAGCAAGGTGCTATCAAAAGAGGCCGCTTGGAAGAATCTGCTCATTATCAACACATCATTGATCATTATGCCAACACAGATAGCACCGCCCGTTAAGCTGTTCTTATTTTTTGCACTGAGTCCAGAAGCTAAGCCATTTATTGTACATTTTGGATTTAAAAAAATCGTCGAGCTGCATGTGTTTGAGATCTATCAAGCGCAAGACATGATTCTTACCATTACGGGCATCGGGAAATCGGCGATGGCCGCCGGTGTGGCTTATAGTGTGGCGTTATTTGGCGATGAGCATCTACCCGTGATGGTTAATATTGGCATTGCTGGACATCAGCATGCGCTACTGGGTCAATTATGGATGGTGGAAAAAGTGACCGATGCCGACAGCGCTAAGCGGTATTATCCACAATGTCTGCCTAAAACAGCGTGTTGCTCAGCGCCGTTGGTTACGGTTAGTCAGCCACAAACCTGTTACGCGCCCGATACGCTGTATGATATGGAAGCCTCGGCTTTTTATGAAACAGCCATTCGCTTTACCAGCAGTGAATTGGTCTTAATGATGAAGGTGATTTCAGACAATGAAGACGCCGCCATTCATACGATTAACGCCAAACAAGTCAGCCTCTGGCTGGCAGAACATGTAGATACTGTCGCGGCATTGCTTAAGCTGCTCACGAAACGCGCGCAGACACTTATTCCCCCTAAAGCCGATACGTTAGAGTTACTAACCAAGGTGTTGCATTTTACGGTGAGTGAAAAAAACCAGTTAAAAATATTGTTATTGCGCTGGCAGGTGCTAACTGACAATACTGAGATGCCCCTATCTGCAACAGAATTCAGTTCGGCTCGGTTGTTTTTGAGTGAGCTCAGCGCCCGTATTCAGCAATTACCGGTATCGCTTTGAAGTAAAGTTCCCGCACCCTTAAAATATTAACGCATTGAAAGTTATTAAGGATGCGGGGTTGGATGTGATCTGAAAAAAGCGCTTAAATCAACATCAAGCCTTCCGTACCATAAGCATGCTCAACCACGGAGGCGTAATTCACGCCAACCAACACTAAATCCGCTAGGCTGTGTGTTTGCAGATAATCGTCACTGAATTGAATCGCACTGGCATCGGCATTGCCTAAGCCGTTATGTACCAACAAAACCGCTAGATCATGATTACTGAGTGCGCCCAATTGTGCCTTAACCGTACCGGTTGCCAGAAAGGCATTAATTAAGGCACTGGTGTTATTCGCCACCGGTTCTAGGCTGGCAATCAAGTCGAGACCTGGAGCCTTGTCTAAGAACAATTGCGATAACACGCCTATTTTTTCCAATTGATTAGCGGGTTGTTGCAGTGCGCTAATGGCAACCTTATTACCATTCACATCTGCGCTTTCAAAGTTACGGAACGTGGTCTGCTCCGCGACGCTATTCACCACGACGGTATCAAACGGATGTTCGGTATCGGTGCTGTTATGCGTTAAATACACATGCACTGGCGCAGTGGTATCATAGTCATATACGATGGTATCGACGCCAGCACTACCATCAACCGTATTATTGCCTGCACCAGCACTTAAGCGATCATCACCTAAGCTACTGATCAGCGTGTCGTTACCGCCGCTGGCGGATAGTACCTGGGTATTGTCATCAGCGATCACGAAGTGGTTGCCTTTACCGGTAACGACCTTAACATCCCCAATCACAATAGCAAATTCAATGTCATTTAGTTGAATAGTCGTTCCTGCGGCCAAAGTATGTGCATCAATAATCACCGCTTCCTGACGGTTCGCATGTGTTGCATCTCCCTCACCTTTGCCTAATGCGCCCTGAATAACAATCGCTTCATTAGGGGGCGTGGTTATATTTTGGTTAAACGTAATCGTCCGCACCGCGACTTGTGATTGATCTGTCACTGTTGCCACATACGCATCAATGCCTTGTTTAACAATGTCATTAAACACCGATAACGGTTCAACCCGTGGATCGCTCGCGGTCATCAGCAACTCGCGCAGTGAGAGTGAGCGACCTCCTTGCCCGCTGACAATCTCCTCAGCGGTAAAGCCAACACTCACTGGCACACTCACTTGCAGGATAACCTCGCTACCCTGCTGGATAACCGGAATATCCGCTAAGGTTTTATGCTTCGTTGTGGTATCTTCCAGTCTTGCTGTCGTGACAATTGGCACGACTATCCTATTACTAACACCTGTATCTTTGTGTATTTGATTAACAAAGGGATTAGTCGTAATTGGTAAGATAACTTTGTTAACAGGCTTCAATAGCTCCGCCTCAGTCATTAGCGCAACAGTGCTATGATCATTTGCAATAATCGCTAAGCCACCTGTGCTATAAGCGTGATCAATGACAACAGGCGCTTTAAGTGCGAGATCAATCAACTCGGCACGGCTATGGCTTTGTAAGTAGGTGGTAACAAATTGAATAGCCCCCGCATCATGGCTGCCTAAACCATTTTGTACCATCATGCTAGAAAATTGCGCGTCACTGAGAGCATCTACTTGCGCTTTAACCGCACCTGTTGCCAGAAGCGCGCTGGCGAGCGTGCTGGTATCTCCCGCTAGAGCGCCCCATTGACTGATAAACTCAGCACCAGGGGCTTTGTCGAATACTAATTGTGATAAAACACCCAACGTTTCAAGTTGGCTACCCAGTAAATTTAAAAAACCAATATCGTAAGCAGTGCCATTAATATTGGCTTTCTCAATATTGCGGTAAATGGTTTGCTCACCCGTGCTCATATTCACGACCACTTGCTCATAAGGATTAGCGGTATTGCTGGCATTATGGGTGAGATAAACACGTAGCTCACCTGTCGTATGTAACATCAAGGTATCATTGCCTACACCACCATCCACTAAATTATGGCCTGCACCCGCATCAAGCCGATCATCACCGGAACCACCGATCAAGACATCATTTTGATTACCGGTTGAGAAGACTTGCCCCGAATCATCACCCATTATAAAGTGACGGCCAGCGCCGCCAATAACCTTAACGTCGCCAATGACAATGGCAAATTCAACATTGTCCAATTGGATAACCGTACCAGCGGCCAAGGTATGCGCATCAATCACTACGGCTTCCTGACGTAATGGATGTGTAACATCCGCCTCACCTGTACCAGTAGTTCCTTTAACAACAATGGGCTCGCTAGACACTGTCGTATTATCCTGATTAAAGACAATGGTACGTACCGTTACCTGGTCTTCATCAACAACAGTGGGTACATATTTATCAATACCTTGTTGCACAACAGTATTAAACGCCGTTAAATGATCAATATTTGGCTCAGATGCCATCATTAATCGCTCACGTAATGTAAGATGCTGTCCAGAATTGCCTTGATCTTCTGCCGTGAAGCCAATGTGCTCTGGAATAGAGAGTTGTAGAATCACCTCGCCAGTGCTATTGGTGACAACGGGCGTATTGACCGATAGTTTGTTTGTCGATGTTGCGCTGCTGACTTGTGCGGCGGTAACAATCGCGGTCGAAATGGTATTGACTGACACCGTGCTCACTACCGTGCCATCAACAATAGTGCCATTAATTCTACTTTGTTAAATAAAACTATAGCATAAGCAATTGATTTTATTTACACTAAACTACTTTTCAATTTAGTATATCTCAAGAGTGCATTCCATGGAAACCAGCAATAAAAACCCCTAAC
>JAPLRW010000131.1 GCA_026398935.1 Methylococcales bacterium
ACATTAGCACCCGCTTGTGCCGCGATAACCGCCGCAATTTGCCCAACAGGCCCTGTACCACCTAATGCCAACACGTTTTTTCCCTCTAGTGTGGTATTAAATTTTGTCGCTAATTCCCGTTCTACTGCTGCAACCATGCCTGCCGCGGTTGTAAATGCGCCGCTAGGGTCAGCAAAAACTGACACTTCAAAAGGCGGAACCATGGAATTTTTAGAAGTTTTTAGCATATCCAGTGCTTGCTTGGCATCACGTCCACCAATAAAAATACCGGTTTTTTGCAAGCCTTTAGGGCTACGTGAAAAAATAACGTCTTGCACTAAGCCTCGAATCTCACTCGGCTCAACATTAATATAAGGAATAGCTGAAACCCACCCGGCATCCATGGCCATATTGACATCAAAAGGGCTTACGTTTTTTGCAGTGGTGAGCATGTGTAGAATAAAGGGTTTGTTCATAATTACTCCTAGTGAGGTTAGCCGCTAAGTATAAAAGAAAAAGCCCTTGATGAGCCTAGAAAAATGAAGTGATACTGAAATTTATATCATGCCCCCTGCGTAAAGTGCAGGGGGGTGTAAATTTGAACATACCCATTCAGCCCTTTTAAAGGCTGGCGGGTGAGTAAAAACAGGACAGATGCTGCCTGAAAAGAAGGCATGAAAAGTGTTGCTGTCAGGCTTGGTCGCCCCGTTATTTTGTATGGTTTGGGTTATTTTTTTGCCATAAATTGCAATGGATGCCATGGCGTTAATTTTATTATTCACCTTTAAATTGGCTGCGCACAGTGATAAAGTGGCGACAAAGCGGAGGCTAGTCAACGGGTGACGTTGGCGTTATACGCTTGAAATTGATCGACGGATTTGCGGCTCAGAATGGTCGCGCCTTTCCACGCCGTTTTAAGGTTCTATGAATGCTGACAAAAACACCTGTGCATTTGATAATAATGACCTTCAACGTGTTACAACCCTTTAATGTACTCCATTACACTTATGAAAAAATTCCCATTGATTAAAACGACTGTGTTTGCTGGCTTGCTTAGTCTAGCGGCTATGTTAGCTCTTACGGGCTGTTCAGATGATAACGATAAAAAGACTGCCGCTAAAGAGGAAACCATCAGTCATGAGCTGTTGAATGTTAAAGTTACGGATGAGGAGAAGCAAAAATTTGAGCATGATTTTGAAAGCCAATGTATCGCGAGAGAAGCAAAGAATGCCGTTGATCCAGAAGAGGCAAAAGTCCGCTTTACTGAGCCTTGTCGATGTATTGCTACGTATATGATGAAAGATTTAACGGCTATTGAAGCTGAAAAATTTCTTACCGAGCATGAAGACGCGCAATCGTTAAGAATTAAATATGAAAACGCCGCTTACCATTGCTTGCAACAAAAAACGCACCCTAATGGGCCTAATTTTTCAAAGCCACAATAAGGTAGCTAAAAAGCCTCAAGCGATACAGGCAGGGCGCTTAATCGCCCTGCCCGTCCCGCTTTTCAGTTAGCATGGGATGTAACGGTGATGATGTTTTTTTCGGCTAATTCTTGCAGGGTCTGTAAGCCGCCAGCAGACACTGTCTCAGTATTAGCAGGCTGCAGTTCTGCAATGATCTGCTGTACATAGTCTTGCGTGAGCAATCCACTGTTTTCTTGAATAAGCTGCAGTAGCCTGTAGGTGATGGGGTTTATCGTTATGAACTTGATGTCATCATCTTGATTACGGTACACGATTAAAAACGTGGGATGTGCGGGTGCTACGTCCGGTAAAAATGCCGGTGAAATGCACTGTACTGGGTATTGATACGCCAGTACCCACGCTAACGGGGATAATTGAATGCATTTGTTCGGCAAGTCTTCTAGGTGGGTATTAATAACCAGCTCTTCCTGGGCAATGGATAAAGCCATTTCTACCCATTCATAATGCGCCAATTCCAATAAAAACGGGTAATCATCTGCATTCGTCCGCTCATCCTGTAAATACGCTAAAAATTCCTGCGGAATATCAGCAAAGTAAGGTGTTTTGCTGGCGTGCTGACTAAAGAAGTCTCGAACTAATTGCAACCATTGCGCTTCGCCGACTATTTTTTTTAACACCGGGAAGTTGCTGCTTAAAAAACTGTCCACGTTATTAAAGATCAGTTCGGCATACATTTTCATGCGTTCGGGCTTAACGTCCGGCGGTATCGGCGCATGTAAAGGGTCTTTAATATAGGCGGTAAAGCGCGCCTGTTGTTGTTTAAAACTAAGCGGATTGCTGTTCATACTGGGGTTTCCACGCGTGTTGAATGCTTTTGATGGTGCTCACTTCCTGTAATAATTCTGCTACAGGTGGAATATTAAAATCGCGTTCTAAAAGCGTGGGGAAAACGCCAAAGTAATCATAGGCTTTTCCTAATAATGCCCAAACCGGATCAATCACTGGCGCACCGTGCGTATCGATTAAAAAATCGTCCGCCTGAACATAATGCCCTGCAATGTGCGCGTATGCAATGCGCGCGGCAGGCATTGCCCGTAGAAAAGTATCCGCATCATAACCATGGTTAACGCTATTCACGATAATATTATTAATATCCAGTAATACGTCACAGTCGGCTTCGGTAATAACCGCATTAAAAAAATCAATCTCCGCCATTTCTTGCCCCGGTGCGGCGTAATACGATACATTTTCGATGGCGATGCGCTGTTCAAGAATATCCTGCACCCGCCGAATTCTGGCGGCAACGTGCTTAACGGCGTCACTCGTAAAAGGAATGGGCATGAGGTCGTACAAATGCCCCTGATGGCTGCAATAACTTAAATGCTCGCTATAGAATTTAATACCATGCGTAGCCATAAATTGTTTAAGCGCACGAATAAAGTCTTCATCCAACGGATCGGTGCTGCCGATGGATAACGAGAGTCCATGACAGATAAACGCATAGCGTTCGGTCATGGCGCGAAACTGTTTGCCGAGTTTACCGCCAATGGTCATCCAGTTTTCGGGCGCGACTTCATAAAAATCGACGGCTTGCAGGGGCGTATTGAGCGCTTCAGATAAAAACGAACGGCGCAAGCCCAGGCCTGCTCCGCTGACCGTATTTAGAATTGTGTCCATGTGAACACCTTATGAGAAACAATGACAAGAAAGTAATCAACAAAAAGGCGGATATTAAATCCGCCTTCGGCTGTCTTTACAGCAGGGTTACCGCGTAACCCTGCTTAGTAAACGGCGTTTTATTTTGCTGGAGCCATTTTTGCGCCACAAGCCGCTTCCATGTCTTTAGCTTTCATACCTTCTGCACCGTTCTTCATCATAGCTCCACAAGCCGCTTCGCCGCCTTTCATCGCTGCGCCACAGGCTGCTTCACCTGCTTTTGCATCTGCTGGAGCTGCTTTTGGTGCTTCTGCCGCTGCGCCTTTATCATCGCCCATTGCGCCACAAGCGCCTTCTTTGCCTTTCATCATAGCGCCGCAAGTTTTTTCCATGCCTTCTTTCATCTTGCCGTCTTTCATCATAGCGCCGCATTTAGCTTCGCCGCAGCTACCTTCGGTTTTTTTAGTTTCGTCAGCGGCTTTATTCATGCTTGCGCCGCAAGACATTTCTGCCGTTTTAGCTTTAGCAGGAGCCGCGCCTTCTGCAGGAACAATGCCAGCAACTTGCATATAACCTTGCGCCATTTCGCTGATCGCGAAAGGATTGGCATCGGCATGAACAGCACCGGCTGCAAAACTGGTGGCGATTGCAGTACTAATGGCAGCAATTAACGGCGCTTTATTTAATTTTTTCATTATCAATCCTCGTAAAAATCTAATTATTATAAAAAAGGGCGAGAGTACATCATACCATTACAGCTAAAACATACACTGATTGAATATTAAGACTATCTAATAAAGTGGCGTCTGTTGACCTACCCATTTACCTTTTAGTCTACATCCGCCTAGACTAGGCGAGCCTGAAATAGTTCAAATGCCTCTAAGTGACCCGTACAAAATACACCACCTAACATACCGCGCTGATTAACTACTCCTGCGCTTGCTGAAAGATGATTTTATCAAGATGACTGACAATGGGCATTTATACTGATTACGCCTGTTGCGAGCCGCCTTTTCAGCAACAACTAGCTGATTCACCAGTATTACGCTGAAGGTTCAAAGTATAACACTTTGAATTGTGCTTACAAAAAATAGCGCCCCGTCCCAGTAATTCTCATTATGAAAAAACGCGCTATTGTATACGTTAACTTTGTAGCAGTTGACGAGGCTGTTGATGCTCATCTATTGCCTAGACGGCTGTTGACTCGGTGTGCAACGCGTTAGTTAAAGTAATAAAGGCAAGATTGACAGCGTCCATCTCAAGGCGGATGTCGTCAATATGAACACTATCTACTGTACCCATTCGAAACCGATTGTCGAGCTGCGTAGCCATTTCTGATAAGTGAGTAGCGCCCAGCATTGCGCCTGTGCCTTTGAGGGTATGCGCGAAGCGTTTGGCGGTAACATAGTCGCCATCGATAAGGCTATTTTCCAGTAGCGTCATATCGTTAGCGTGTGCTTCGACAAAACGGCCTAACAGATTCAGGTATTTTTCGGCATTATTGGGCAATACGGCAAGGCCGCGTGTAACATCAAATCCTGCTAGGCTGGCTAGGCGGGATAAGGTAGCTTCCGTGGTCGTTTCTTGTGTGTTTATTAAGGGCGGCAAGACTGGCGTGTTATCGGTGTTTTTAGCACGGGTTTCATTGGATTTATCCGTTAGCCTGACTGGCAGCCATTTTAATAGGGCAGCATAGAGCAGTTTAGGCTCTACCGGCTTGGCAACAAAGTCGTTCATCCCCGCCGCTTCACAGGCGCGGCGATCCTCATCGAAGGCGTTTGCCGTCATGGCAACGATGGGTATAGCCTCCCTGCCAGCAATAGTACGGATGACAACGGTAGCTTCTAAACCGTCCATGTTGGGCATTTGCATATCCATCAGAATCAGCTCGTAGGTCTGGTTTTTTACTTTCTCTATAGCGTCTAGGCCATCGATAGCAGTGTCTACAGTCAGACCCACCGCGTACAGTAATTCCAATGCGACTTCGCGGTTGATGGCATTGTCTTCCGCCAACAGGATGCGCGCGCGGCTGTGTTGTTCGCGTAACTGTGTTTCTGCAGACTCAGTGAGTGTCGCCGTCTTGGTGGGCATGATGCCGACACCGTGCTGTAGGTAGGCGGTGAACCAGAAGGTACTGCCTATGCCTAGGACACTGTCAACGCCGACCTCGCCACCCATGAGTTGCGCCAGACGGCGGGTAATAGTGAGTCCTAGTCCTGTACCACCGTGCTTACGGGTGGTTGAGCTATCTGCCTGCTCGAAAGCCTGAAACAAATACGCTTGCTGGTTAGGGCTAACACCCATGCCAGTGTCCGTGACCTCGAAGCGCACGAATAATGCACCCCCTCTATCTTCCAGTAAGGTCGCGGATAAGGCAATATTGCCTGACTCGGTAAACTTAACGGCATTACCCGCATAGTTAAGCAAGGCTTGCCGCAGCCGTGTGGGGTCGCCGCGTAACCATAACGGCACAGAATCGGTATCTATGCTAATGCTGATACCTTTATGTTGCGCTGAAGCACCAATGAGAGAGGCCACATTATCCAGCACCGCCGACAGGTGGAAATTGGTATTTTCCAGTTGCAACTTGCCCGCTTCAATTTTGGACAAATCAAGAATGTCGTTGATGATGGCCAATAAATGCTGACTGGCATTATCAATCTTGTCCAATCGCTCGACTTGGTCAGGGGTCGCTCCGGCACGGCGTAGTAAATGGTTCATGCCAATGATGGCGTTCATGGGCGTACGAATCTCGTGGCTCATATTGGCTAAAAAGGCACTTTTGGCCTGATTGGCGGCATCGGCTTGCTGTAGGGCGTTGTTCAGTTCGATGGTGCGCGTCTCGACCAGTTCTTCGAGATGATGCCGATAACGCTCAAGTTCTGCGTTGTTGTGGATTTTCTCGGTAACGTCTTCTTGTACGGCCACGAAGTGGGTAATACGCCCATCTGCCTGACGTAGCGGTGAGATAATGGCGGATTGAATCAGCTCACTGCCATCCTTGCAGCGATTGTGGAGTATGCCTTTCCAAACCTGCCCTTGCCTCAGTGTGATCCATAATGCCTCGTAGGTGCTTGGTGGTGTTGTACCGGATTGCAGAAAACGCGGGGATTTGCCGATAATCTCCTCGCGCGGGTAGCCGGTTAAGCGAACGAAAGTGTCGTTTACATATTCGATGTCCGCATTGATGTCCGTAATGATGATGCTTTCCGGGCTTTGTTCTAGCGCCAATGAGAGTTTGCGTAGCTGATTTTCATTGGCTTTTCGGTCAGTGATGTCAAATAGCACGACCAAATGATCATTGGAACCCGCAATCATTGATGCGCTCACTATCACGGTTTTAAATGCACCTTCTTTAGTGCAAATAGTAATCTCCATCGGTGAAAATGGCGTATGTTCACGTTCGGCTTGTTCAAGTGTCGCTTGCCATGTAGTCTTTACCCAATGCCGATAATCAGGATCAGGGTAGGCTTTCAACCACCAGTCTGCTACGTTAGAAATATCCTCTGTGCTATAACCAAATGTTTTAATAAACGCGGGATTTAGATAAGTAATATCCATGCGTTCATTATTTAATGCCATCGGCACGGGGGAAATCTCAATAATTGAACGGAATTTTTTCTCACGGATTGTTAATTCCTCTTCCATGAGATTGCGAGCGGTAATGTTGCGAAGGAAGCAAAAATTGAACTCATGCCCACCAATGTTGACGTAATTGGCGTTGACTTCGATAGGATACACAACACCGTTCTTAGTACGATGCCGGGTCTTGAGTGTGATAGCACCGCGTTGTTTGAGGTCTTCAAAGTGCGTACCCCAGACGCCGGACGGGTAATCCGGATCTAGATCAAAAATGCACATGCCTCGCATTTCCTCGTTGGAATAACCGCGCTCCTCACAGGCGGCATTGTTTACATAGAGAATATTCCCCTCGCGACTGATCCAAAAAATGCTATCGTTTGCATGATCCACACAGAAGCGCATCATCTGTAATGATTCCTCGGCCTGCTTGTGCGCGGTGATGTCGGTGATGCTCCCAATATAGCCTAGTAATTCACCTGTTATTGAGCGATATTCGCAGGCTTGCCCCAATACCCAAGAAATCTGTCCATCTTGTCGCTGGAAGCGATACTCCAGATGGAAGGCGCGTTTTTCTGCGACTGAAGCAATCCATTCTGCGGAGACGTTTTCTTTGTCCTCTGGATACAATGCCGTAACCCAGCCATTCTCTTTTGCCGCTTGAAGCGACAATCCAGTGATTTTTGACCAGCGCTCATTCACATACGTGCATTTGCCATCTGGGTCTGTTTCAAATATCCCAACAGGCGTTGCTGAAATCAAGGTTGAAAGATGCTGTTCGTTATCGGCGAGCATAAGATCAAATTTCTTTCGTTCACTGATGTCTGAAAATAGCCCGACGTAGTGAATAACCTTGCCATGCTCATCACGTAGGGTGGATATAGTGATCTGTTCGGCGTAGAGTTCACCGTTTTTCCTACGGTTCCACATTTCGTTTTGCCAGTAGCCATGCTCCTTCAGATCCGACCACATCGTAGTGAAGAATTCAGGCGCATGTTTACCGGAATTGAGTAGGCGTGGATTTTGTCCGATAGCCTCATCCCTACTATAGCCTGTGATCTCGCAGAAGGTAGGGTTGACGTCGATCATGATTCCATCAGCATCAGTAATCATGATGGCTTCGCGAGCTTCTTTGAATACTCGTGCCGATAGCGCCAGTTGCGCGGCAGCCCGTTGGTGTTCTATCCGACGGTTATAGAATTCATAGGCAGAGAAGCCCATCAGAATCAAAGCAATGGGCACTAAATACCACAACGCCTCCCAAAACGTTACTTGTTTTTCTTCATATGGCCGAAACCACTTTTCATAGAGTAGATCGAAAGTTCCGCTGGGTTTGGTTAACGCCAGTCCTTCATTAATCTTAGCCAACAGATCGGCATTCCCCTTCTGAACAGCAAACGAGAATTTTTGTGTGAAACCCGCTTTCACATCCAATGCCCTAACATTAGCAATCTTAAGCGCCTGTAAAGTCTGCATTCCAGCCAGTTTGCTTAGCAGCATAGCATCGTACTTACCGGATGCTAACAAGCGCAAGCCTTGTTCCGCGGTATATACCAGTACTAGTTGCTTCTCCCATCCTCTTGATACGGCATAGTCGTATGCTAAGTCAGCTTTAAGCACGATAATAGATTTTCCTACAAAATCGTCTTCCGAACGAATCTGTGATTCGCCCTTGCGCACAAAGATCGCACCGTGAATGATGACATGAGGTACGGTGAAATCCGCAAAGTGACGGCGCTCTTCAGATTGTGCAAGATTAATCAGTACATCGATCTTACCCGCTTTAAATTCCTGAAGAATCTCATGAAAAGGCCGCACGCGAATGCTGTAGTTCAAGCCTGCTTCTGTAGCGACGGCTTTCCAGAGATCAACGGTAAAGCCATCCGCAGTGGCATCGGTCATTCCTACAGCAAAAGGTGGATAGTCTTGCTCGCTACCTACAATCAAGGTGTCTTTTTGTACCTGAATGCTGGAAAGTACCGGCTGTTCAGTCGCGTTAACGTGATTACTGGATGTCAGCGCTTGCGCAACACCGCTTGTAAATAACGCGAGA
>JAPLRW010000238.1 GCA_026398935.1 Methylococcales bacterium
CCGTTTCAACCAATGGATTAATTTCAATCTGGCTGGCATCTTTTTCTACAAATAAGCGATACATGCCTTGCATAACCGTGGTTAATATTCCGATTTGAGCGGTAGTTAAGCCAAAAGCAAAACCCACATCACGGCATTGATACGCTTGCAAGCCTAAGGTTGGATTAATGGCAATGGTTAGCAGTTGTTCCGGCGTGTCTGCGGCAACTTGCTCAATATCCATGCCGCCTGCCAAAGAGGCTATGAAAATCAATTGTGAGCGGCTACGATCAAGCAGCAGGCTGAGATAAAATTCACGTTTAATGGCCGTAACCTGTTCGATCAATACTTTTTCAACAGGCAAGCCTGCAGCATCGGTTTGATGGGTGTGTAGTCGGGTACCTAGCATCGCAGCGGCAAACGCAGTGGTTTCAGCCGCAGTATTAGCCACTTTAACGCCACCCGCCTTACCACGTCCGCCCGCATGTACTTGCGCTTTGACTACCCATTGATCGCCGCCCAGACGTGGCAATATGGCCGTAATCTCCCCTATTTGACTAATAACGTCACTCTTAGGCGTCGGTATGCCGTACGCTTTAAATAACTGTTTTGCCTGATACTCATGGATATTCATTAACCTTGGCCTCTATAATGACTGTCACGTTTACACCATTCAACCTAAACAAAGAATTAGGTCGCTGATAATTACTTTTTTATTTTCTACACGGATAACAAAAAAATCAAGAACTCGCTTTAAGTTTATGCATCAATACGCTTATTTTCAAACAACACTTTTAGACAAACGTAACATGATCGTTTAAGCAATGCTATGATTAGTTATCAACAGTCCAGAAAATTTAACGCTACCGCTATGTCACAGCCTCTCGCTAAAACCAGCATTATTTACCCGTGTCCTCTCTCAAAGGGCTATGGTATCCCGTCCAATGAGGCATGGAAACTCTTAAAAGTCTTTTTTTTGTATCGCATATTACTCAGCAGCGCACTATTGCTGTTAGTCTATTTTCCGTTAGATCCATCACCGCTAGATTATTTAAATCCGCCCCTCTTTAAAATAACCAGCCTAGCCTATTTTTGCCTCACACTGCTCGCTGGTCTTGGAATTTTTACGCGTTTTATACCCTACACACCGCAAGCACAGTTGCTTATCTTTACCGATATAGCCGCTATTACCTTAATCATGCACGCAGGCGGCGGCATTGCCAGCGGCATTGGTATTTTACTGGTGATCAGTATTACTTTTGGCGGCATTCTCATCGGTGGTCACTGTGCCATGTTGTTTGCGGCAATCGCCAGCATGGCAATCTTAGCAGAGCAAACGTACGCGATTCAGAAGCACGCCTTTAATAACAGTAGTTATACCGAAGCGGGAACGCTGGGAGCCGCTTTTTTTACCACGGCGTTCTTGGCGTATATTTTGGCGCAACGCTCGGAGCAAAGTCAGCTTATTGCACAGCAACACAAACAAACCATTCTTAAACTGGAAGAATTAAATCAATCCATTATTCAACATTTGCAATCCGGCATTATCATCGTCGATCATTATCAAAACATACAGATGTCTAACCAAACGGCGGTGCGCTTATTAAGCATGAGTACAGCACCGAAGCAATTAAGTGACATTTCCATTGTTTTAGCCGACGCCTTCCAGCGCTGGCTGGCAAATATTGATAACAATATTACTCTTTTAGCATTACCGGAGCAGATACAAATTTATTGCCGATTTTCCCTATTGCCAACACATCAAGAAATGTTACACATGATTATGTTGGAAGATATTGCGCTGTATAATCAACGCCTGCAACAAAGCAAGCTGGCCTCTTTAGGGCGTTTAACCGCCAGTATAGCGCATGAAATACGCAATCCGCTGGGCGCCATCAGTCACGCCGCGCAACTGCTAGCTGAATGCCCTACTTTAACAGAGCAAGATGTCCGTCTAACGCAAATCATTCAATCCCATTCACAGCGCATGAATGGCATTATTGAGGAAATCCTGCAATTATCCCGCCGCCGAACATCTCAGCGCCAAACAATAAACGTAAACCAATGGATCAGCGATTATTTACACAATTTCATTCTGTTTCAGCACGCCAATCCTGAACAGTTTACGTTAAACCTCAGTAGCAAAACATTGCATGCCTTAATAGATCCTGAGCATTTACAGCAAATTATGGATAATCTCTGCTTAAATGCGTTAAAACATAACGCCCTGACAACATCACATCTTACCTTAACAACTGAGCGTACTGCGCAGGGGGTATACATTAATGTTATCGACAATGGTGTCAGTATCAGCGCTGAAAACTTGGAACACCTGTTTGAACCTTTTTTTACCACGTCGGCGACTGGTACTGGCTTAGGCTTGTATATTTCAAGAGAATTAGCGGAGCTAAATCAAGCAAAACTAACCTACCATACTATCCAAGAGAAGCAGTTTAATAATTTTAGGCTATGCTTAAGCGATGCAGAACAACCTATAAATTGAACTTATGAACGAATCTTTTACGCTGATTGTCGATGACGAAGCTGATATCAGAGAGCTCTTGGAGATGACGCTACAGCGCATGCAGATTAAGTCGTTGTGTGCCGCCACAATTGGGGAGGCTAAAGCGCTGTTACAAACACATCGCTTTAATTTATGCTTAACCGATATGAATTTACCGGATGGTGATGGCTTAGAATTACTCGACTACATGCAAAAAACTGAGTTTCCGATACCCGTCGTCGTGATTACCGCTTACGGCAGTATGGATATTGCTATTCGTGCCATGAAGAAAGGCGCGTTTGACTTTGTATCGAAACCGGTTGATCTCGGCTTATTACGCCAATTGGTGCAAAATGCGTTAAGACTGACCTCTGCCAGCCATCCACCAGAGCGCCGTTCACGCAATACGTTGCTGGGTGACTCGCTATTGATGTGTGAAGTGCGGAGTAAAATTGCCAAGGTATCCTTAAGTCAAGCGCCAGTTTATATCAGTGGTGAATCAGGTTCCGGTAAAGAACTGGTCGCCAAGCTCATTCACCAAAATAGTCCGCGTGCAGATCAGCCGTTTATTGCCGTTAACTGTGGCGCTATTCCGCTCGAACTGATGGAAAGTGAGTTTTTCGGGCATAAAAAAGGCAGCTTCACTGGCGCGACTGTCGATAAAATAGGCCTGTTTCAAGCCGCTGAAGGAGGGACATTATTTTTAGATGAGGTCGCCGACTTACCCGCCGCCTTGCAAGTAAAATTATTACGCGCTATTCAAGAAAAGAAAGTACGTCCCATTGGCGAGCAGAAAGAAATTGCCGTAAATATCCGCTTATTAAGCGCCACGCATAAAAATTTAGGTGACATGGTGCAGGCGGGTGAATTCAGGCAAGATTTATTCTACCGCATTAATGTCATTGAGCTGAGCATTCCCCCCCTAAGAAGTCGCAGCGGCGATATTCCGCAATTAGTGGAACATATTTTAAGCTCACTCAGCAAGGCTAACGGCATCAAAAAACCAACCTTGTCTGCGGCAGCTGCATTTACGCTGCAACACTATTATTTTCCGGGTAATGTACGAGAGCTGGAGAATATTCTGGAGCGTGCATTAGCGCTGTTTGAAGGCGATATTATTAATCAAGAGGATCTGGGCTTAAGCTTAACCCTCAATAATAATGATGAGAAACATAGCCTCCCTAGCGATACTCCGCCATCAGTAACGACCCATCAACTCAATCAGGAAAACACGGGGTTTAATCCCGATAAAAATTCTCTGGAAGATTTTCTTGAGTCAATCGAGCGTAACGCTTTACAAAAAGCACTGGAAGAAGCCCGTTGGAATAAAACCGCCGCCGCAAAACAACTGGGGTTATCGTTTCGTTCTTTACGCTACCGTCTTAAAAAACTGGGTATGGAGTAGCGGTCGGTACAACGTAAAAAGATAACTGCTTTTCTTTGTACGGTGTACCAAATGACTACGCTTTGTATTTATCCATGGTGGCAAGTGTTGCCATGGCCGTTTGTGCTTTAGCATTGATCATATCATTCAGTTCATTGTTTTTATAAACTTTATCCAACAACCCTTCTACCACTAACGCTTCTTTAATCCAGCGCTTTCCAAAACGATAATTATTGGGTATTTTTGACACTTCACCTGTTGCTGGGTTTTTTAGCTCATCCCCAATGTTTAGGTTTATAGCAGCTTGAATGGCATCATCAACCACTACCGCTTCATCGACAACCGCTTCAGCAGAACTTGCATCAGCACTCAGATGTGTTGTCTGAGGTGCGCCATTTTTATCGGTTATTACGGTATACGCCACATACGCTACAAAAACGACTACTAAAATAAATATTATTTCACTCATATCTTCCCCGACCTTTTCTAAAATTGTTTTTATTATTATCCATCACTCTACTCCCCTATTCCCTACGCAAGAATATAACAGATGCCGCCATGCTAAACAAAGCCTTGATGCAGGTAATGGCTTAATTGTTATAGTGCCTCTTCATCGGGTGCGCCAAAACCACTGGCTAAAGCCGCCTGATACAGCGCTTTTTTCCGAGCCCCAGTAATATCAACAGCCAACGCGACGGCTGTTTTAGTTGAACATTCGCGTAGTAACACCTGCAAAATTCGCTGCTGCTCATCAGTTAGCTCCTGCACATGTTTTTCAATCACCGCCCCTGCAACAATGACCACAAATTCACCTTTGCGCATATTAGGATCGTTTGTGACTAAAGCCAGCGCGTCCACCACGGTGGTTTTAACAATTGTTTCGTATAATTTGGTTATTTCACGGGCAATGACCACTTCCCGATCAGGTGGAAAAACCTCGACCATGTCCTGCAACGTTGCTTGAATTCGATGGCTGGCCTCATAAAAAACCCATGTGCTTGGGCAGTTTATTTTAGTATTAAAAAAAGCTTTACGCTGCGAAGAGGTTCGTGCTAAAAACCCTTCAAACTCAAAGCGACTCAGCGGTAATCCTGCCACCGATAAAGCCGCAATTAAGGCACACGCGCCAGGAATAGGTGATACCTCGATACCTGCATTTTTTACGAGTTTGACTAGGGGCATCCCCGGATCACTGAGTAAAGGCGTTCCGGCATCGGATACCAATGCAATCGATAAACCTTGCTGTAATTTCTCCAGCAACCCAAGCGCTGCATGCTCTTCATTATGTTGGTGCAAGGCAAGTAGCTTGTTGGTAATGCCATAATGCTGTAATAATAGCCGCACATGCCGCGTATCTTCAGCAGCGATACAATCAACCTGCTTTAAAATATCAACCGCTCTAAAACTAAAATCTGCTAAATTACCTATTGGTGTAGCAACCACGTATAATTTGCCGTACTGATTTGCCATGCATTCCTCTGTCATAAATAACTGTTTTTTTAAAGGTAAACCTTACATGAGTCGTCTTAATCCTATTTTTATCGCTGCTTGCACCCTCGCACTCACTGGTTGCGCAACTCTTAAAACCAGCCAAGATGCTTATCAGAATCAGGCTTATCAGGCTGAAAACATCTCAGAGCAAGACAGAACGGTCTTACAAAATCAACAACAACTCAATGCAGCATCCGCACTGATCCAAGCAAATAATCTCAGTGATGCCAAAATTTATGCCGATACCATTGATACAAGCGGTTTATCGCCCGCTGATTTGTCGACATTGCACCTACTGCAAACCCAGGTCAGTCTAGGGCTTTCGGAAACGCCACAAGCGCTCAAACATCTGCTACTGATTCAACCAACCTTACTAGCCGCCACCGACAAAGCCACCTATTTCCGTTCTCGCGCTACGGTTTATACACTCACCGGAAAAACACTGGAGAGTGCTAAAGCCAGAGTGGCACTGCAACCATTACTAACCGATGCGCGTCAACAACTCGACAATAAAACCGCTATTCTTGACGGATTACGCTTATTGCCTGTGCAAGCATTACAAACATCTGAATCAGATGAGTTAAGTGGCTGGATGGCGCTGGCCAAACTTTTCAAGCTATCTCCGCAGCTAACAAATACGGATGCCAATCTCACACAATGGCAAACACATTTCCCCAAACATTCTGCTAACGGTGATTTTTTAGCCACTTATTTACTTAATCGTCAAAAAACACCCACGACAATTGCGGTTTTTTTACCGGAATCCGGTGAGTATGTATTGGCAGCGAAAGCCGTTAAAGCCGGTTTTATGGCCGCTTACAAGCAAACTAAACAAACGGGCACTGTTCCTACGGTGCATTTTTATGACAGCGCAATCACTGACCCGTTAACCTTGTATCATAAAGCGGTTAACGAGGGCGCAGGTCTTATTATCGGTCCGTTAAATAAAGAGCAGGTTGAACAATTAGCAAAGGTTAACACCTTAGATATTCCTGTTCTTACATTAAACCATATCCCAGGCCTCAACAAAGCAAATCTTTATCAATTTGCCTTAAGCCCGATTGATGAAGCCGAGCAAATTACGCATCAAGCCGTCAAAGACGGACACAAAAAAGCGCTGGTACTCATCCCAAAAACGGAGCTAGGTGATCGGATGCAAAGCTATTTTAAAATAGCTTTGCAAAAAAACGGCGGTACCTTGCTAAAAGCCAAACAATACAGTCCAGATAACACTAACTACACCCCCATGCTGAAAGAATTACTCAATATTACTGAAAGCGAAAAACGCTATACGCAGCTAAAGCGCTTTATGCCAACGTTACAATTCACCCCCAGAAAACGGCAAGATGTCGATGCACTGTTTATTACCGCTTATCCGCAAAACGCCAAGGCCATCCAAGCGCAATTACAAGCCTTATCAAAAACGCATAATATCCCCATTTATGCGACCCCCCAAATTTACACGGGTATTGATAGCACAACGACCAACGACTTAAATGCTATTACTTTCTGTGATGTGCCGTGGGTGTTTAAAGCCGCGTATCCCGGTAACTTAAGCCAAGAAGCATTGGCGACTACTTGGAAACCGTTTCCTGAAGTTTACATGCGCCTCGTCGCGATGGGCATTGATGCTTACAACCTAGTCCCCCATTTAAGCCAACTGGGTAAAACACCTTATCAAGGTGCTACCGGTAAATTACGCCTAACCGATGAAAATCGTATCCAACGTCAGTTAGTGTGTGCCAAATTTAACCACGCCCTGCCGCAACTACTACAAGGTGATTAAAAAACGCCGCCTATTACCGACGACTTTCTTTCAACGTCTATTACTGTTTTTGTTGCCCACTACCGTGCCCAATAAACCGAAAGCCAAACATTTACAGCAGGGTGAACAAAGCGAACAACATGCCTGTGACTACCTTCTGGAGCAAGGTTTAGTCCAAATCGCGCGTAATTACCGTTGTCGCTACGGTGAGCTGGATTTGATTATGCGCGAGCAACAGACACTGGTTATTGTCGAAGTGCGTTATCGACAATCCGATACCTATGGCAGTGCGCTCGAAAGCATCACGCCGCGTAAACAATCCCGTATAATAGCCGCGACCCACTGCTATCTGGCGGCTAACCCGCACAGTGAACAAATTCGCTTTGATGTCGTTGCCATTTCAGGTAATAATCGCCTTGAGTGGATACAAAACGCCTTTCAAACTTAAGTCCTTCAATCTCAAACAATTCACATGAGCCTACAACAACGTATCATTAGTAATTTTACTGACAGCATCCAAACCAAGCAGGATTCTATGAATGTGCTTGCTGAATTGATTGAATTTGCTGCACAAAAAATTGTTGCCGCCTTACTGAACGATAAAAAAGTATTAACCTGCGGCAATGGTGGTTCGGCTTGCGATGCGCAGCACTTTTCATCGGAAATGCTCAATCGTTTTGAACGAGAACGCCCTGCACTACCCGCCATCGCTTTAAGTACCGATATGGCAACTATTACCTCCATTGCCAACGATTACCATTTTGATGACATTTTTGCCAAGCAGCTACGCGCGTTAGGACAAAGCGGTGATATTTTGCTGGCTTATACCACGAGCGGGCATTCAAACAATATTATCAAGGCCGTCACCGCCGCCCATGAAAAAGACATTACCTGTATTATTTTATCTGGCAAAGAAGGCGGATCTCTGGCTCCCTTACTCTATGAAAGCGACATCGAAATCCGCGTACCCTCACTGTCTACGGCCAGAATTCAAGAAGTGCATTTGTTGATTAGCCATTGCCTTTGCGATCTTATCGATCATCAATTATTTGGAAATTAAGTATGCGCCTCCGTTTAACGCTGGTTTTATCCTCTATCCTACTGAGCTCAGGCTGTAGCAGTATCAACAATCACGGCAGTGATTTTGATAACTTACCGAACATATATGACCGCCGTGAAGGTCAAGTGGCATTAACCGATGAACAAATTGAAATAAAAGCCCGTGAAGATTTAAGTAATGACCCGATTATTCCCTATCAAAGCCATGTGAACGTCAATGCTTATAATGGCACACTGCTGGTGACGGGCCAAACCTTAGACGAAAAAGTCCATAAGCAGATCATCGATAACCTACGTATCATTCAAGGTGTAAAACGCGTACAGGATGAAATGGTTATTGCGCCGGAAACGCATGCATCAACACAAAGTAATGACAGTCGCATGACTAACCGCATCAAAACAGAACTGGATAAAGTCCACCATCCCACTAACTTTAGCAGCGCAAACATCACCGTTATTACAGAAAATGGCAGTGTTTATCTTATGGGCTTAGTCTATAAAGATGAAGCCGACATGGCAGCAAGCGTCATTCAAAAAATGCAGGGCGTCAAAAAAGTCATTAAACTCTTTGAGTATCTGCAATAACGACGAATAGAACGAAGGCGATCACTCTGCTGACATTTTAGTTTACGGGCATTAACTTTTTCAACACAAATACTTGACCTTTTTTCTCAATTAAATAAAAACAAGTTGCAGCAAAGGCAATAGACATCAGCGTCATAACCAGCATTAGGGCAATAGCTTGCAATTGGGTAGGGTGTGCAGCCAGTCTCTGCATAACTTGGTTGAAGCCGATGTTCACAATGGGATGCGTCATGTATAGTGAAAAAGAGGTTTCACCTAAAAAAATGGCTACCGCATTACCGAACAGTTTATCGGATAAAACACTGCCATTGTTAAGCCCCAAAATAAGACAAACAATCGCGGGCAAGGTAAAAAATTCAAATAGCGGATTAACCTGTGTGATGATAATCAATCCTAGCAATCCTAACCAAAATAACCCTCCCCCTTGTCGTTTAATAAACGGAAACCTAGCGAGTCGATTACACAGTACGCCCGCAAGAAATTCAAAAATAATTCTTGGTATAGCGTTATGCGTTAGGCCAATATTCCCTCTGTAGTCAAAAGCATAACCAAAACCGATGATCCAAGAGAGTAACACCGCGATGCCGAGTACTTTAAGGTTACCACGCAAAAGTACATAAATCGCAAAAGGAAAAACTAACAAGTATGCAAACCATTCCGCACTAATTGACCAAGATAAGCGGTTCCAGCTCAAGTGATCACTGAGTCCCCAACCGTGCATCAGTAGCAGGTGATAAATTGCATCCTGTAACGAAAAACCTGCGGGATCACCAAACGTATAATTCAAAAATTTACCAATACCCCAAATAACAACAAAAACACTAAAAGTAAATAGATGTAAAGGGTATATTCTGGCAAAACGTTTGATGATAAATTGTTTATAAAGCTTTAGGTTAATACCATCCGTTAGAAAACGTTCAGCGTAGACGTGCGTTAGAATAAAGCCGCTTAACACGAAAAATATATCAACACCCAAATAACCATGATTAATAAAGCTTCCCCAAGTAAACTGTCCAATACCTCTGTTTTGTGGCATGTGATACACCAAAACCCACAGCGCGGCAAATGCACGAACACCCGTTAAGTTATTTATTTTATCCATATTATTTTATACCCGTAGTCAATGTACTATTAAAAACGCTGCTGATCCGCTAATCCGTCGAGACAAAGAAGATGAGCTATAAAGCGCTTACTTAATCGCCTGCCAAGCCGGATGCTGCTCAATCTCTGCTAAGGCAGCGTGTAGCAGACTCAACCCAGGTTCGGTTCTATGCCAAGTAGATGCGCCAGAGGGATGTGGCAACGGGATAACATCGACGCTATGCCCGTGATAAATCGTACGGTGGGTTTTGCCAATAACCTCACTGAGCTTATTAAACGTAAGTATCTGCGCGATAGCCAGTTTACCGACGGGTAGAATCAAGGTAGGATTAAGTAACACCACCTCTTCGTTTAGCCACACGGAGCAATTCCTGATTTCCAAAGTATCGGGAACCCTGTCACCGCCTTTGGGATTTTTACCGGGAAAACAACGACAGACCGCCGCTATATAAACACGCTGCCGGAAAGTTTCTTGCTCTACGCCAATCTGTTCGAACCACTTAAATAAGGTTTTACCCGCTGTCCAAGCAAAGGGTTTGGCGTACAGGCCTTCTTTGTCGCCTGGTGCTTGCCCAATTAAGAGTATGTCAGACAGGATAGGTAATCCAGAAACGACTGGCCCCACCATATTAGGGCATTGGGTACAGGCCAGTAACCGTTGACGATGCGCCAACAACCGTTGTTCAGGAGTAGACATGCATTAAACCGCTGATAACGGCTGATGCAAGGCGTGCTTAATCGCCTGAATAGCCGCTGGATTTAGACTGGCTGTGCGTTGCTGCTGCTCGCAGAGTGCGCCACGAAAACCCAGATAATCGGCATTAAGCGGTAACAGTTCGGCTATATCGTCGACGCGAAGCGAACCTGCCAGACCACACAGCAGGTTATATTGCTTGGCGGCCGCTACAAATGCCGTGAGCGCCGTTTTAGACATTATTTGCGTTAGCGAACCATGTTTTTTATCTTGCGTATCGAGCATCACCCCAACAAATCCGGCCGTTTTTAATCGCGCTATTATGGCAATATCTGGCTGAGTATCCGCAAACAATACCGCGATTAACGCCTGTCCCTGTGTCGTCACCTCACGCAATTGCGCAATGGTTGCAGGCCAATCACCACCGGGGAAAAAACCAATTTTAATATAATCAACACCCGTTTCACTCATCGCTTGTACGGCATTAAACACCAGCTCAGGCTGCATAGGGAGGTCGCCAACCGTCGCACTCACCGGACATTTTCCTGAAACTGCACGCACAATATCGCGCACACTGGGCAGCTCTAATGCCCCCAGCGCGCCTTGCTCAGGCTGTTTTAAATCAATAATATCTACGCCAATCGCTAAAACCAGCTGCGCTTCGGCAAGACTATTAACACTGGCTAATAATTTACTCATGTGCGTTTCTCAAGGTTTTTTCGGCGATAACAGCCATTAACCAGCCCCACGCTTCCAACTCACGCTCGCCCGCGGTTTTTTCAAGACCAATGCGGCAATACTCGACTTCCAGTGCAATTTTTTCAGGCGAGAGCCAATCCAAGCGACTAACCAGTATTGCCGCTTCCAATACTGCAAATTGCGCACGGTTAAACCCCATAAAAGGACGATGATTAACCGTATGCACAATCTTGCAAAAGAGTTTTGGACGAACCGCATCTTCTTCAATGCTAACCAGCTCCACCTCGCTGTGCGCCAAGGTATTTTGCAAGACCTGCCCGGTTATTTTTTCCGCCGCGTGTAAAGGCCAATCTCGCCTACCCGTTAAGCAGCCCGCAAATATACGCACGTCATCACAATAATTAATGACGGCTGTTTGCGTAGCCAGTAAATTATCTAACGTAGTGGACGGTCTAAAAGGGAGGATGATAATTTCATTAGCGTGTTCAACATGAATGCCCATAGGGGCAATGTGCGCAACGCCAGCGCTGTTTTGAGTAGTGATAATCGTTTCTTGAATCATAGCCGCTACTTTAACACAATGTGCTGCTTCTGGCGTATTAGCATACTGCGTCATGGCTATTCATGTACTGCATCTGCCGATCATGAATTCTCGACAACAGCAACAATGCCGCAACAGCACCGATAAGAGCGAAGCACATGTCGGATTGCGTATCCCACGGATCACCTTGTGTGCCAAGAAATGCATCCGCATCCTGACCCATCGCCAATGCAACCCCCCATTCGATAAGCTCATACGTTGCACTGATAGCAAGCACAATACAGATAACGATAAAGGCCAACATCTTGCGGCCACGTACATACTCGCCGCGAATCAAAATTTCACGAGCAACCAGCGCAGGCACAAAACCTTGAAAAAAGTGCCCGATCTTGTCGTACGGATTCCGATGCATACCCAATAGCTCTGCAAGCTGAAAACCCAGTGGAACTCTTGCATAGGTATACGCGCCACCCACCATTAAAACCAGCGTATGAAGGAATATAAAGACATACAGCAGCGTCGTCAGAGGAAAGCGCCGATACGTCATCCAAAGCACGGGTAGCGCGATGACGATAGGGAAAACTTCGAGCGCCCACGTCATGCGGTCATAAGGCTGAATACCTGATAGCACCAGAAATAACAACACTGTTGCTGATGCAAATAAGAGCGGCTTAGTACGCGGCGTCGACATGGTTTATAACACCCCTCGCTCTATCTCTTGCAAATAAATAAACGTCGGCGCTTTTACACCCGCTTTTATTCTAATATCGACCAACACAGGAGACTCGAAAAAGCGGCGGGCATTATCCAAAGATGACCATGCCGAAAAATGCACAATAGCATTCGCATCACTGTCGTATCGCAGTAATTGGTAACTGATTTCTCCCGCCTCTTTTCTAATAGCAGCCGCTTGATCAAAAACAGCTTTCCAGACAGGATAAGCCTCTACCTCATGAATAATTAAAACGTGCTGCATGTAAACCCCTTTTATAAATAATGCTGTAGTGATGATGTTCTGTCGTCCAATGCATTTTACGGCTTTACACCCGGATTTGTCCTGTATGGCATACACCTTAACCCGCTATTTTTTTTACAAAAGACCGTATTAACACTGGCGCATTGAAGCCACCGAACAAAAAGATTGAAAGTTCACCTTCAATCCCCTATCCTCAAGCTGTTACAGACACCAGCGGCAGCTTACTTTTCTGCGCTTTTTTTAAAGCCTGTGACATTCAAAAATAATAATAACGTTATCTTGCACAAATTGCTCCCCAAGGAGGCACTGTGAAAATAGGTATCCCGAAAGAAAGTCACGCGGGTGAAAAACGCGTAGCGACAACACCCGACGCTGCGGAAAAAATAATACAACTCGGCTTTTCAGTCGCGATTGAAAGCGGCGCAGGGCTGGCGGCAGATATACCCGACCAAGCTTATAAAGATGTCGGTGTGGAGGTGATCGGTACCGCGAAAGCATTATGGAAAAAAGCCGACATTATCATCAAAGTACGTGCCCCGAATGCACAGGAACTGGTTTTAATGCCCAAGGATAAGCACTTAATCAGCTTTATCTGGCCCGCACAAAATGACGACTTAATGCAAAAACTGAGCGCCAAAAACGCCACTGTTTTAGCCATGGACAGCGTACCGCGTATGTCCAGAGCGCAAAAAATGGATGCATTAAGCTCTATGGCGAATATTGCCGGTTATCGCGCGATCATTGAAGCCGCCCAGCATTTCGGGCGTTTTTTTACCGGACAAATTACCGCCGCTGGAAAAATCCCCCCTGCTAAGGTATTGGTGATTGGCGCAGGCGTGGCCGGTTTAGCGGCAATTGGCACGGCAAAAGGTATGGGCGCTATTGTCCGGGCGTTTGATACTCGCCCGGAAGTTAAAGAACAGATTGAAAGCATGGATGCCGAATTTTTAATGCTCAACTTTAGCGAAGAAGGCTCAGGCAGCGGCGGTTACGCTAAACCCATGTCGCCTGAATTTATCGCCGCAGAAATGGCCTTGTTTGCCAAACAAGCCTTAGAGGTGGACATTATTGTGACCACTGCGCTGATTCCTGGCAAACCTGCGCCAGAGTTAATCACCGCAGAGATGGTTAAATCCATGAAGCCCGGCAGTGTTATTGTCGATCTTGCCGCAGAACAAGGCGGCAACTGCGCCCTGACTGAAAAAGATAGCGTAGTGGTTAAACACGGCGTCACTATTATTGGCTACACTAATTTACCCAGCCGCTTGGCGAACCAATCCAGTCAGCTTTACGCCACCAATATTCGGCATCTCATCACCGAGCTATGCCCCGACAAAGATGGCTTGCTGAATGTGAATATGGACGACGACGTCATTCGCGGCGCAACCGTGATTAACGCCGGAAAAATCACTTGGCCACCGCCAGCACCGACTTTATCCGCCGCTCCCGCGGCAAAAGCGGCCGCGCCAAAACCTGCCGATGCACATAAGAAAACCACCAAAAGCAGTCCATTACAACAACTGCTGCCGTTAATTCTGGGCGGCATTGCCTTATTCAGTATTGGATCGGTAGCGCCAGCGTCATTCATGTCGCATTTTACGGTGTTTGTCTTGGCCTGCTTCATCGGTTATCAAGTTATTTGGAATGTCTCGGCATCGCTACACACGCCACTGATGAGTGTGACCAATGCCATTAGCGGCATTATTGTCATCGGTGCGCTGGTACAGATTTCATCACCCGGCATTACCATCAGTCTTCTCGCAGGATTAGCTATCCTGATCGCCTCTATCAACATCGCCGGTGGCTTTTTAGTCACACGCCGCATGTTAGAAATGTTCAGAAAATAAGGGAGTTAAGCATATGTCTCAAGGTTTAGTCACAATGTCTTACATTGCCGCCACCATTCTGTTCATTTTAAGTTTAGGCGGTTTAAGCAATCAGGAAACCGCCCGGCGCGGTAATTATTTCGGCATGGCGGGTATGGCGATTGCCATTATTGCTACCGTTCTCAGCGGCGCAGTCAATTCCTACGTCATCTTGATTATGGCGTTGATCATCGGTGGATTTATCGGTACAAAAGCCGCGTTAAAAGTTGAAATGACGCAAATGCCGGAACTGGTCGCCATCATGCATAGCTTGGTGGGTATGGCTGCGGTATTGGTGGGTTATGCCAATTTTATGGACGCCAGTTTAACGCTCACCGGGGTTGAAAAAACCATTCATGAAGTCGAGATTTATATCGGCATTCTCATTGGTGCGGTGACTTTTTCAGGCTCCGTCATTGCCTTTGGTAAACTCAGTGGCCGCATAGATGGCAAGCCCTTAACCCTTCCGGGGCGGCATTTATTTAACCTCGGCTTGCTGCTGCTGACACTCTGGTTAGGCAGCATGTTTTTACACCAAGCCGAAAGCGGCGGCGGTACTTTTCCGCTGTTAGTCATGACCTTACTTGCACTGGTGTTTGGTGTGCATATGGTTATGGCGATTGGTGGTGCGGATATGCCGGTAGTGGTCTCGATGCTCAACAGTTATTCAGGTTGGGCGGCGGCGGCAACGGGCTTTATGCTCAGCAATGATTTATTAATCGTTACCGGCGCATTGGTTGGTAGCAGCGGCGCTATTTTGAGCTACATTATGTGCCGCGCCATGAACCGGAACTTTATCAGCGTCATCGCGGGCGGTTTTGGTACGGGTGCTAACGGCCCTGCCGCTGAAGTAACAGGCGATGTTATTGCGATTAGCGCTAACGATACCGCCAAGCTGTTGCTGGATGCTAAAAACATTATGATTATCCCCGGTTACGGTATGGCGGTAGCACAAGCGCAACATACCGTTAATGACATTACCAAGCTGTTACGCGCACAGGGGAAAACCGTGCGTTTTGGTATCCATCCCGTCGCCGGACGGATGCCGGGGCACATGAACGTATTATTAGCCGAAGCCAAAGTTCCCTACGACATTGTGTTTGAAATGGATGAGGTGAATGAAGATTTTGCAAAAGTAGAGGTGTCCATCGTCATCGGTGCCAATGATATTGTCAACCCCTCCGCGTTAGACGATCCTAACAGCCCGATTGCGGGTATGCCGGTTTTAGAATGCTGGAAAGGTGAAACCACCATCGTACTCAAACGCAGTATGGCATCCGGTTACGCCGGCGTAGGCAACCCGTTATTTGTACTGGAAAATACGCGCATGTTGTTTGGTGATGCCGATAAAACCTTGCAAGAGGTTTTAAAAGTCTTAAAAGAGGTGGGTTAAGCGGCGTAGAAACGCGCGTTAAATACTATCCTACATAGCCCTACTTTTTCAATACGGAATACAATGTAGGGTACATAAGCGTGAGCGTCATGCACCTTTGAGGCGTCAAGGCGGATGGCGCTATCGCTTATTCGCCCTACGTTTATATTGAAAACCGCCATTAGAAAACTGGGGGCAGTTTTTTAAGGAGCGGGTATAACCCGCTCATATGGCTAATTTAAAAGGAGCTAACGCATGCAAACCGCCAATTCCCCAGCCCCTACGCTAGATGACATTTTGCGATTGTTTCAAGAAACGGATCGTATTATGAAAGAAAATCAGGCGGAAATTAAAGAAATGAAAAAAGAAACTGAACGGATGGTCCAAGAAACTGAAAGAATAACCCAAGAAACGGCACAATCATTCAAAACAGTCAATACCATTATCGGTAATTTAGGTAATCGGTTAGGACAATTTGTTGAAGAAGCGATGCGTCCATCGGCGGTGCGCTTGTTTCGTGAATGTGGCATTGATATTCATGAAGTGCAGCAAAATATTGCTGTTAAACGGGATGGTGAAGCTTTAGAAATAGATTTGCTGGTAGTCAATGATAAAGATACGGTGGTGATTGAGTGCAAAAGTAATCTCAGTATTGATGATGTGAATGAGTATTTGGTACGCTTGAAAAAAGTTAAGCGCCTATTGCCGCGTTATAAAGATAACCGTGTATTAGGTGCAGTGGCGGGTATGGTGATTCCTGACAATGTCGCGCAGTATGCAATACGCAAAGGTTTGTATGTCATCGGGCAGAATGGCGATCATTTGGAATTGCGTAACGAACAGGCATTTTTACCAGCAGCGTGGTAGCTACGTTTATATTAAAAAACGGCTCTTTGGAAACTGAGCATGGCGGAGTTGGCCACTCCGCCATGAACGTATCTGCATTGCTTAGTGCGTAGGCCAGCCGTTAAAACTTAATATTCCTGAAGTTGGCTTCAAAATTCACACCAGTATCAGGGGTGTAGAAACCGGGTTGAAACGAGGAAATGGCTTTAGCTTTTATATTAATGCCTTTGAATACCTGCGTGACATTCGCTGGAACGCCTTGAGCAATTGCTGCTGATACATAGTTGCTACTGCTCTCAGTGGAAAAGGTTACAGAAGCGGCGGTATACGCATTATTAAGGTCATCAAAGAGTATAGAAACTAAGGCATTACCATTAGCACGACTTCCTCCATTAGCATGAAGTGTTCTTTTAGCCTTATTATTCACTACCCGCGAATAACACGTAATTTCATTGGTTC
>JAPLRW010000251.1 GCA_026398935.1 Methylococcales bacterium
CAACTGTTGACGGTTTCATTGCAATTATCAACCTTAAAGCGCGCCGCATTAGAACCGGTTATTAATGATATTGAAGAGCAGTTAGCTATCCGTAGACAACTGGAAGCCAATAAAGTTAGTGAAGAGCTGTCCCAGACAGAAAAAGAAATCGCTAATAAGCCAGCCATCATTCAAGCGATTACGCGTGAAAACATCCACTATAGCCGAGACTTGCAAGCCATTACCTTAAAGCTGGAGCAATACGGCGCGCAGAAAACCAAAAACGATGCTGCGGCAAAAGCGGTACAAGATGACTTTAAAAGCGCCGAGAAGAAAATCAGCTTAGCGGGCTTGAGTCCGACCTTGGGTAAAATTTTACATGAGCAGCGCCGTAACCTCGCCTTTAAAGACGAGTTCTTTTTACAATCGGATGCCCTACAAAATGAAACGGCTACCGCCAGTCTTGAACAGTTTAAAGTGGATGATACACTCAAGAAATTGAGCGATATTAATCAGGAGCTGAACCGACTCATTACTGAACAAGTCGATCCCAGTTTGCCGCCCAACCAACGCTTAATCATTAAAGCTGAATTGCGGGTATTGTTAAATACCCAAAAAGAATTACTGGGTAAGTTAAGTAACCTTTACATTACCTATTTACGCACATTGGGCGATGTTGACTTTGCGCGGCAACAATTGCTCACTCAGGCAAATGAATACGCCACTTACTTAGATAAACGTTTACTGTGGGTACCCAGCTCAGCGCCGATCAATGAGGATTATTTCCTAGCCTGTTATCAGTCCAGTAAATGGTTGCTTACTCCTTCTCATTGGCTAAGGGTGACGAAAGACAGCGCAAAGACCTTTATTTATCATCCTTTTTTAGGGCTTATCGCGCTCATCAGTTTAATTGTTTTACAATTATTTAAAGCAAAAATAAAAGTATCCATCATGGAAATGAATGTCAATGTGTCCCGACATGCGACAGATCATTTTAATTACACCGTAAAAAGTCTGGGGTACACCTTAATTCTCGTCGCTCCATTAGCGCTCTTTTTAAATTACCTCGGCTGGTTCTTAAGTGAGGACATGCAACTGGCCAGTTTCACCAAAGCCGTCGGCATGGGGTTACGCGCCGCAGCGATACCTTTATTTTTCTTACAGTTCTATTGCCATTTATTTGACCCTGACGGCATAGCCCGCAAACATTTTTCTTGGCGCAAGACGCCGCTTGCCATCATTCGGCTGCAGTTTTCATTGCTTATTTACAGCATTGTTCCCACCACGTTTATCATAGCCATGACCGGAGCGTATGAAAATGTCACGCATACCGACACGCTTGGCCGCTTAGCATTAATCATTAGTCTGCTTACTATTGCCTACGCCTTAGGTAAGCTACTTCACCCAAAGGCGGAACTCTTTCCGAAACGTATTCGCACTGATCCGCAACATTTACTGAATAAACTCCGCTTCATCTGGTATCCCAGTATTATCAGTATTCCCTTAATTATTGTTGGCTTTGCCGTGAGTGGCTATTATCTTAGCGCCTTGGAGTTACAAGAAAAACTCCTCATTACCTTACGCATTATTTTTACTGCCATCATCGTGCATGAGTTAGTCATTCGCTGGTTATCACTGGTTAATCGACAACTGGCTTATCGAAACGCCTGTCAAATTGAGACGGCAATTGAACACCCACCCGAAACCGACGCAAGGACAGTTCCCCTAAGGGCATTAAACGAAGAGCTGATTGATATTCCCTCGGTTAATGCACAAACCATTCAAACGCTGAATGTGGTTATCATTCTTAGTGTATTAGCCGCAAGCTGGGTGGTATGGAAAACCATTCTCCCCGCTTTTTCATTTTTAGATCAGGTGGTACTCTGGCAGCATCGCGTGGTTATTGATACCGAAGAAGTTTTTCAGCCAGTCACGTTAACTAATATTATCTTTTCGGGCGCCTATAGTTTTATTGCTTTTATTACCGTACGTAACCTGCCAGGACTGATGGAATTAGCCGTATTTCGTCGTTTTGACGTAGAACCGGGCAGCCGTTATGCGGTTAATCAACTGGGAAAATACCTGATGCTATCCATTGCCTTTATTACTATTGCTAATGAGCTGGGCGGCAGTTGGTCACAAGTACAATGGCTGGCGGCGGCGCTTAGTGTGGGATTAGGGTTTGGACTGCAGGAGATTTTTGCAAATCTCGTTTCAGGGATTATTTTATTATTTGAACGCCCACTGCGGGTGGGTGATACGGTTACAGTCGGTGACATTACCGGAACGGTTAATCGGATTCAGATGCGCGCTACGACGCTGATTGATGATAACCAGAAAGAACTTATTGTGCCCAATAAAACCTTTATCACCAGTCAGCTGGTTAACTGGACGTTGACCGATTCCATCACGCGCGTGGTAATTCCTGTTGGTATAGCATACGGTTCGGACATTGCCCTCGCACACAAGATCATGCTGGATACCGTCAGCGCCATACCCCAAGTTCTTGAGTATCCAGAACCAGGCGCGGCATTTATTGGTTTCGGTGATAATGCGTTAAATTTTTCGGTACGGCTATTTGTGGGTAAATTAGCTGAGCGCCTACTGGCAACCCACGAATTTCATCTGCGTCTTGAACAAGCCTTTCGTGAAAATAATATTGTGTTTCCTTTTCCACAACGGGAGGTTTATGTACATACCGTACTACCAGTAAGCTCAAGCCAGAGTAACCGTATAGAAACGCCTCCATCAGGTGAATAATGGTGCAAAATAGCGGTTTTTTACGCAAATAGCTCGTTTGCCAATGTGCGTGTTTTCTCATATCGCCCAGCGAGTTGTTTAAAAACAATTGTTTGCTGTTCCATAGTAATGCCCAAGTCCGTTAGTGCGTTATTAACGGGCATACTATCTGGCAAAGCCGAGACCATCTTTAAGGCTGATCCAATCAATAAGGCCAATTCCCAAGCATGTTCACGGTAGCCAGCATCAAGATGATGTCGCATGGCAATGATTAAAACATCGGGTAACTTCCATTGCTGACCAATCCACGCGCCCGCCTGACAATACCCTACACCCGCACACTGTATCAAGGTTTCATCTAAAGATAAAGAGGCATCAGCGCTCACTTGCTGCAGGGCTTTCCCTGTTTCCCTCGGTAAATTTTCCGCCAACCATAATAGACCTAAACCATGCAAAATACCCGCAGTTTGTGCTGTTTTTGCCAGTTCGTCCCGCTGTTTTTTGGGTAAATAAGCCGCTAAAAAAAAAGCACCATCAGACACTAATATGCTGTTAGTCCAAAATACGCCTACATTAAACTCAGGACAGCTGGAGGCGTTAAATGAGGATGAAACCGCCGTTGCAACACTGACACTTTTAACGACTGACATACCCAATCGGGCGCAGGCACTTTCAATGGTGGTAATGGGTATCAGTGGCGCGACCCAAGCCGAATTAGCCAAGGCCAATAAGCGCGCGACAATAACTGGATATTGACTTAAAACAGCCGCTAATTGGCGAAAATTAAGCCCCTCATTACTCAGTGCGTCCATTAATAGATGAATATTGACGGCAAAAGGAGATAAGCGTATTTGGCTAACAATTTTTTGTTGAAAAGGGCTCATTTCTTGTTTCATCATTTATTTTTATAAAATCATATTCAGGTAACGTCTAAGGAATAATGCCAACTTTTGTAGAGACCGCAGTGGACTAATTTCTGTGTACCACAGAATAGCCATACACATTACGCACTATTCATCAGCGTAAGCCTACTCAAAATTTACTCGACATCCATGTTCATTAGAGCAAACTATAATCTATCATAGTCAGTGCAGGAATTTTGTCACCGCTCACCGGACGACTAAACAAGTAGCCCTGAATAATATTACACCCTAAACCATGCATAACTAGCGCTTGCTCTTTCGTTTCAACACCTTCGGCGACTAAAGTATAGTTTAAAGCCTTCGCTAAACTAATAATCGTGCCCAACAATAACGAGGTATGTGGATTAAATAACACATCATCAACAAATACTTTATCAATTTTTAATGAATCAAGGGGCAGTTGCTTTAATGAGGCCAAGCAAGAATAGCCCGTACCAAAATCATCGATGGCAATCTTTACACCAAAGTCTCTTAATTGTTTAAATACTTCAAGATAACCTTCTGTTTGCATAGCGCTTTCAGTCACTTCCAATTCCAGATAGTGTGCAGGAATACCCGTTATAGCCAACGAATCTTGCACGGTCTTAAGTAAACTGGAGTCTTTAAAATGTGCCGGCGCAATGTTTACCGCTATGGGCATAAAAGGTAATCCCGCCTTGTGCCATTGTGCCAATTGCTGACAGGCTTCTTTCAATACCCAGTTACCTAACTCAACAATGAGCCCCAATTCTTCGGCTAAAGGAATAAAATCAGCGGGCGAGATCATACCTTTTTCAGGGTGTACCCAGCGTATTAACGCCTCCATTGCCACCATGCGTCCTGTTTGCATGGATATTTGCGGCTGATAATGCAGAATGAACTGATCCAGCTCAAAAGCATCACGTAACATTTGCTCACGCTCCAATCGCGTAATCGCCTGACTCGCCATATCTTTCGAATAGAAGATATAGCGTTGCTTGCCTGCTTGCTTTGCTGCATACATGGCCGCATCTGCCGCTTTCATTAACCCGCTTTCATCATTACCATCGCGCGGAAAAATAGCAATACCGATACTGAGCCTTGGTTTAATCTGGTGTTGACCTAACAACAGCGCCTGATTAATCTTAAACAGACAACGGTTAGCCACTTCCGCAACCGCCGCATCATCGGTAATATTGTCCAGAATAATGCAAAACTCATCGCCTCCCAAGCGCGCAACAAAGTCAACGTCACGCACAATCAACTTAAGTCGATCAGCAATCGCTTTCAGAAATTGGTCACCTATGTTGTGACCAAAACTGTCATTAATTTGTTTAAAGCCATCTAAATCCAAAAATAAGAATGCAAACTCATTTTTATGTTGAATAGCAAAATGAATGTAATCCTTAATACGATCATGGTAGTAAGTTCGACTGGCCAAGCCCGTTAAATTATCAAAATACGCCAGCCGATGGATTTGCGTTTCAATTTGTTTTTTATGGGTAATATCTTGTACCGTACCGGTAACAATGGTGTGATTATTATTATCAGTTATGGTTTCTATTTCTTGCTGGATCATAATCACCGAGGATTGCATGGATACCGACGGAAAATGTAACATCACTCCGGTATTATCCACATCAGGATGTCTTAGCAGGGAGGGTGCATGCTCCACACACAGACGGTACTCGGTATGTTGCATGGATTTACTCCGAACAGCGGCGTTAATCACTTCTTTAACAAAGCTACGGTCTTCAGGATCAATTAATGCAAGAAAAGCATCCAGGGTTCCTGAAAACTCCGACAAGTTAATACCGCACAATTCAGCCAGATGTTCTGATAATAAAAAGCGGTTATAATGCGAATTCCACGTCCAATACCCCAATCGAGCTATGCGCTGAGCGGCACTTAGTCGAAGCTGGCTGCTTCTCAAATCGGCAACATTCTGACTGGCTCTTAACATAAACCAAATACGATGCACCAAAATAGGATAACTCAGTGGTTTAACAATAAACTCTGTAGCACCCGCATTAAAGGCCTGCTCAATGGATTTAACATCCCCTCGCCCCGTTGACATAATGATGGGAATATCGGCCATTCGTGGATCTTGACGCATTAATCGACACGTTTCGAAGCCATCAAGACCCTCCATAACGGCATCTAATAACACCAGATCCGGTAAGTGTGTCTTAATTTTACCCAGCGCCGCTAAACCATTACTGGCCTCATCGACTATAAAATCCAACGTGCTTAAAACATTGTTGGTCATCAAACGAAAGCTAGCATCATCATCGACCAATAAAATGCGTTTACGCAGCGATTCAGGGAGCGTCGTTAAAGGCTCACTGTCAAGATGCACTGGCAAAGGCAATAAATCAGCTTCCGCCATCAACGCGTCAATAACAACGGGTAAGCCCTTTTCTATACCCTCTATTAACGCAGCTGCGCCATCAATGATGCCTTGCCTACAAATGGCTTCAAGAGATGCTGCATAGTTAGCCAAATCAGTTGCCCCCAAGCTGGCGCAATTTGATTTAAAACTGTGTGCTGTTCGGCTTAATTCATCACTATCGTTATTGATCAACGCCGTTTTCATAGTGCTAATCGTTTTGGGTGCTGAATTTAAAAACAGCATAATTCCTTTACCTAATAGGTTCTCACCCTTTTCAGTTGTAATATGCCGCAAATGGTTGAGTGCATCGGCATCTAAAATACTGCGTTCTGACTGTACATCGGCCTTTATTAACAGAGGCTCGCTGTGTTCTGCTGCCGGCATGATGGAAATAACCGTACTACTTAGCGACGCAGTTGCTGTAAATGGCAACCATTTTTCTAACAAGGTTTGCATTTGTTGTTTACTGTACGGTTTACTCAAATAGTCATCCATACCAGCATTAAGACATTGTTCAGCAATCCCTTGTTGAATATCCGCGGTTAAGGCAATAATCGGCACGTGTATTTTTTTACCCAACATTTTTTCATGTCGTCGGATAGCCGCAGTCGCCTGAAAACCATCCATTTCAGGCATATGGCAATCCATTAAAATTAAATCAAACGATTGATTAAAATACGCATCGATAGCTTCTACGCCGTTATTAACCACATCAGCCTTACAACCAATAGCATGTAACATTCCTTTTGCAACTTCTTGATTAATAATATTGTCTTCAGCTAATAATATTTTTGCAAACACTATCGATTGCTGATCAGATAACGGCTTAGACTGATATTCTGCAACAGGTTGATTGGTAATCGTCAATAAGCAGCTTAATAATTGTTGCTGTTTGACTGGTTTCGTTAAAAAGCGATGTATGCCGTAGTTATGTGTTTGACCCGCCTCCAAAATGAAACTGTCAGAACTTAACATCAGTAACGCAACAGGCTGGACTCGTGGTTCAGCATGAATAATCTTAGCCAAGGTCAAACCATCCATTGCGGGCATATGCAAATCCAGTAACACGATGTCATAGCCTTTATTTTCCTCAGCGGCAAGCAATAATTGCCGAATAGCGTCTTGGCCATTACTCACACCGTGACACTGGATACCCCAGTAGCTCAGTTGGTCATTGAAAATACTACGATTCGTTGCGTTATCATCAACCACCAGTACCTTGAGATGCCTTAAAGCACGAGCATCCATTTTTTGATAAGCCAGTGGCGCACCAGCATTTAGACAGAGGGAAAAATAAAAACACGACCCTTCATTGAGCGTGCTGGATACACTAAATTCTCCACCCATCAGCTCTACCAATTGCTTAGAAATAGTTAGCCCTAAACCGGTACCACCAAAGCTGCGGGTGATAGAGCCATCAGCCTGCGTAAAACTTTCAAACACACGGTCTTTCTGCTCAGGCGCAATACCTGCGCCAGTGTCAATCACTTCAAACAGCAATGGACATACCCCATCATCAGTTATTTTCTGCGACCAGCTTACTTTTAATTGAACCTCACCCTGTTCGGTAAATTTCAACGCATTACCCAATAGGTTTATCAATACTTGCCGCAATCGATCGGCATCACCCTGCACACTGCCATTTAAATCTACAGGACAATTTAAAAACAAACCTAAGCCTTTCGCATTCATTTGCGTCGAGAATGTCTCGATGGTATCTTCCAGAAGGACGCGCAGATCAAAATCGGCCGTTTGTAACTGCAGTTTCCCCGCCTCAATCTTGGAAAAATCCAATACATTGTTAATGACACTCAGTAATGACTCTGCCGAGCGAAAGGCTGTCTCAGCCAGGCGTTTTTGATGCTGCGTTAAGTCCGTATTCAGCAACAGTTCCGTCATCCCCAGCACACCATTCATCGGCGTACGAATTTCATGACTCATGGTGGCCAGAAATTCACTTTTAGCTTTACTGGCAGCCATCGCTTTATCTGCCAGCTCACACGCTTCATCTGTCTTATGTTGTAGATCAATGGTTCGCTGCGCAACTTGCTCTTCCAATGTCTCGCGCTGTTTTAATTCGTCATCTTGGTAATACGCCAAACTCTGCGACATACCATTAAAGGCAAGCGTCAATTGACCAATTTCATCGTCTGAGGAAGGCACTAACGGCTTATCAAACTCCCCGCGCGCAATGGCTTTCGTCGCCGCCACTAGCTTTTTAATGGGCTGCGTAATTCGCCGTGTTTGCCAAAGCGTTAACAAAATACCCACCAGTAAGACCAGTACCGTAACGAGCAGCGTTTGCCACATAAACTGCTGGGACTCTTGATAAATTGTAGCTTGGCTAATGCCTAACTGAATGCAACCAATAAATTGTATTGTATTGGCTGTTGTTGACTGGCTAAAATCTGCGCTCAAATCCAAGTCCGATGCTTCAGTACGCATAAGAATCGGTGCGGTCATATTCAAATACGTTTTATGCGCTTTAGGATCTTGGTAAAAGCTGCTTATTATTTTTGTGTATTCAGCGGTATGCTGTTGCCCCATAAAGGACGGTAATACGGCAAGACCTAAAAAATTCTTTTCTGCCAGTAGTTGATGCTCTTTGTTATAAATTTGAATGTAGGCGATATCAGGATTTCCCTCAAGACTTTGTAGCGATTGCTCAATCGCTTTTTGGTTTTCGGTATACACCCCAAACTCAATATTTTTAGCCAACATCATCGCCGTCTCTTCACCGTACCGATTAAAGCTTGTGGAGGCATTAAGCTGATGCTGCCAAATAATATAGCCACCCGTTACGATGGCCGTCAGCATAATCAAAAAGATCGTTAGATTACTAAACTTGGATGCTATCGATTTCATGGTTAACGTTGACCTTAGTTAAAGAAAGCCTAGTACAAATCCACCGGCTATCAAGAATAATGTATTCCTAAGGCTGGATAAATCGATGGGTTAAGCTATTTTTTTAAAAAATATAGTTCAAAATCTTAAAATTAGATACTTTTTACGGGTATTATTTAGTGAAAGAGTATTTTGGCGTTTTGTATCAAACTGCCCGAAATATCAATGTTCATATGTTCAGCAATTTTTGTATTAATCGTATAAATCATCTTACGCGGTGTTTCAGACGGAATACTCTGCACAGTCTGCCCATTACCTATTTTCTGTGCCTGCACTGCACATTGTCGTCCTAAATCGTCATAATCCCAAGACAATGCGTACAATGCACCCGACTTAACCCAGTTTTCAGACAAGCCAACCATGGGTACGCGATTTCTAAACGAGGCTAACAAAACCTCTTTAACCGTTTGAGGTGATAGCGCAATTTCATCCTGAATGGTTAACAACACGTCGACATTATTAGCCAACTGTTCTAACGCATCGGGTAATTGCCTAGGACTTTCCACCGGAATAGCAATTAACCGCAAACCCGCTGGTTCAGTTACTTTTTTAAGTCGCTGTATTGTCTCGGCGTTTTCAGCAGGATTGAATAAAACGGCAATCTTGGTTTGCTCGGGGAAAAATTTTTTCAGCCATTGAATTTGCGTGGTGAATGGATAGGTTAAACTGACGCCCGTCGTTTTTCCAAGCTTAAATATACTCTCTTTTAAAACCAATGTACTCACCATCGGAATAGCGGCGCTGTTCTGTTGTGCCAGTTCGGTCGCCTCTCTCCCCACCGCAAAAATTAAATTGGGATTATCCTGACTGATGTGTTGGGTAATATCCGCTGCTGTCGGTTTGAACAATTCTGTCAATGTAAAGTGGTTAGATTCCGCAAGCTGTGCTTTAAAGCCCTTAATAACTTGAGCATAAGGTTCTTCATTTGTGTTAGCTACAATCAACACTTTCTGATTCACCTCTGCGTAAGCATTAAAAATGCCTGTTACCATCAAAAAGAGAGCCACAAGCGCTTGTTTACACATTAAAAAGCAGTGCTTAGGTCTCATCAGAAATTCAAACTCGCTTTAACGCAAAAAGACAGACTATCTTGCTGTAATGCCGGTATCGGTAAACAACGCCTTAAAAAAAACCCCGCAGTTACTTTTATACATAAGGTGATAGCGATAGATGGCATCAAAAATCCAAACTGGCTTTAACACGAAACGTTAACGAATCCTGTTGTATACCATTTTGACGGTGCGCATCGGAACCCGGATCAAAATAACGTTGATCGAACAGATTGTAGACACCACTAGAAAGCTCAAGCCCTTTCAGCCATTTTTGCGTAAACAGCGTTACGTTACTGACGATATAATCATTAACATCACCACCGCTGCTGGTTTTTCTCCCGCTCATATACTGCGTTTCAAAACCTAGAAAAACCTTATCTATCCACAAAGGCGCGATAAAATTAAGCTTAACCATGTGTTCTGGCGAATTACTCAGGCGCTCGTGGGTACGATCATCTATTGTTTGCTGCCATGAATAACTCATACGTCCCTGAAAACCATTTAACCAATTGTTTTCCACTTGCACTTCAATGCCATTCGAATCAGCGTTCATAAAGTTTTGCTGCTGTAATAAGCCACTCTCAAGCTTAGTTAAAGCAATGATGTTTTTAATGTCAGTGTGAAATACATTCAATTCTGCGCGTAACTGAGCCGTAAAATAATGCTCCACAATGAACTCTAAAGTATTTAATTTTTCGGGTTGTAAGTTATTCTCACTGGGAACAACATTAGCGCCTCCGTCATTGTAATTTAGTTCATATTGATTGGGTGCTCTGAAGGCTGTGCCGTAAAGCAGTTTTAACGTAGAATTTTGCCAAGGATTGTAAATTAATCCTAAGCGCGGATTAACCGTTTCACCAAAAATACTGAAATAGTCCATACGCACACCCACATTGAGCTTCAAAGCATCACTAATCGAATAATCATCCTGAATAAAGAGTGCCCATTGATAGGTAGCGGCAGTCACAGCCAAATACGTTTCACTGTCATAATTCGTCTGGAATTGATGAAAATTATCCTGATATTGTCCACCAAGGGTCAAACGATGATCCTCCCAGACAATTTTGGTTGCTTCCAGCTCAGCGCGCCACCACTCACCAGAAGAAAAATCCTTATTAATAATGCTACTATTAGTCGTACTCGTCGTAGCACCCACATAAGGATAATCTGCATTGAACCGAGAGCTATTATAAGAAAGACGTGACTGTAAATTTAATTGATTGTCGAAAATATGTTCGTATTTAAGCTCTAAAAAAGTTGCTTCATTAATA
>JAPLRW010000194.1 GCA_026398935.1 Methylococcales bacterium
TATTCTGACTAGGCGACTAACTTTGCGTATTTTCTTGGTCGGCTTACTGTTATTGACCGGTTCTTTTGGCTTATTTGAGTGGGAATTGTCGCACGGCGAACCCTTATCGGCGGCGCGTACGGTGGCGGTGAATGTGTTTGTGTTTGGCGAATTGTTTTATTTGTTAAATTGCCGTTCGTTGCGTTATTCCATGTTTCATATTGGGGTATTTTCAAATCCGTGGGTGACGGTTGGGGTTCTGACCATGACCGTTGCCCAATTGTTGTTTACCTATTGGTCGCCTATGCAGCAGCTATTTGGTAGCACGGCTATTGGTTACAATGAGTGGGCGTTGATTTTAATGGCCGGTATGGTGATTTACGTGGTGATTGAAATAGAGAAATGGGTAATGCGAATTTTTTTAGGGTGAGTGATGTTGGGTGTTAGCTATTTTTCTAGGACTGCTTTTATAATTCGTCAAAAATGCTTAAAGGTTATGTGCCGTAATTTCATTTAAAAGAGGCGATTCTTATGCAGAATTCATTCAGTAATACCCCCATGCGGCAGCTTATTCCTGGAATTTTATTGGCGGTGTTGCTGCTGTTAAGTTATAGGGTACTCCAAGAGTTTTTGTTAACATTGACGTGGGCGTTTATTATCGCGTATGTCATGTGGCCGATGTACCGTTGGCTTAAGCGACACTGTAATGGCAGACAGACGCTGAGTGCCTTAGTGATGACGGCAGTGATCACGTTGGCTATTCTGTTAATGGTGTATTGGTTTGCTGAACTATTAGAGGGTGAGTTAAGCCATGTGTACCAAAATCTAGTGGAATATATTACGCACAAACCTTATCGACTGCCGGAATCTGTTCAACGTATTCCTTGGCTGGGACATTACAGTGAAACCTGGCTGGAGCGTTTAAATCACGATCAAGATGGGGTTACGCAGACTTTTTTAAACGAGATAAAGCAATGGCTGGGTAAGTTTGCGCAATTATTAGGGGGTGTTGGTCGTAACATAGTAAAGTTAGGAATTATTTTAGTGACGGTGTTTTTTTGTTTCCGTGATGGTGAGGAGGCGATTAAACAATTACAGCTAGGGCTTATTCATTTTTTGGGTACATATCAGGCGATTTATTTGCAAGCAGCTGGTGACACTACACGGGCGGTCGTTTATGGCTTGGTGCTGGCGGCAATCGGGCAGGGGTTGTTAGCGGGCGTCGGCTATGCTTTTGTCGGTATACAGGCACCGGTGTTATTCGGGGTTATTACGGCACTGTTGGCGCTCATTCCCATGGGTGCAACGCTGGTTTGGTTGCCTATTGCGGTGTCGCTTATTCTTAGTGATCAACTTTGGCCGGGCATTGGGTTACTGCTCTGGGGTTTTTTCGCGGTTAGTACGGTTGATAATGTCATTCGACCTATTGTGATCAGTGGTGCGAGTCAAGTGCCTTTTCTACTGGTTATGTTGGGGGTGTTAGGCGGACTTTCGACCTTTGGTGCCGTGGGACTTTTTTTAGGGCCGGTGATTTTATCGGTCTTATTGGCGGTATGGCAAGCTTGGTTAAAACTGCAAGAACAAAACCTGCCGCAGTAATGTATTAGCTTGGTTCGGTATATTATTTTTACGTGTTACTTAAGCAGTCCTACGAATAGTTGTTATAAGCGACTGACGCACATCACTGAAAAATCCGTATTATGCTGTATGTAATGTTTTTATGAGAATCACACGCAACATGGTAATCTGTGCGGCGATTTAAGGCTGGCAATGCGCGCAAAATACACTGGAACGACCACTGATGCGTACTTCTTGTAATATCTCTTGGCATTGTGAACACGGCAAACCAGTGCGGCCATATACGTGTAATTGCTGTTTAAAATAACCCGGTTTTCCGTCTGAATCGGTAAAATTACGCAAGGTTGTGCCGCCCTGTGCAATAGCGGCGATTAAGATATGTTTAATGTGTGTCGCCAAGATTTGGTATTGTGCTAAGGAAATGCTGCCTATCGCACACGTTGGTCTAATACCGCTGGCAAACAATGCCTCATTGGCATAAATATTTCCGGTACCCGTCACAATGCTTTGATCCATGATAAATTGCTTGACCGCTAATTTGCGATTTCTGGACAATTTAAATAAATGTTCGCCAGTAAATGCATCACTCAATGGTTCTGGCCCCAGTTTTTTAAGTAATGCGTGCTGTTCAGGGTTTTGTCCTAACCATAAAATGGCTCCGAAGCGGCGCGGGTCGGTGTAACGCAGTATGCAGTTGGGTTCAAATACAATATCGACGTGGTCATGCTTGGCAGGCGGTGTGTCGGTGGTTATCAGGCGTAAACTCCCTGACATACCCAAGTGTATTAGTAAGCAGCCACTTTCAAAATTAAACAGCAAATATTTCGCCCGGCGGTCAATGTTGTGTAATACCTGTCCGTGCAGGTGTTGCATAAGATCAGTGGGGATTGGCCAGCGCAGGGTAGGATGGCGAACGGTCAGTGCGCTAACACGTTTCCCTGTGATATGGCTCGCAATACCGCGCCGCGTGGTTTCAACTTCAGGTAATTCAGGCATTTATTTAACGACGTTTACGTTTGCGCCAAATCCACAGCCCGGCAGACAGTAGCGCGAGTGGCAGGATAATTAAGAAACCAAAACCGATGATGGCGATGCGCATTGGGGTTAAATTCAGACGATTGTCGGGAGCCATACGCGCCGGAATATCAATAATGTTATCGTCAAATGTGAGCCATTTAACGATGCGTAAGCCTAGATCAAGATTACCGACATTATTTAAGTAGGCGTTCGATAAAAAATCACTGTCGCCCATAACTACAATGCGTTGTTTTTTATTAGCAACATTGCACGTAAGAGCCAAGCCAAGGGTGAGTGGCCCCAGCTTTTCGCCTTGCGAGGCGTCGTAGTTAATAACACCTGCCAGCGTACCGGTTTCATTCCATGCCTGATCGGTGGTGCTGAGCAGATCAACGCTTTTATACGTACTATCAGCGCTTGGTATTAATGCGGCAGCACCGGGGAAAAGCGACATAGTTTCGAGGTTTTTAGTAATCGCATGGGGATTTTTGTAGGTGCTGATGACAACAAAACTGGCATTATCAATCCCGTACAATTTGGCTTTATTGTCCACCACCGTGCCGGGTAAAACCTGTACGCCCAATTGCTCCAACAGTAGATTAAGCTGTGTTTGATCCGGTTCGGTCAGCAATAAAAGGTTGCCGCCTTGCTGTAAATAATGCCGAATCAGTTCGAGTTCTTTGTCCAATAGCGTCACTGTTGGTGCAGCAATGACTAATAATGAGGAGTTATCAGGAATGGCGGGCAGTGTGGCAAGATTAAGCGGTTGCGCGATAGCGTGATGCTGCTTTAAATGCTTGCCAAATTCCCCTAAATCAAAATTAGCGGTTCCAATAGGATTGCGTTCGCCATGACCACTTAAAAAACTCAACCAATGTTGCTCTGAGCTGAGTAATTGTAAAAGGGTATTGCTGAGCGCGTATTCATTAACAAAGGTTATTTTTTCACTCCGGCCTTGATACTCGACCATTACTGCGCCTTCAGTACCAATATCCAATGCTCTGATTTGCTCAGGTTGGTCGCTAGGATCAACGAAGCTCAGGCTGACATCGGCTTTTTGGCGTGTATATCGGTCAATTAAATCGCTAAGTTGCTTTCTCAGTGGTAAACCGCTTTTTATATAAGCGGTAATGTGTACCGGACTGGTTAGACGATTTAGCAATTGTTTAGAGGGCGCTGATAAACTATTGCTGTTGTTCGCTGTAATATCTTGCAGGATGGGGTAGCGAATACTTACGTTCGCCGCTGCGGCTATTAGCGCGAGAAATGCCAGAGTGATGAGGCTATTTTTAAGACGCAAGCGTTTATGCTGTTGTTTAGCAAGCTGCATGTGGTTTGTGTTATCAATGTCACTCATTTTTGTAAGCGATCCTGTTCAAGTCTACGGACGCTGAGTGTTAAAAAAGTGATAATGAATAAAACAAAGTAGCTTATATCTACCGTGCTCATTAAGCCACTTTGCAGGGTTTGAAAATGTCTCGAAATCGATAAATAATGCAGCGTTGAACTGGATTGATCACGAAAGCTATTGCTCCAATCTAACATCCACAATAATAATAAGCAGCCAAAGGTGCTTATCGCGGCAACGGTTGGTTGCGATGCCACACAAGACAGCCACAAGCCGATGGCTGTAAAGGCGGCGGCCAATAAGCTTAAAGCGAGAATGTTGGCGAAAAATTTACCAAAATCCAGTGTCGCGCCTATTGTTAAGGATAAAGACATTAAACTGGCCAGTAAAATGGTCAGGCTTAACAAACCTAAGACAGCCAGAAATTTACCCCCGATAATGTGTACGTTGCTAATCGGCGCAGACAGTAAAAGTGCTAGAGTTTTGTTACGGCGTTCTTCACAAATCATGCGCATGGTTAGCAGCGGTATAATCAGCAGCAAAATGACGGCGGTATTATAAAATAAGGGGGTCACGACGAGATCAGCCAGGCCGGGTGAATCACTCATGTTTGCTAAGGATGACTGTACGCCATTAAATGCTTCCACCAAGGTCAAAAATAAATACGCTTGTATGATTTGGACAACCGCCAGCAAGACCCAAGCCAGTGGCGATAGAAACAGCGTTTTCAGTTCACGACATGCAATGGTTAACATCATAGGATTAAGCGGCCGTTTCTAACTGCGTTAAACGAATAAACTCATCTTCCAATGAGTGTTGAATGGGGGTGAGTGTTTGCAATCCCCAGCCAGCAGTAACAATGGTTTCGGCGAGGTGTTCGGCAACCGTGCCTGTTGTCTGTAAAGGGGATAGATCTTGTTGCACACGAATCTCCAGCGGATTAATGACCTCAATGGATAAGACACCCGGAATCGCCGTCAACTGTTCAACTGCTACGGGCAGGCGCGTGACGATGCGCAGACTGGAGGAATTCATCTGGCGATTAAGTTCGTTAATACTGGCTTTTAGAATTAAGCGGCCTTGCTGAATAATTTGTACATGGGTACACGAGTCTTGTACTTCTGACAGGATATGCGTCGATAAAATGATGCCGTGATCCTGCCCGAGTTCACGAATCAAACCGCGAATTTCTCTGATTTGCAGAGGGTCTAAACCAACCGTTGGCTCATCCAAAATGATGACGGCAGGATTGTGCAAAATGGCTTGCGCAATGCCCACCCGTTGTTGATAGCCTTTCGATAAGTTACCAATGAGTCGCTCTGCAACATCGGTTAAGCCGCAGCGTTCTTTGGCCGTTTGTAAGGCTTTTGTGCGCTGTATGTTGGGAATGCGGTGTAATTGCGCGCAATACAGTAAAAACTCATTAACCGTCAGGTCTTTATACAGCGGGGGGGTATCGGGTAAATAGCCTAAATTGACTTTTGCGGCCTTTGGATTGCTCAGTAAATCAATACCGTTAATACGGATGCTACCGGCGCTGGGGGCTAAATTACCACATAACATTTGCATGGTCGTGGTCTTGCCTGCGCCATTTTGACCTAAAAAACCCAAGACTTCGCCTTTCGCTAAGCTAAAGCTAACCGCATTGACCGCGCAGTGCTGATCGTAATAACGGTACAGGTTTTCAGCATTAATTAAGTCAGTCATGACTTACAATCATATTTGCGCTAACAAGTGTTGGATTTCAGCTTGCAGTTTTTTACGAAAGAAAATAAATTTCCAGCGACTGCCACCGCATTGACGCCATAAAAGCGTCGCACGAATGCCCGCTAAGAGTACGGTGCGTACTTTGTTAACCACGTCAGGGCGACTTAGGTAAACTTCATCGCCATTAATCATGATGCGTGGTTGTAAGGTGCTTAGCGTACTGTGGTATAAGTCGCCAAGATTGGCGAGTACGTTTTCGTGTAATAAACCAAATTGTTCGCTTTGACTTTGTGCTTTTTCAATGCCGATGCTGATGGTGTTCAACATGGCAGGCTGATTGCTGAGTTTTTTTTCTAAGAAAACCAGTGATGCGGCATAACGCGCTTGCTCAGGATTGGCTATTTTAGTGCCCGTTAATTGGTTGGCTAATTCGGTTAAGCCTAGTTTTAGGCCGCTTAAATCACCAAATACATCGATGACATTATCTGCATTGATTTTTAAAATGCTGCCTACGCTGGATTGTAACGCTTCAGGATCGGCGCGCCCCGTGACAGCAAGTTGTTGTGCCAATGCAGCCGCTTGCGCGATTCCTGCTAAGGCAATGGTTTGGTTAGTCAGGGTATTGAGTTGCATAATAGTAGGAGGTATAACATGTTATTGACGCATTAGACCTTAACATTTAAAGGGCTATAAAAATCGAAAAGGGCGGGGTTTTTTTTATGAGTATCAGTTGATATTATTGAGCACACCATCTGCCCAACCAATCGCTTCTAAATATATGGCGCCTATTTGTTGTTTGCTAATGGTTTTAAACGGTTCACCGGAAATTTGCCATTTTTCAAAATCAATTACACACTGCAGTGTCTCACCAGCAATACCTTGTCGGTATAAAAGTGCATTAACAATGGTTGATTCTAACGGAAGCTCTTTTATAGCATCTTGTAACGACATATCTAAAAGGCTGTCGATATGAAAAAGTATACCAATCATAAAAAACTGTTCTGCATTTTCGTGCAGTAATACGGCGATTTGTTCACACATCCGCGCACAGATGAGTGAATTTTCTAAAATAACCGTCGGTTTGTTTGACAGCGAGGCCAGCGTCATGATGTTAGTCCAGCGCCGGACTTCTTTTAGGCCTAAACAAGTAATCGCATGTTGTATCGATTGGATTTCTCTGGATAAACCAAAAGAGGAAGAATTGATGTAGTGCAACAGTTTGTAGCTTAAGCCGACATCGCGGGAAATGACAGCTGTAATTTCTTTAAAATCAACATCTTCCTTGTTAATAGTCGTCAGTAATTTAATGGCGGCTAATTGATTAACACCAATACGTTTACCTTCAACTAAATTAGGCTTACTGAAAAAGAAACCCTGAAAAAAGTCACAGCCCAATTTTTGAAGCTCCAGAAACTCGGCGTGGGTCTCTACTTTTTCGGCTAATATTTTGACATTAAAAGGTTTTAATTTATCTATGAGTGTTTTAACTTCGCTCATGGTGTTTGCCATAATATCAATTTTGATAATGTCAGCAATTTCAACTAATGGCTGCCATGCATCAGAAAAAATAAAGTCATCAAGTGCAATGGTGTAACCATGCTTGGAAAATTCACGGACATTATCAACGATGCGCGAATCAATGTGAATGTCTTCTAAAATTTCAATAACAATACGGTCTTTGGGGAGGTGTAAGGGGGTTTTTTCTAGGATATTTTGCGTTGTAAAGTTAATGAATGCTTTGTGATGCCCGACAATGTTATTAAGCCCGACTTCCAAAAGAGTATCGGTAATAATTTGGTTAGTTGCTTGCGTACCATTTGCAGGATCTGCAATATCAAAGTCAGAACCTCTAAATAACAGCTCATAAGCGTAAGTATTGAGCTTGTGATCTAAAATTTGTTGTCGCCCAATGATAATGTCGGCCATGATGATCTGCGAAGTAAATGAAACAATTATACGGCATACTATAAACTATTGTTTTACGAAAAACAGTGATCTTTAAGAATAAGCCCTTAAAAATTTCACGCATGTGCGTTGTCGTAATCATGGCTGTCTTCCGTTAGTTCAATAGGAACAGTGTCGCGTTATAGTTTATAATTTGTATTTTTTTAAATGTTCATTGCACCAAGATGCCTTGGTGGTGAGCAATAGGGGTTAAAGAAACACACCATGCAAGAAATAAATCCGATAAAAAACACCATTGTTGACCTGAAAAATCGCGGCGACTCCCTTAGGGGGTATCTTTGACTTCGACAACAAAAGTGAACGCTTAGTTGAAGTTTTAAGAGAATTAGAAAGCCCTACGATTTGGAATAAGCCTGAAGAAGCACAGACCTTGGGTAAAGAAGATGAAGAAACTGTCGAAATGGTTATAAAAGACCTTGAGCATTTTGAAAAAAAAGTCGCCGCGCTGGAATTTAGACGCATGTTCTCCGGGGAAATGGACGCTAATAATGCCTTTTTAGATATACAGTCTGGTTCAGGCGGCACCGAAGCGCAAGATTGGGCCTCAATAATTGAGCGTATGTTTCTACGCTGGGGTGAGAAAAAAGGCTTTAAAACCGAATTAATTGAAGAATCTCAAGGTGATGTCGCTGGGATTAAAAGTGCCACGATCAGATTTGAAGGTGAATATGCGTTTGGTTGGTTACGTACCGAAACGGGCGTACATCGACTGGTTAGAAAGTCACCGTTTGACTCCGGTAATCGCCGACACACCTCGTTTGCGTCAGTGTTTGTTTCACCGGAAATTGATGATGATATTGATATTGACATCAATCCCGCCGACATCCGCGTGGATGTTTATCGGGCTAGTGGCGCGGGCGGGCAGCACATTAATAAAACCGAATCTGCGGTACGGATGACGCATGGCCCCAGTGGCATCGTAGTGCAATGTCAAAGCGACCGTTCACAGCATAAAAACCGTGATACCGCGATGAAGCAGTTGAAAGCGAAACTCTACGAGTTGGAAATGCGTAAACGCAGTGAATCTGCGCAAGCACTGGAAGATACCAAATCTGATATAGGCTGGGGCAGCCAGATACGATCCTATGTACTGGATCAGTCGCGCATTAAAGATTTACGCACGGGTGTAGAAACGGGTAATACGCAGGCGGTACTGGATGGCGATTTGGATCAGTTCATTGAAGCGAGTTTGAAGAGTGGCTTGTAACTCACACAAGAGAAAACTATGAAAATTGATTTTGAGAACCTTGGTGGTATCGATAAAGGCAGTATTGAACTAAATGACTTTACCTTGTTTTGTGGTAGAAATAATTCAGGTAAAACCTATGCAATGTATTCCTTGTACGGCTTATTAGAGAAAGAATTTGATATTCGTTTTAACTTTGTAAAGGAGGTAATTGAAAAACTTAAGCAAGCCGGAACTCACAGTTTAAGTGTTAAGGGAATTCTTGATCTACATCAAAAAGAAATGGTTGAAAATATAGAGTATCATTTTAAGGAGTATTTACCTCGGCTTTTTGGTGTAACCGATGAAGAGTTTTCTGATACAGCAATACGATTGAACTTTGATGGTGAGGACTTGCAACTACGAGCTTTTACCAAGCCAGCAAAACGTATGCTTTCATTAGGTAAGGTCAAAGACTGGTCGCTGTCTTTGGAGAAAGAGGCAAATAGTGACGCTATTCATTTAACATTGCATAACACGGAAATTCCTGATCGCATACTTCAAGACTTTATTTCAAAAAGTTTAGTCAGCATACTTTTTACATGCTTATCAAAAGATTCTTTTTTATTACCTGCGGAGAGAGCAGGGTTAAACCTTTTTTTTAAAGAATTGTCCAGTACGCGTAATTTATTGTTGCAGCATGCTCAAAAGGATAAAGTTGATCCGATGGAGTTATTAAAGGACATCATAAATTCACGTTATGCCGATCCTGTACAAGATTATATTCAGTATCTTAATGAAATTGGACGCACTCAAAAGCAAAAAAGTGTTTATCGTGAATATGCCTTAGCGATACAAAAAAATGTATTAAAAGGTAAGTATGAAGTTGATAGTCAAGGTAATGTGTCGTTTATGCCTAATAAAAGCAACAAAAAGAAGTTGCCACTGCATTTTAGCTCATCAACAGTTAAAACGCTTTTTGGATTGGTGTTTTATTTAGAACACATTGCAAAAGAGGGGGATTGCCTGATGATAGATGAGCCTGAACTTAATCTGCATCCTGATAATCAACGCCAACTAGCAAGAGTATTAGCGCAACTAGTTAATATAGGATTGAAAGTTATTGTTAGTACCCATAGTGACTACTTCGTTCGTGAGTTAAATAACTTAATCATGTTAAAAAAAGGCTTTGCCGGAGCTGGACAGTTGCAAAAGAAATACGGTTATCAAGATAGTGAGCTCTTAGATGCTAGCCGTGTTTCTGCTTATTTATTTGATAATAACAAAAAGACTATTTCTAAAATGAAGATAGATGAAGATGAGGGAATTATTGCTAAAACCTTTGATGATGTAATAAATAACTTGAATAAATCTGCTGATGAAATTTATTATGCTATGCAGGATGCCAAAGAGATAGATTGTTAATGCCTTTTTTACCTCATTGCCTCGGTGAAGTTATCGCCAAAGATTTTCATACACTTACACTTAAAAATTGTAAAAAAACTTTTCGACTTTGTGAGCCAAAAGAAAATTTATCCGTTGATTTAATTGTTAATAAGACTGATAGTGTTTTTTGTTTTAGCATTGATAAAGACCGTGATAGAACTAAATTAAAAGGTGATCCCGTTTTCCCTTTCTTTAATCCTGAGGTGAAATATCTTTGTACTAAAAATGATTTTATTTTGGTATATCAAAAAGGATCAAAGATTCAAGTATTTTTGATTGAACTAAAGTCAAAAAATACCGATGGATATTTAAGGCAACTCCGTGCGGGCAAAATTGCTTTTCAATTTATTATTGAACGAATTAAGCTCTGTAAGCCCGATTTTCAGGATTTAAATACGGAAAATGTTATATATAAAGGAATTTTATTCAGTAAAAAAGAAATTCCCGCTAAAACAACATCAGTTCGGCCAAAACAAAGAAAATTGGACTTTAAAAAGGTAGAAAATTTTCCATTCCCAATATTTCACCAAACTTATGATGAGGTTTGCTACTTATCTAAATTTATTTAGTGAAAATAAAATATTATATTCATTTTTTAATCTAATAATCATGTCAGAAATACAACTAGACGAACAAGAACAAATTAAACAACGCCGTAGTAAACTCAATGAGTTACGTGAAAACGGCATTGCCTTCCCAACGGATTTTCGCCGCAATGTGATTGCTGGAGAATTGCTTGCCGAATATGGTGAACATAGCAAAGAGCAGCTTTAAGCAGAGCCTATTCGGGTAAAGCTTGCGGGTCGAATGATGACGCGACGCATTATGGGTAAGGCGAGTTTCGCACATATTCAGGATATGTCGGGGCAGATGCAACTGTATGTTGCGCGCGATAATTTACCTGAAAATGTCTATAACGAGCAATTCAAGAAATGGGATATTGGCGATATTTTAGGTGCTGAAGGGATTTTGTTTAAAACCCAAACCGGTGAACTCAGTGTCAAAGTAGATGATATTCGTTTACTTACTAAAGCGTTGCGCCCGTTACCTGAAAAATTTCACGGTGTTCAAGATCAGGAAATTAAATATCGCCAGCGTTATTTAGATTTAATCATGAGCGATGATTCTCGAAAAACCTTTTTGATGCGTTCAAAAATTGTTAGTTTTATTCGGCAATTTTTGATTGATCGGCAGTTTTTGGAAGTGGAAACACCGATGATGCAGTCTATTCCTGGTGGGGCAACCGCGCGCCCGTTTACCACCTATCATAATGCTTTGGACATGGGCTTGTATTTGCGGATTGCACCGGAATTGTATTTAAAGCGTTTAGTGGTCGGTGGCTTTGAACGTGTGTTTGAAATTAATCGCAATTTTCGTAATGAAGGCTTATCTACGCGGCATAACCCAGAATTTACCATGCTGGAGTTTTATCAAGCCTATGCCGAATACGGCGATTTGATGGATCTCACTGAAGCGATGCTGAAAGGCTTGGCGGAAGAAGTGGTTGGTCAAACGCTGATTACTTATCAAGGTGAAGTGTATGATTTTGGTAAGCCTTTTGATCGCATGACTGTTGTCGATTCAATTTTACATTTTAATCCTAATTTGACCTTGGCCGATCTGAGTACCCGCGATGCGGCACTTAACGTAGCACAAGGTTTAGGCATTCCTGTTAAGGATGGTTATGGTTTAGGTAAAATTCAAATTGAGATTTTTGAAAAAACCGTTGAAAGCCGCTTAATGAATCCTACTTTTATTACGGCTTATCCCGTTGAAGTATCGCCATTAGCCAGACGTAATGATAATGATCCACATGTCACTGACCGTTTTGAATTTTTTGTCGGTGGTCGCGAAATTGCCAATGGCTTTACCGAGTTAAATGATGCGGAAGATCAGGCAGAACGTTTTCAAAAACAAGTGGATGAAAAAGAAGCGGGTGATGATGAGGCAATGCATTTTGATGCAGATTATATCGTGGCCCTAGAGCATGGTATGCCGCCTACTGCCGGTGAAGGTATCGGCATTGACCGTTTAGTGATGTTATTTACCGATGCACCCTCGATTCGGGACGTGTTGTTATTCCCGCAAATGCGACCTAAAGGGTAATGCTTTTCGGTAATTTTCACACACGGGAGCAGTAGGCTGCCTACTTCCGTGTGTGGAGATTACGTTTTACGGCGGCACTCTTTTTGAGTCGCTCTGCGCAGGCTTAATGCAGTCGCTGTTCTGTATATCTTCATAAATATCCTCTCATTCCAGCGCTTCCCATAGAAGACATGTAAATATCGTGTCAAACGATGGTATGGCGCATTTCGTAAAATAAGCCTTGCTGCACCAATACATAGAAACTTAGGCCGTTAACACTTTTTTATTGTTTTTGAACTTTCGCCTGCTGTATTCCTCCTAATACGCTCGCTCTATGCCATATTTTTAGCAAAAATTCATTTAAGCAATGTCTTCGTTGGTGATCTTGTTGTTGCTCATTGCCTATTGTTTACCGTCGTTCGTAGCGTCCAACAACGACATGCTTACCTGTTATATTTCAAACCATCCATACGTGCGGGATTATCGCCGAACAGCACTTATTATACGAGAGCCGGATTAGGTAGTTTTACGCATGGTATTCATACCAATAGATGATTCCTGGCAACATACGTAATAATGCGAACAGATTTTGTAGGGTAGGTTTTATACGGGTTAGTTCTGTCTATGTTTCAGGATTCTTGATGAAAGAATTAATGAAGGTATCCATTAATTATGCGTCAGTGAAGCAAAATATTCCGTAGCTGTTCTGTCGGTGTAATGGCGTAACAGCGATAAATCCATCACTACTAAAACCTGGTTGCAATGTATTAAGTACTTGCAGTGTCTGGCGTGTTATTAACTGCTGTATTCGTTATATTTCATTGGGTTAAGCCTGTAATGTTTATCGATGCACAAGAAAATGTTTTGATTGAACAGCTCAAAAAGCCAGATATAGCCTAAATTATTACTATCTTAAGGAGGTATGTAATGAATATAGAACGCTATTTTCCGATTTTGTCGGTTGTGCTATTTATTCTATTAACGAGTGATCTCATGGCTTTCAACTTTTTTCGCATTTCTACACTAGAGACAGGTGGAGACAGTGAGCAAAGCCTCTCTTTTCAATATATATATACTGAAAATGATGCTTTCCGTCATCCTGCGTCGACAGACAGTATGGGTGTAACACCATGCGCCCCACTTCAAGAGCGGTTGGACGATGCCGTTGATGGATGTGAAGAAACCGTCGTAGCGCATAAAGTTGAACATCAGCATGCCACGCAACAGCAGCATGATTTTATTTAGCTATAAAACACCCTGCTGCTTTTTTATAAACATAGAGAGTGGCGATCTATTGAGTCGCCACTCAATAATTCATATCGTCAACATACTCACGAAGTATTGGCGATGACCTAATTGTGCGGGATAGGTATGTCATTGAAAAATAATTAATTTTAAACGAATGGTGTTTTTATAACTTTATACACAACATTGACCACTAATGCGTCTTAGACTGGGATCGTTTAATGAATATTTACAGCGCTATTCTGTTTCAAATTATTACCTTGGCTATGCTTGCTATGCCACTGCAGGCACAAGAATCATTAATACCTATCGCAACCACATCCAGCGATATGATCTTAACGTTTACTATTGATGGCAGTGTGCCACTCGATAGTATCGCGGTAGCGCAAACTGACACGCTGGCGACCGCTGTAAGCAGTAACCCAAGAACGTTAGAGTATCCTGCAATACATACATCCATTGCAGCGGCGGGTGTCGACATCCGTAATTATAGCAGCACCGTTGCCATCTTTCATACGGTATCAGCCACGGGTGCTGAATCAGTATCTATTGAACCACTATTTTCAAGAGCTATAGCGATTATTCAAAGCTATGTATCGAGCCTAGTAGCACCTCTGCTGGACACACCAATGAATGTCAACTGGACATTTAATACCTTGAATTTGCACGCTGGCTCAACCTCTGCTTTTGCTTATATGGCTAATATTATTGATATTATTCAGCAATCTGCAACAGAATTAAAAAGTATCTCTATTGGCTTTTTTTCTTTTCTGGAAAATGGCAAGCAATCGACAGGGTTTATAGGGGATTCGACATTGGTAACGGCCTTGAAAAATTGGTTCGATAATAATGTAATCCAAGTAGGCGATCAGGTCTCTTTAAAGCCGCAAGCGCAGGATTTTAATATAAAAATTCCTTTGATTGTATCGGAAGATCCTTTGCTGCTCACCATTAACAATACCCATACTGAGCTATCCTACGAAGCACCGCCTATCGCTATTAATCAGATTGGCGAAAAAGCGGGGCATATTCCTAGCGTGGGTGAAAACAATGCACTGCATTGGGATGTCGCTACGGGAACACTATCATTTGACCGTTTAGCCATTAATACCCTCACCAACGCGCTCAATAAAGAGTATCTGGATGATCCCTTGCGGGGCGGTTTTTTGGAAATTGATCCCCTGCAACTGATTAGCAGCGACACGGGGCATCAGTATTTTTCCGGTAAAGAACTGCGGCTTATTGATAATCAAGGTGCGGTTATCTACCGTGCTAGTTTGCCTTCGCTGGTGTTTGACGATACGTTGGTTGCCAAGCAGGGGTTTACTATTTTCGCGCCAATACTGAATGTTTTGGAGGCTAATCCAAATGCATCCATCTGGCTGCAAAACTACCTTGCCAAAAACAATCCCAGCTCTATTTTTCTTTCTGAGCTGTTTATCGGTTTTGCTATTAAACCGAGCGTAGGCGATATTTGGCAGAAAAATTTTGATACATCGGTGACTTCTGTTTTGTCATTTAGTGGCGTGATACCTGATAGCGTTAATCCTGACAGCGTTAATAAAGAGAAAAAACGCCGTGCAGTAATTGTTGAAGGCTATGCTAATAGCCCGGAACTAAAGCTGAGCTTTAAAGACAATGCTAAATTTGCGTACGATGTATTAATGCAGCAAGGTTACAGTGAGGAGGATATTTATTATCTTTCATCGTCTAATGCCACTGGCGTCGATGATGTACCCAGCGCGAGTAATGTTGAATTGGCGATCAGTCAATGGAATGGCATCGCAGGCGACACTGAAGACCTTATTATTTATCTTATTGCCGACCGCGCCACTATTGATACCAAGCCGGGTATCCTGTTATCCGCTACAAACGGTATAAGCTTGGAGCAAATGAATACGTGGATAACTACGCGGCAAAGTAGCGCTACGTTTAATAACAGCAATGGTTTACCTTACAGTGGATTGGTTACGCTGATTTTTGATGCCTGCCGTTCTGGCGATATAGTGTCTGATCCCATTTCGGGTGCCATTTCTCCTTTACGCGCCACTAATAGGCTATTAATATCCAGCACTTCCTCAATGGGAGCTGCACATTTTACTCGCCCTAATTCGGCTGATAATAACGCAAACCTTGCTTCTGAATTATCTTTTTCACGAGTATTTTGGCAAAACATACGCGGTGGTCAGACTGTTTTTGATGCATTCATGGCTGCAGGTAATGCGGTTAATTTAGTGGACAGTGGGCAAATTCCGCAATTGGATGATAATTTTAATGGACAAGGTAATGATGCGGGCGACGCTGTCATGGGGCTTGAAAAAGAGGGGGTTCTGAGCAAAAAAATCAGTATAGGTACTGCAACAATATCCGCTGATGAAGTGCCGCGTATTATTGACCATACCGCTTCAGGTGAAAATAACAGCGGGAATATCAGCCTTAATGTAACGGTTGCTACTAATAATGCCATCGTCGACCTTTGGGCGATCATCACTCGGCCAGATCATAGTCAGCGCTGTGATACTGACAATTTGTTACCGAAACTACATTTTACCCAAGACCCTAAAAATCCAGACCATTGGCTGGCGGAGTACACTAAACTGGATGTCGATGGTGATTATCACTTTACGTTTTACGCCGTTGATAATGGTAAACAAGGTACGCAGCAGGCGCAACAAAGCGCCCCCGTTTCTGCGGTTATTACGCATAAATCCAGTGCGAATCCTAGCAGTAGCAACAGTATTGATGTCGGACTGTATGAACCTAATAATAATGCCCATGATGCGACACCTCTATTGGTGAGTGATATTGACAGTCAAGGGCTGCCGCTAAAACAAACGCAGGCTATGGCGAGCGCCCATGACGAAGATTGGATGGTTTTTTATGCTCAAAAAGATAAAAATTACGCGTTCAATTTGAGTGCGGTAGGTGCTGATATTGACGTTGGTCTGCAACTGTTTAATGACCAAGGCGAGAGTGTGCAGCAACTGATTGATGCGGGTTTCAACGGCAAGGATGAATATGTAGAATGGCGCGCAATCAGTGATGGCTTTTATTTTATTCGTGTCACGAATCGGGGGCAAAGTGTAGGTACAGCGAATACCTATCAGGTTTATGTGTCCTTACCACAAGCACCCGCGCAGGGATTATTTAAAGGCGTCATTCACGATCAGTGTACTGGTGCTGCACTTAAAGGTGTGACTATCGCAATACCTGCTACACACGACAAAACCCTTAGCTTTATTGATGGTAGCTATGGGTTGAGCTTACCTGTCGACCCAGCAGGTCAGACATATAAGCTCGATTTTTCAGCCGCTGATTATCAACTATTAAGCGTGAGCAGAACCTTACACTCGCTTTCTGTTGTGCCGCTGGATATTGATCTATCGCCAATTAAAGAATGTCCGCTACAGTCCAGTGACGGAACTGTCGCTAATCCACCCCCAGCTAATGGTACGGATGCGACAGGTGTTACACCGCCAGACACTAGCACGGGTAGCGGCGCTGGTGCCATCGGTAATGCGGCTCCTAGTCCTGTTCCAACTGATGGTACAGGTGCTATAGGCAAGACAGCTCCTGATACTACAGCTGGTAACGGCAATGGTACTGCCAATAATGCGGCTAATACGATACCTCCCGCTAATGGCACGAGTACGGATAGCACTACACTCGTTGATACTAGTACGGGTAGTGGTGGCGGCGCTGTGGGTAATGCGGCTCCTAACCCTGTTCCCGCTAATGGTACTGGTA
>JAPLRW010000215.1 GCA_026398935.1 Methylococcales bacterium
AAATTCACTCAGGATGTGAATACGCAAGGTTTATGTGGTTTCAATGACTGGCGAATGCCAGCAAGTGATGAGTTACGTGTGCTAGTTTATTGTTCGTCCGGTCAAGGAGATACTACTACCAATGGTTGTCAGGGAACGTATCAAGCTCCCACTATAAACAGCACATATTTCCCTAACACGCCAAATACTTGGTTCTGGTCAGCTTCGGTCTATCCTGGTATTCCAGCTAGTGTCCCGAAGAGCGTAAGCTTTGCTTATGGGCACGTTGGCACCTACAATGGGTACCTCTACGACGCGGTGCGTCTCGTGCGCAACGGGCAGTCATTTAACGTATCAAGCGGATCCACCAATGTTTCACCTATAGCGAGCTTCACAGCTACACCGACCTCTGGTAGTGCACCATTAACAGTTAATTTAGATGCCTCAGCTTCAACTGATCCTGATGGCAGTATAGTCGATTATAACTGGACTAGTACTGAAGGAACTAGTGTATCTACTGGCAAAACCTACAGTGTTACTTTCTACCAAGCTGGTATCTATACCATCACTTTAACGGCAACAGATAATCTAGGTGCGAGAGGAAAACGGCAACAGACTATTACTGTTAATCAAAAAACTGTCACTAATGTTCCACCAATAGCAAGCTTCACAGCAACACCTACTACTGGTAATGCACCGTTAACTGTAAACTTAAACGCATCTGCTTCTATTGATAGTGATGGCATTATTAAGACTTACGCCTGGAGTAGTTCTGATGGTAATACGGGGACTGATAAAATTGCGAGTTTTACTTTTAACCAAGCAGGGACATTTACAATCACGTTAACGGTAACGGATAATCTAGGTGCAACAGTTACACAGCAACAGACTATTACGGTTAAAGCAGTTACCGCTCCAGTAGTGTCTAACAAACCACCTGTAGCAAATTTCACCGCAACACCTACTACTGGCAAAGTACCGCTAACGGTAAACTTAAATGCATCTGCTTCTAGTGATAGTGATGGCGCCATCAAAACTTATTCCTGGAGTAGTTCTGATGGCAATACGGATACTGATAAAATTGCGAGTTTTACTTATAGCACGCCAGGAACCTATACCATCACGTTAACGGTAACGGATAATCTAGGTGCAACAGGTACACAGCAACAGACTATTACGGTTAAAGCAGTTACCGCTCCAGTAGTGTCTAACAAACCACCTGTAGCAAATTTCACCGCAACACCTACTACTGGCAAAGTACCGTTAACAGTTAATTTAGATGCTTCTTCGTCTTCTGATAGTGATGGTACTATCAAAAATTATGCATGGAGTGCGTCAAACGGTAATTCAACAAATGGCAAAATAACGAGTTTAAACTTTGCTAATGTAGGCTCGTTTACCATTACATTGACTGTAACTGATGACCAAGGCGCTACAAGCTCAAAGACAAGTTCTATCACTGTTAATAAAGGTGAGTCTATTCTTGGCTACAACGAAACCGCTCGCGCTAAACCTCAAATCATTATGGCAGGTGTATCGCCATCAGAAATTGATATTGGTGACACATCTTTTGATGTATTAGCATTAGTCAGACCAGGTATATTGCCTTTACAGAATGTTACTGTTGGTCAAGGCGGTAATCCGTTATTTAGTTTGGCGATGCAACAAATAAATACGCTAGCGAACGGCGATCAATTTTGGAAAATGACGTTTGCTTTTGCTCGTGGCACTTTTGGTAATAGTGAAATACCTCTCGCCTGGGGTAGTAGTACCGGTCAATACTTTATTCAAGCAATTGATCAGCAACAGCAAGTTACGGGTGATGATCACTTTCCAACCTTAACTTTTGCTAATGCACCTGCACAGAATATAGCAGTTGATACTCAGCATAATGACAAAGTGAGTTATCTTGCGACTAAACGTTTAGAACCGCAGGTTATTATGGCAGGTGTAACTCCAGCAATCATTGACATTACAGACACGTCATTTGATATTGTTGCTTTAGTTAGAACAGGTGCTTTACCAATCCAAAATGTTCTATTGAAACAAGGCGGCAATGTGTTGTTTAGTGTTCCTATGAGTCAAAAAACAACATTGAGTAATGGTGATGGTGTTTGGGTAGCAAACTATGCCTTCCTTCAAGGTGCATTTGGCATAAAGAAAATGCCAATTGCGTGGGGGTCTAATTCAGGTGAATTCTCTATTCAAGTTATAGACAGTGCACAAAAAGTCCCTGCTGTTTATCCAACATTGAAATCAGGTAATCATCCTGCTCAGCAATAAGTTGTAATTGGTCTAGTGTACGGTTCTAATTAAACTGGACACTAGCCCGGTAGGGTGGGCAGGCTGTTTTGTCCACCGCCTTGTTCTAGGGCGCTGTAGTCAAAGACTGCTTTTTCGCGCATCATTATTTTAGAGGTTATCACCATGGAAATTGTTAGGATTCCTCGACCCATGCGCTGGTTTTGGGGCAGTCTTGGCGCTTATTGGTTAGCGGATATGATTAACCCCGGTTTTTTCTCGGTGGCGATCATGGCATTATTAATGATCCCGATTCTTATTTTGGATATGTATTTTCCACCGCAAGCGCCAGTGATGGCGCATAAGGTAGATCACGCCGCATTACCCGATAACGAGGACGAGGTCGATTAATCTCAAGCACTTGCCAAGGTTACAGTGACATCGCTTAAGCCCTCACCGCCCACGATCATAATTTTTGACGCCAGTAATGCGTTTTAAGTGAATTGGGATTATCATGTACGCTGTTTTTGCGTACTCTTCCCGTCCATAAGACTTTTTATTCCTCTTAAAACCTCATGAACAAAATGCGTTACGTTATTCTCTTACTTTTGACAACGTTACTGGTGGGTTGTGGACAAATTGGCCCGCTTTACTTGCCTGACGATTCCCACCCTGCTAAAAAACATAAATAAACTATGGATTCTTTCAATTACCGTGACACTCAGCTCTATGCTGAAGATGTCGCCGTGCAAGCGATTGCCCAGCAATACGGCACACCCTGTTATCTTTACTCAAAAGCGACCTTACAACGCCATTGGCATGCTTTTAATGATGCGTTTGGCGAGCATCCACACCTGATTTGTTATGCGGTTAAAGCCAATTCCAATTTGGCTATTTTAAATGTATTGGCACGCTTAGGGTCGGGTTTTGACATTGTTTCGTTAGGCGAATTAGAACGCGTATTAGCCGCGGGTGGTGATCCTAAAAAAATTGTCTTTTCGGGGGTCGGTAAACGCAGTGATGAAATTTTAGCGGCGCTTAAGATTGGTATTCGCTGTTTTAACGTGGAAGTCAGCGGTGAGCTAGACCGAATTAATCAACTTGCGGGGGAGCTTAAGCTCATTGCACCGATTTCATTTCGGGTTAATCCTGATGTGGATGCTAAAACACATCCGTATATTTCGACGGGATTAAAAGAAAATAAATTTGGGATTGATTTAAATTCGGCGCTGAGTGAATACCAGCGTGCCGCGACACTGCCGAACATTAAGATTGTTGGCATTGATTGCCATATCGGCTCGCAACTCACCGAAACACGGCCATTTCTGGATGCGTTAGACCGCGTATTGAACATTATCGCGCTGCTTAACGCCCAAGGCATTGTATTGCAACACATTGATTTGGGCGGTGGCTTAGGTATTTGCTATAACGATGAACAGCCGCCCGCTGTCGCGGACTATGTGCAAGCCTTATTGCAAAAGCTCAACAACCCACAGGTAGAAATTTTACTGGAACCTGGGCGCGCGATTGTCGGTAATGCCGGTATTTTAGTGACGCAAGTTGAATATTTAAAACAGACGCCGGATAAAAATTTTGCGATTGTTGATGCGGCGATGAACGATTTACTCCGACCCGCGCTGTACAGTGCTTGGCAGGAGATTATTCCGCTTGACCAACGCAGCACCGCTGAAGAAAATGTTTGGGATATTGTTGGGCCAGTGTGTGAAACCGGAGACTTTTTGGGTAAACAGCGACCGCTTCGTCTGCAACAGGGTGATTTACTCGCGGTTCGTTCGGCGGGGGCGTATGGCTTTAGCATGAGTTCTAATTACAACTCCAGACCAAGAGCGGTAGAAGTGATGGTTGACGGTGTTCAAACACATATTATCCGTGAACGTGAATCATTGGCGCAGCTTTGGCAAGGTGAACGGGTATTGCCGGAATGACCCTGATTGCGTTTACTAAAATGCACGGCTTGGGCAATGATTTTGTTGTCATTGATAACCTTACGCAGGGCATCACCTTAACCCCCGCGCAGATTCGTTTTATTGCTGATCGGCATCTGGGTGTTGGCTGTGATCAGTTGTTGTTGGTCGAAAAGCCTGCACAGGGAAGTACGGCAGATTTTAAATACCGTATTTTTAATGCTGATGGCAGTGAGGTGGCGCAATGTGGCAACGGCGCACGCTGTTTCGCCCGTTTTGTGCGTGACAAAAAATTGTCCGATAAAACCCAGATTTTAGTCGATACCCATGCGCGGCAGCTGCTGTTGTGTTTTGACGATGACGACTTAATTACCGTCAACATGGGCGTTCCTCAGCATGCTCCGGCGGATATACCTCTCGCGGTTAGCGTTGAAGCAGTGGCGTATACGATCAACGTTAATGGTGCTGATTGTGCTTTCGGTGCGGTATCTATGGGCAATCCCCATGCGGTGATCGTGGTTGAGAATATCGACACCGCGCCCGTTAATGCGCTGGGTAAGGCTCTGGAAAGCCATCCCTGCTTTCCAGAACGGGCGAATATTGGTTTTATGCAGATTATCAATCGCCAGCATATCAAGTTACGGGTATTTGAGCGCGGTGCAGGTGAAACCAGTGCTTGTGGCAGCGGTGCATGTGCAGCGGTGGTGGTTGGTATAGAACAGCAGCATCTTGATGCGTGCGTAAAAGTAGAATTACCGGGTGGCGACTTGAGTATTCAATGGCAGGGTCGTGAACACCCTGTATGGATGACGGGCGCTGCCGTTTCAGTATTTGATGGACAATTGGATCTATGACTCAAGACACACACGAAGCGTTAACTGAACATGACGTTGTACAGTATTTGCAGCAACACCCAGACTTTTTTAAAGGACACTTAGAATTGTTGGCGGCGATGCATGTTCCGCATCCCAGCGGCACGGCCATTTCTTTAATTTCCAAGCAATTGGAGCTGTTTAGAAGTAAGCATCATGAGTTGGAAAACCAACTGACGGCCTTGATTGATATAGCCCGTGAAAATGACACGTCTTTTACGCGCTTGCATCAACTTACCTTGGCATTGTTGGAGGCAAACACCCTAGAGCAAGTCGTGGTTAATTTAAAAACGGCACTCGCAGACTTCTTTGTCACCGATTTTACGGCGATACGGCTTATTCAAGAACCGATTAGCACCACGCTACTGCCAGACTTATTTATTGCCTCAGATGATAGTCATCTGAACCACTTTGCAGAGGAATTACGCAGTGGACAGCCGTCCTGTGGCATACCCACCGAGGCTCAGGCGGCGTTTTTATTTGGTGAGAGCGCGGCAGCCGTTAAATCGTGCGCGCTGATTCCGATGGTTTATCCACGACTTAATGCGCTATTGGCCATTGGTAGCCGTGATGAAGATGGCTTTCATGCGGGGATGGGCAATATCTTCTTGACCCAAATCAGTGAAGTGGTTGCCACGCGATTAGTGGCTTTGCTGCCAGAGAGCCCTGAAGCACTTGTTACGATACCCTCCAGTCTATAAATAATGGACGCGCAGGCACTGCAAGCGCTGGATGATTTTCATGCGCAACAAACTTATGTGCGCCGACTGTCTGAACATACGATAGACAGTTATCGCCATGATTTACGCTTATTGGTGACGTTTTGCCAAGCACAGCAGATTGAACAATGGAGTGCCGTTACCGTCGTACATATCCGCGCGCATATTTCCAGTCGTCATCGGCAAGGCATGGGCAGTAAAAGTTTACAGCGCGAACTGTCCGCCATTCGCAGTTTTTATAAGTATTTACTTAAAAAAAACAGCGTCACCATTAACCCTGCGCAACAGGTGAAAGCGCCTAAACAAGGCAGAAAATTACCCAACACGCTGGATGTTGATCAAGTCACTGGCTTGCTGGAAGCTGGAACGGATTCCATTCTTGAAATCCGCGATCTGGCGATTTTTGAATTATGTTATTCATCTGGCTTGCGGCTGAGTGAATTAACACAGCTAAATATTAACGACATAGATCTGCGTGACCATTCGTTAATCGTGCGGCATGGTAAAGGCGATAAATCGCGCGTCTTACCGGTTGGCACTAAAGCCGTAAACGCACTGCAACAGTGGTTGCAGCACCGCACGGTAGCCACTACGGATGAATTAGCCGTATTTACCTCAAAGCAGGGTAAACGTTTAACGCAGCGCAGTGTGCAATTGCGTTTAGAACAATGGTGCAAAAAAAAAGGCTTAACCAAACATGTGCATCCACATATGCTCAGACATTCCTTTGCCAGTCATCTTCTGGAATCCAGTCAAGACTTGCGCGCAGTACAAGAATTGCTGGGGCACAGCAACATCGGCACTACGCAGATTTACACACATTTAGATTTTCAACACTTAGCCAGTGTGTACGATCAAGCGCACCCGCGCGCTAAGAAAAAAACCAATGAATAGCGGCGTCTAAAGCGGTTCTCGTTGGTGTCCGTGCTCGTTCCAACATAATACTTCAATGTGATCGTCACGCCACTCCGCCAAAACAAAACGCTGCATGGCTTCACCATCCAACATAAAATCATGCACAGCTGGGCGGTGAGTATGCCCATGAATCAAACGCCGCGCACCATGCTCACGCATAACCTGCATAACGGTGTCTTGATTTACATCCATAATATCTTGTGCTTTATTGCGCTTATGCCAGAAACTGCGCAAACGATACCAACGTGCCGCCAACAAGCGTAATAATAAAGGTTTAGATAAAATACTCTGCTGCCAAGCTGGGCTATGCGATTTAACGCGAAATTGCTGATAAGCAAGATCATCAGTACACAATAAATCTCCGTGTGTGATTAAGGTTGCTACCCCATTTAAATCAAGCAGCGTGTAATCTTCCAGCAGCTGTACCCCCGTTTCATGGCAAAAGCGTTTTCCCAGCAAAAAATCGCGATTACCCGTTTGTAAATAAACCGCTGTGCCTGTTTCGGTCAGTTGTTTTAGTTGCTGTCTAATGTGACGCGTTGGGGGAGTCCAGTCATCATCACCTACCCATGCATCAAATAAATCACCTAGAATATACAGATTGGCGGCTTGTGGTGCGCGGTGCTTTAGAAAAGCAAGAAAGCGACGGGTGAGCTCCGGTTTCTCAAGGCTCAAATGCAGATCGGAAATAAATAAGTTGTCTTTTTTCAACGAATAAAGCCTCAAAATAGAATCAACGCGATTAAATCGCTGCTACGTGAAAATAATCATAACGGAAAGCGCCCCACAATAACAGTAAAGCCATTATTTGATAAGCTGCTTGGATGGTCAATCACGTAACGCGGTATAATTACACCATTGATTTTTTAGGCGGCAAATATCGCTTGCGAAAAATAGTCACAAAAGATAGAGTCACGCTCTATTGGATTCAGGGGTCAAAAGCGTGATGTGAGCGTAAGTAATGGGCATGGCTTATGCATAACTTTCCCCAAGCAGTACGCTAATGCTGATTTTTTCGGTAGCGGCGCGCTTTTATTGAGGCTGGATAACGGATTAAATACATGACAGCTTCGCATTTAAAGCAAACAGTTGCAATACGGCTTTCGCAGCAGGAATTACGCGCCATTAGTCGGGAAATTAATCAAGATTTTTCTCCAAGTCTTGCGGTGTCACATCTGCAGTCTAGCGCTGCACTGCGGCTGTCACCCAAAGAATTGCGGACTATCGGTGAGGAAATTAGCCGGGAATTTGCACCCATGCCTGTTACCGGTGTCGCTGAGTTGGTACTGCTACCGGTTGATCCAACGCATGTTTATGCGTATTGGCATCTGACCGACGCACAAATGACGTCCTTATCTGAAACGATCCCGGATGATAAAGATGAAGAGCCGCTTACCTTAAGAATTTACTCACAACCGCCGGAGTATCCATTACTTAAGCAGCCGACGGTTTGGGTGGATGTCGCTATAGATGCTTCGCGCACGCAACAATCGGTACAAATACCGGATGCCATTGCCAAAACAAATGATGCTATTTTTTATGCCGCCGTGATTGGTAAGCGTGATAGCGAGAACCACATTACGCCATTCGCACAGTCCAATACGCTGCATTATGCGGGCACAGCGACGGCTGGTTTAGTCCAGCAGGATCACGACGAAAGCACTGCCGGATTGTCTAGCTTCCATTACCTGCTTAACAAAACATCTCGTCCCATACTTGTGTAGAGCCATTATGACCAAAGGATTTCTGAGTATTGTTCTGCACGCACATCTGCCTTATGTGCACCATCCTGAGCACGACAGCTTTTTTGAAGAAAACTGGTTGTTTGAAGCCATCACCGAATGTTATTTACCCTTGCTGGGTGTACTTGATCGCTTGCAAGAGGATAACGTAAACTACCGCTTGACGCTCTCGCTCTCGCCGCCGTTAATGTCCATGTTGAGCGATCCCTTATTACAGCGTCGCTACTTAAAACATTTGCAGCGCTTACTGGAGCTGGCTGAAAAAGAATGCGGCAGAAGCCAGGATCAGCCGGAATTACACGCATTAGCACAGTTCTATCACGATTTTTTCGCGCACGCGTTGGACAATTACCAACATCGCTATCAGTGCAATCTGCTCAATGCGTTTAAAAAACATTATGTCGCAGGTCGGCTTGAACTGATTACCACCGCCGCGACGCATGGTTTTTTACCGTTACTTAAATTAAGTGAAACAGCGGTACGCAATCAAATTGCTATTGGCATTGCGGCCTTTGTAAAACATTTCGATACCGCGCCATCCGGTTTTTGGTTACCGGAATGCGGCTATTATCCCGGCTTGGAAAATTTACTCGCCGAGGCGGGCATTGCTTATTTTTTTGTTGAGTCACATGGGTTATTGGATGCTACGCCGCACCCTACCGCAGGTGTTTATGCGCCGTTGAATTGTGGTAATGGGGTGGCTGCTTTTGCGCGTGATCCTGAAGCCTCACAACAAGTGTGGAGTTCAGAGGTGGGTTATCCGGGTGATGTTGATTACCGTGAATACTACAGCGATATAGGCTTTGAGCTGGATATAGACTATTTAGCACCGTATATTCTCGATGGTAAAACGCGTATTAATACCGGCATCAAATACCATCGCGTTACGGGTAAAGATCAACCGAAAGCGCTTTACCAGCCGAAAGCCGCGCTGGATAAAGCGCAGCAGCACGCGCAAGACTTCATTTTTAAACGGCAGCAACAGATGGCTGCGCTTAAGCTAGCGCAAGCACCCATTATTGTCGCGCCTTACGATGCCGAGCTTTTTGGGCATTGGTGGTTTGAAGGGCCGCAATGGCTGGAAGCGGTATTACGCATTGCCAGTGCGCCAGACTCCGGCATACAGTTAAGCAGTTGTGGGGATTATTTAAAACAACACCCAAACCCGCAAATTGGACTTCCCGCAGCCTCAACGTGGGGCGAGCAAGGCTATTCCAGCTATTGGATTAATGACAGTAATGATTGGATTTACCCGTTATTGCATAAAGCCGAAGTAGAGCTGGAAAAGCTGGTGGCTGATTTACGCAGTTTAAGCCTTGAGCCCTTACAGATCAGAGCCATTAATCAAGCACTCCGATCACTGTTGCTGGCACAAGCCTCGGACTGGCCGTTTATATTGAAATCGGGTACATCGATTGAATATGCACAAAAAAGCATAACCGAACACCTTGCGCGCTTTAACTATTGTTACGACAGTATCCGTAAGAATAGAATTAACGAGCGTTATCTAACGGCCTTGGAAATTATGGATAATATTTTCCCCGACCTGAATTTTCGAGACTATTTTTACTTAAAAAAATAATCTGCACCGCCGTCATTCATAGGATTATCGAATGCTCACTATTCAACTCTTATCTGTTGAAAACACCCTTACCCGTAAAAAAGACAGTATCGAGCAGACAGTGGTATTTTTTATGCTGCTTGATAATATTGGTTATAACAAGCAGGTCGAGGTTATTTGGGCGCGCGAAGACGGGGAGTGGCAAACGCTCGTGGCGCATTTTTACAGCCAATGCGGGCAAGACAAAGAATACTGGCAAGCTAAGCTCAAACAACGTTTTACTGCCGATAATGCGCCAGTGGGCGATATTCAGTTTGCGGTGCGCTTTAAGATACAAGACCTTGCACATTGGGATAATCAAGGGGGGTTAAATTACACCAGTAAAGCTAACTCAGGCTTGCAGCTGCTTAATGCGCGGCCATTATTGAATACTGATTTTTCCGCTACCTTAGCGGATAGCGCGCATTTTTTTCCCGTTACCGTAGCGGTTGATGCCTCGTTGAATGCCGAAAAAGTCTGCGTACATTGGACGACGGATAATTGGCAACACACCACCATAACCCCCTGCCATACCCGTAAGCGCCTCAAGAATCGCCGCTTACTGAATCAGCCTAAACCGCAAAAATCACCCAGTGCCGAGCGTTGGAAAGCCAGGCTTAACCTTAAAAACACCTTTCGCGTGCAGTATTGCATCTCTTGCGAGGCGCAGGGTAAAACCTATTGGGACAACAACGCCGGACAAAATTATTCCGCGCAACACCCGCCGCTAAAAATCATGATCCTTAACCTGCATTGCTATCAGGAAGAGCATCAGGATGATAAATTTACCCAAATCGCTAAAGCCATTAATGACTTAGACGTCGATATTGTTTGCCTGCAAGAGGTCGCAGAATATTGGAATAATGGCGAAGGGGATTGGGATTCAAATGCCGCGCACATCATAAATGATCGCCTGAGCAGTCCCTTTCACCTGCATACCGATTGGTCACATCGGGGCTTTGATCAGTACCGTGAAGGTGTCGCCATTTTAAGCCGCTATCCCATTACCCAATACGATGCGCGCTATGTGTCAGACAGCCATGACGCCTATAACATTAATTCCAGAAAAGTCGTTATGGGGCAAATTGCCGTGCCCGGCATGGGATTAATTAACGTGTTTTCTGCACATTTAAGCTGGTGGGAAGGTGGCTTTAGCGAGCAATTTAAACGCTTAAGCGCGTGGGCAGCCGAAAAACAGACCCCAGAGCTTAAAGCCACGTTATTGTGTGGTGACTTTAATATTACCGCCGGATCAAATGGCTACGATTTGGTCGTGAAGCTCAACGAATACGATGACCAATTTCTAGCCGCCAACTCGCAAGGCGTGTTTGATAAAATTTTTAAAGTAAACGATCCCTATTGGCAACATGATTTAAGTGACGATTACCGCATTGACTATATTTTCATGAACAAAGCCAGCGAGCTACAGGTCACCTCAGGAAGCGTGTTGTTTACCGAACAGGACTATGGTCGGGTTTCTGATCACTGTGGCTATTTGATGAGCTTTGAGCCGAGGT
>JAPLRW010000195.1:0-17533 GCA_026398935.1 Methylococcales bacterium
TCTTTAATGAAACTCTGGCAAAGCCTTTTCGCTGGACTTATATTGGCAAACCACTGGTCGTGTAGATTATCGGAGGTATTTCAGAAGATGAGTACTAGGTTTGGCATGATTGCTTATATGACGGCGTCAGTCCTTACATTTCAGTAATGAGTGTAAGGGAATGGTGCCTGCCTGTATAGCATTCCTTACAACGCAACCCCTTATGCCATACGGCTTGGTTCATGTGTTTTATTTAAACACTCGACGCAGCAAGGGCTGTCGCTAGGGTTTATTTATTCGCGCGATGGCTAATAATATCCTCCACTACGGCGGGGTCGGCTAAGGTTGAGGTATCGCCTAAAGTATCCCGTTCGTTTGCGGCCACTTTGCGTAAAATGCGGCGCATGATTTTACCGGAACGGGTTTTCGGTAATTGTCGCCGAACACCGTAACGACGATTTGCAAGTTACAAAAACGTCATGGTTAGGATTATATCAATTCGGCAGTCGATGCTTATTTGAGAAATGAACAGCCCTCTTCTCTTTTATACCAAGAAGTATTCGCTGAATCTGGAAAAATAGCGGCTTGAAAACTAGAGGGTGAACGGATACGGATTGTAGAATAAACAGAACGACGCGTCGACACAATGTATGCCGAGCGTCCACTGCAACTATTCGTTAGCGAGTTAAGCCATTACCTGTTTGCGCCGTGAAAAACCGATTAATCCGAGTAAGCCTGAACCCATCAGCCAGATTGCAGCTGGGACAGGTACGGGGCTCGTGTTGTAATTGTAAAAGTCTAAACGAGCATTTGTCTGAAACTCATACTGACCATATACGGGCGTGGTAGCAAGTCCATCGTTGTAAAACTCCAAGCTGAACGAGCCATTTTTAGGGGTTGGAGACAATAGGGATGACCCAAAAGATAAGCTACCCGTCTTATTGCCGTTCCCCAGTGATGCAGCGATACTAGCGTTTCCGGTAAGAGTACCTTGGGGTGAACCGTGGGGTGAAAAGTCTACGTCTTGGGAAATATGGGTGTCGAGGTCGGCGGTGATTCGGATGAAGCCAGCTCCCGTGATTGAAAATGCGCCATTGGCCATTGAGCTTGAGTGAACCTCTTCGGACTTGTAGGGTTTGGTGTAGGCGTGATAATCAAGGACTGCATAGGAAGACATGGCAGTATTTAAGTAGTCGCGAGATTGAGTTTGCTCGGGTGATAGTATGGTTAGATTGTCTATATTACTGGTGGTGGTTGCTCCTCGCATGCCATCTGAACGTTCTCCGGGACCGCTAGAGCTGGCCGCTCCGTACTGAGGGGAATGGGCGAAAGATCCGCCTATGCGCCTATATGAGTTTTGAAATATCCACGTCAACGTTGGTGCTATACTGCCATCCAGAGTATAGGTGCTTATTGTTATATTACTTATCGATGCACTCGTGGTCGATATGGCCAGTGCGGTTTGCGCAGCAGTCGCTAAGGCAACGAGAGAGAAGGCAAGTAGCGTTTTTTTGTGTAAAAGTGGCATTTAAAATTCCTTATTGCTTATATGACGGTGTCAGTCCTTACATTTCAGTAATGAGTGTAAGGGAATGGCGCGTGCCTGTATAGCATTCCTTACAACGCAACCCCTTATGCCATACGGCTTAGCTCATGCGCTTTATTTAAACATTCGATGCAGAAAGGCTGTCGCTAGGGTTTATTTATTCGCGCGATGGCTAATAATATCATCCACTACGGCGGGGTCGGCTAAGGTTGAGGTATCGCCTAAAGTATCCAGTTCGTTTGCGGCCACTTTGCGTAAAATGCGGCGCATGATTTTACCGGAACGAGTTTTCGGCAAGCTGGGTGCCCATTGAATAATGTCAGGGTTAGCAATCGGGCCGATTTCGGCACGTACTAATTGGATTAATTCTTGCCGCAAGGCTTCGGTGGGATCTACGCCAACATTTAACGTCACATAGGCGTAGATACCTTGGCCTTTAATGGCGTGTGGGTAGCCAACCACGGCGGCTTCCGCTACTAGCGCATGCAAGACCAGGGCGCTTTCCACTTCTGCCGTCCCTAAGCGATGTCCGGATACATTGATGACATCATCGACACGTCCGGTAATCCAGTAGTAACCATCCTTGTCGCGCCGCGCACCGTCGCCAGTAAAATAGAAGCCGGGGAAGTTTTTAAAATACGTGTCGATAAAGCGCGGGTGGTCGCCGTAAAGGCTACGTGCTTGCCCCGGCCACGCACGGCTGATGACTAAAATACCTTCCGCTTCGCCTTCTAAAACGCTACCACTATTATCGACTATTTCTGGTTTTACGCCAAAAAAGGGTAACGTGGCTGAGCCGGGTTTTAAGGCGATGGCACCCGGTAGTGGGGTAATCATGATGCCGCCGGTTTCCGTTTGCCACCAAGTATCGACAATTGGGCAGTGATGTTCGCCGACGACGTTGTAATACCATTCCCATGCCTCAGGATTAATCGGCTCTCCCACTGTGCCCAGTATTCTAAGGCTGCTACGGTCACAGTCCGTCACGTAAGTATTGCCTTGCGCCATCAGTGCGCGGATAGCAGTCGGGGCGGTATAAAAGATATTAACCTGATGTTTGTCAATTACTTGCCAGAATCTATCCGCGGCAGGGTAGGTTGGGATGCCTTCAAACATCAGCGTTGTCGCGCCGTTGCACAACGGCCCATAAATAACATAAGAATGCCCGGTCACCCAGCCAATGTCAGCAGTACACCAGTATATATCGCCGTCATGGTAGTCAAACACGTAGCGATGGGTCATTGCGGCTTGCAGCAGATAACCGCCTGTGGTGTGCAGTACGCCTTTTGGTTTACCCGTCGAGCCTGATGTATAAAGAATAAATAACGGGTCTTCGGCAGCCATGGCTTCTGGCGGGCAGTCAGCAGCGGCGTCTGCCATTAGTTCGTGATACCACAGGTCACGATGTGGATGCCAGCTAACCTCATTACCTGTGGCTTTGATGACAATCACTGTTTGTAAGTTGGGGCATTGTTCGGCAGCATGGTCTGCATTGTGTTTGATGGGTACGTTTTTACCACCGCGTCTGCTCTCATCGCTACAAATTAATAGTTGGCAGTCGGCATCAATGATTCTGTCACGCAAGGCATCGGCTGAAAATCCGCCAAAGACGATGGAGTGTACCGCACCGATGCGTGTGCAGGCTAAGATAACGGTTGCTGCCTCGCTAATCATGGGTAAGTAAATACAAACTCGGTCGCCTTTTTTGACGCCTTGCGCTTTTAGGACGTTGGCAAATTTGCACACCTCGGCATATAAGGTGTTGTAGGTGATTTTTTTAGCATGGGCAGGGTCGTCGCCTTCCCAAATAATGGCGGTCTGCTCGCCGCGTGTTGCCAGATGCCTATCCAAGCAGTTGACGCTTACATTCAGTTGCCCGCCGTCGAACCACCGAATATGACCTTTGGGAAAGTTATAGTCCATGACTGACTCCCACGGCTTGATCCAGTCTAAAAAAAGACTGGCTTGTTCCGCCCAAAAAATCTCCGGGTGCTCAATAGACTGCTGGTACAGTGCATCGTAGGACGCTTTATTAATATGCGCATGTTGCGCAGTGCTTGCAGTAACGGGATAAAGGGTTGATTCAGACATGGCAAGTTCTTGGCGGGTTTAAGGAAAAAGACGTGTTACACGTCTTGATGGATACTAAATAGCATGGTATTCGGTTATAGCAATACGGCGAACCGTGCGTAACACCTCAGGATGCCAGTGTTCAATCGCCCAGTGCAGTTGTGTTGCAACGGGTGATGCTTTTAAGTCCGCTGGTGGGTTTTGTTGTAGCAATTCTAACAGTTTAAATAACGTTTGGTGGCTATTGTGCTGGGTAACGGCGGGTGCGAAATCCCGTTTGCTGAGTTTTGTACCCTGTGCGCCAGTGAGCAGTGGTACATGCATGTATTGAGGGCTGGGTAAGCTTAAGCATTGGTGCAGGTAGTGTTGTTTTATGGTTGAGTCGAGTAAATCTGCGCCTCTGACGATATGATTAACCTGTTGCAGGTGATCATCAATCACGACCGCGAGTTGATACGCAATAATGCGGTCTTTCCGTTGCAAAATAAAATCACCGTGCTGGGTGGCAAGGTTTTCCGTAATCATGCCTTGTAAGTGGTCGATAAAGTGAATGTTAAGCGGCTCAGTTTTAATGCGCAGGGCATAGTCGCTGGCAGAGAGGTGGTTTTTCTGACGACAAACATTCGGGTAAATACCTCCCGGCAAGGTGTTAGGCAGGTCTTCTTCGGCGAGGCTTTTACGGCTACAGATGCAGCGATACAGTAAATTTTTATCGTTCAGAACCTGCAACGCTTGTTGATAGGCTTCGTGGTGTTGGCTTTGATAGGCGACTTGTCCATCCCAGTGCAGGCCGAAAGCCTCTAGGGTTTTTAATATAGCATTATCGGCCTGTTGAATATTGCGCGGCGTATCTAAGTCGTCAATTCGGAGTAGCCAAAGACCTTGGTGGGCACGAGCGTCTAAAAAACTCGCCAGAGCCGTCAATAACGAGCCCATATGCAGTGGGCCGGTTGGCGAAGGTGCAAACCGGCCGATATAGCGGAGTGGGAAGTTAGCCCATTTGTCGTTCGCGAATTTCATCGAGTGTTTTGCAATCGATACAGAGTACTGCGGTTGGTCGTGCTTCCAAACGACGTATGCCGATTTCTATGCCACACGCTTCACAATAGCCATAATCGCCGCGTTCCATATCTTTTAAGGATTGCTCGATTTTTTTGATTAATTTACGTTCGCGGTCACGGGTGCGTAATTCTAAGCTGAATTCAGACTCTTGCGTGGCGCGATCATTAGGGTCTGGAAAATTGGTTGCATCGTCCTGCATGTGATGGACGGTACGGTCAACCTCTTGCATTAGCTCATCTTTCCAGTTGTTCAGAATGGCCGAAAAATGTTTCATTTGGGCTTCATTCATGTATTCTTCGCCTTCCTTTTCTTCGTAAGGCTTAAGACTGAAAGGTGTGTCGGTCATCCGTTAACTCCTAAAAAAGCTAGAACAATAAAAAACTGCGCCTTTTTAGCAGAATAGCGAGCCGTTAGCAAGGATTATTGTTAATATGATCCGTATTTGAGCTGGCATTTCTCTAGGTGTTGCCGGATATTTGGGTATCATTTCTTTAATATATAAGGGAGAATTTTATGCGTGTGCAACAACTTTCCGCTACCGCTTTGCAGGCTAAGCTAGTGCAAGTAGAGTCATTGGTCTTGCTCGATGTGCGTGAGCCACATGAGTTTGACTACGCTTCTATTGCGGGTAGTATTTTGATTCCCTTGCAACAGCTTCCGCAGCGCTTGTCGGCATTGAATTCGGCAAGCGTGACAGTGGTTATTTGCCACCATGGTATTCGTAGCCAACAGGCGGCGGAGTATTTGGCGGCGGCAGGATTTAGCGCTGTTTTTAATTTAACGGGCGGTATTGATGCGTGGTCAGTCGTGTGCGATGCCAGTGTGCCACGCTATTAAGGCGGTTTTTCCGCATAAGTCGCCGCTTTTTTTCGATTATGATGCGCTTGGTGTGAGTTTTTTTGTGATGCGCTTCATGCAATTTGCACTTAAAGAGACTAGCTAACAAGCGCTTTTACGTTTATGATTGTGAACAGTAAACCTGAATCAGGTGACGGGGCATTTGGTTTTTATATTTAATAATTGCAGTGTCAAATTAATCAGTTTACTATGCGTCTGTTATAATCACCTTGTATGAATTGTATTTTGGGTGGTCAATTAGTCAGTAATGTTGTTCCGAAATGTTAATGGCGCCTTGGCTGGCCACTGAAAATATAAATAAGGATGGGTTGTTTAATCATCTCCGATGGCTGCTTTTAGAGGTTTACTAGCAGGGTTGTTTGTGGTGTTAAACGATATTTTTAGGAAAGGGAAACATTTGTTGAGAAAAAGCTAAACCTGCTGTGAAGCAGGGGCGGAAAGCGACGGTCTAAACACCAGTGGTTTAGATGACGAGTTGTTCTTATCTTTGTGTGTTTTTTTACAATGATAGGTATTTGAAATGAAAAAAATAGTTAAAAGTATAGTTTTAGGTTTATGTATGGCAGCACCGATGGTTTCTGGTGCAGCACCTGTTACTAACACGAACCTAGGTACAGTTGTTGCGGGTACGCCTTTTGGTCAAACGCATACCGTTGCTGACGGTGTTTTTAGTGATGGGTATGACTTTAGCGTTATTCCTAACAGTAATGTAGCTGCAGCATTGATTACTGTGAAATTAAGCGGTGCTGGCTATATAAATTTTACGTCAGGATTGCTTGATGGTGCAGTGCCACTGAGTGTTGTAGTTGATAACGTGAATCCATTATTTGGTTCAGTTACAGCTACTTTTGGGGCGCTTACATCGGGTGTTGCACATAGGTTGGTTCTGGGTGGAAACGCTGTTGACGGTACTGCAAGTTATAACGGCAACTGGCAGGTTGTAGCTCCTGTTACGGCTACGCCTATTCCAGGCGCTGTTTGGCTATTTGGTTCAGCATTAGTTGGATTGATGGGCGTGTCAGGACGTAAAAAAACGTTAAGCTAGAACGCTTTGTGCTGTTAAATTTTTAAGGCATAAGCGAGTGAGATGCCTTATTTTTAAGAGCTGGCTAAGTAAAGGGGGATTTTATCCCCCTTTTTTTTGAAGCACTGAGATTGAATAGTGCGAATCTAAATAATAACCCATGTGCCTAGAAAATCGCTTGACGTTGAGTACTTACGCCCAACTTGTTAGGAGGATTGTCGGTTCAATAGCGGCCGCCTAAAATGAGCAGGATACGAAGTATGATCAATTTTCGGGATAAGTCGCTGTTAATGAATGGCGTGCTCAGTATTTTAGTGGTCGCAGTTTTCATCATGCTGTATAGCAAAAGCGTCGCCGATTTATTTTGGCAGTGGGATATGCGTGAAGAGTACAGTCATGGCTATCTCATTCCTGTTGTAGCCGCCTATTTTATTTGGCAGCGAAAAGCACAGTTACAACGATTGAGCTTTGACGCTTCTTGGTTGGGCTTTGGTTTGTTGCTTATTGCGGCGGTGTTCTACATTGTGGGTGCCGCCAGTGTGTTGTATGTTTTAATGCAATACGCCTTAGTTTTGATGTTAATCGCTTTCTTTTGGACGGTAATGGGTACGCCAGCTATCAAGGTGATTATCTTGCCTTTGCTGATGCTGTTTTTTGCGATTCCGCTCCCTGAATATCTTGATGTTTTATTGTCGTCAAAGTTACAGTTAATTTCCTCATCTCTTGGCGTTTCGCTTATTCAGTGGTGCAAAATACCTGTTTATCAAGATGGCAATTTAATTGATTTGGGTAGTTATAAGTTACAAGTGGTTGAAGCGTGTAGTGGTTTACGTTATTTATTTCCATTGCTCAGTATTGGATTTATCTGTGTTTATCTATTCAAGGCCGCGCTTTGGAAGAAAACGCTGGTCTTTCTTTCGTGCATTCCCATTACGATTCTGATGAACAGCTTTAGAATTGGTATGATTGGTATTCTGGTGGATGGCTGGGGTATCGAGATGGCCGAAGGTTTTTTACACGATTTTGAAGGCTGGATTGTGTATATGACCTGCTTAGGCTTATTAATCCTTGAAATGATGCTGTTAAATGCAGTTACTTATCCAAGAAGGGCTTTTTCAGAGGTTTTTAGTGCCTACGTAGATGAAGATCTTGTTACAGAAGGGTTAAGTAGTACTCTGCCCACGCGTACATCTATTTGTAGCACACCTTTTTTAAGTTCAGTAGCAATAGTGATGATATTGACTTTTTTTACGCTTATGCGTGGGCAGACGGATGAAATTATTCCGCTGCGACAATCGTTTAAAGATTTTCCGCTGCACCTAGGTGATTGGCAAGGGCAGCAATCGCTATTGCCGGTTGATCAGCTTAAAGTACTAAAGTTAACCGACTATGTATTAGCGGATTATCGGCAGCAAGAGGCCAAAGCCGTTAATTTTTATGTTGCGTATTACGCCTCTCAAAAGCGGCGAGCCGCGCCGCATTCTCCTAAAGTGTGTATTCCTGGTGGTGGTTGGGAAATTACGTCGATTGAAAGAATTGAAGTTGAAGGGCAGCCAGTTAATCGATTAATGATAAAAAAAGGGCTACAGAAGCAATTGGTTTACTATTGGTATCAACAGCGTGGAAAAATTGTGGCAAATGAGTTTGCGATGAAGTGGACTTTATTTCAAGATGCACTATTCTTGAACAGAACGGATGGCGCTTTAGTCAGATTAACCACACAAATAACCACCGATGAAACAGAGCCAGCAGCAGAAAAACGCTTACATGATTTTTTTAGGGACGTTGAGCCCGTTTTAGATGACTATATTCCAGTATAAGGTGACAAATGAGTACATACGATTTTTCGACAGATTTGCAGAGAAAGCTCGCACTTAAATGGGTGGTTGTTCTACTCGCTATGGAGCTTGGGCTTTTTGGCTGTCAGAGTTCTGAAGAGAAGTCGGCTGAACGGTTAAAGCAAGGCATCGAATTATTTAAGCAAGGTGATTATAAAAAAGCCCAGCTGGAGTTGCGTAGCGCTATTCAAGCGAATGCATCTGTTGCTGACGCTTATTATTATATGGCGCTGGTGAATGAAAAAGACCGGCAATATAAGTCGATGAGGGAAAATTTAACGCAAGCGGTTACGTTGGAGCCTACTAATATTGACGCGCATTTAAAGCTGGGTAATGCCTTGTTAATATTTAATGAAACGGACAATGCCTTGTTGCAAGCGATGGATGTTCTCAAGCTTGCCAGTGACAATATCGATGCTTTGTCTTTAAAAGCTGCAGTATTAATCAAGCAGAAAAAACCCACAGAAGCGTTGGCGATTATTGATGGTATTTTACAAAAAAATCCTCAGTACAGTCAGGCGAGTGCTCTAAAGGCATTGGTTTTTATGGAAAATAAGCAGATTGATAAGGCGTTAGCGCTAGTCGAGTCTGCGCTTGCGCTAGATGTGAACAACTTGGATCTACTGGCTTTAAAAATACAAATTGATGCGCAGCGGCAGGATAGCGAGAGTTTGATTAAGGATTATGAGCGTCTTATTGTCTTACAACCTAAAAATATTGACAGTAAAATAGCGTTAGCAAAATTATACGTTTTGCTAAAACGCCCCGAGGAATCCATCGCTTTATTGAATCAGTTGGTTTTAGATAATCCAGACAATATTGCGTTAAAGTTGGCAAATTTAGATGTATTAGCCAGTGTTGATAAGCAGAAAGCGGTGCAACAGTTGCAGGCATATGTTACTGCGAGTAAAGATAAGCCTGAGTCAGTTATTGTATTTTCACAATGGCTAGCGTCAACGCAACAAATGCCCGCCGCGCAGAGTTTATTAGAAACGGCTTTGCAGGCTACTCCAGCGCCTGAAATCGCTGAAAAATTTAAATTGTCTTTAGCTGAGCTTAAATTTGCCAGTAAAGAGTACGATAATGCATTGCAGATGCTGGATGCATTGCTGCTTGAGAATTCCACTAATCAGCCCGCTAAAATTTTAAAAGCTAAAATACTTGTCGCCAAAAAAGACTACGATGGTGCCAGTGAATTGTTTAACAAAGTATTGTGGGAAAGCCCTGAATTAGATTCCGTTGTGGTTATGTTAGGGCAGGTTGAGTTGTTAAAACATGATGCTGATAAAGCAGATAAAAAATTTCGCGATGCATTAGAAATAAATCCGGCTAACATGGACGCCTTACAGCCTGTTATTAAAAGGGCTTTAGAAAAAGCCAATAACACTTATGCGGATGACCTTTTAACCAAAGCGCAACAATTTAAACCGGATAATATAGTGCTGTCTGAACAGCTAGTGCATGTCAAATTGCTTAAAAAAGACTGGCTAGGCGCAAAAGGCATTATAGACGCGCTCGAAAAAAATCCTAACGCACAAGCGTCCGTGTTATTTTTACGGGCGAAATTGGCGCAGGAACAAGGCCAGTATGCACAGGCGATTAGTGGATATAAAAAATTGTTAGCAGATGTGCCGACCTATTCTGACGCCTTGTATAGCTTGACGCAGTGCGCTGAGAAAATGCAGCAACGGGCAGACATGTTTGCCTATCTGAATGCCTTCATCAGTGAAAATCCTAGCGTTATCCAAGCGTATGTCATAAAAAGCCAGCTGGACTTTTTAAATAAAAATGATGCGGATGCGGTGTCGACGCTAAAACAAGCGCTAACCATTGATAAGCATAATGTCACTGTTTATGCTGCGCTGGCTGAACTGTATTTGCATAAGAATGATTATAAAAATGCCTTAAGTTATTATCAGCAAGGGTTAGATGTATTGCCTGAAAATGATACTCTCATGTTTGGTCTTGCCCAAGCGTATGAGCAAGCAAAAGATTTTAATACGGCAGCCTTGCAGTATGAGGCGGCGTTAGCAAAAAATCCTAATTTGGATGTTGCGGCGAATAATCTGGCGGTGCTGTTAATAGAGCATTTTGAAGATGAGGTGCATATTGCTAGAGCCAAGGTGCTGGTCGGTCGCTTTAAGAATTCTGAACAAGCGTATTTTTTAGATACGTATGGATGGGTTGAGGTTAATTCAGGTGACATTAATAAAGCGATAAGCATACTTGAAAAAGTTAATGTAATGGCTGTAGACGTGCCCGTGTTTAAATATCACTTAGGGGTTGCGTACCATAAACAAGGTAATAAGGCAGGTGCTGCGGCACAGCTGCAAGAAGCGCTCTCACTTGGTCAGAAAAGTGAGCAGTTCGCTGAGAGTAAACAAGCGCAACAGTTGCTTGAAAAATTAAAAATAACGAAATAAAGCGGCCAGCGTTATAAATGCTTGTCATGGTAAGTGAATACAGTAGAGGCTAAAAATGAAGTTTTTGACGAATGCGCGATGTGTAATAGGGTTGTTTTCAATACTGGTTTCAGCCTGTACGCAATATCCCCCTTTAACGGATCGGGATACTGCTTCTGCCGATTATACCTATCAGATTGGACCCGGTGATGAACTCAATGTATTTGTATGGGGGAATCCTGATATTTCAACGGCGGTGCCCGTTAGGCCGGATGGTAAAATTACCGTGCCTCTGGTTGAGGATGTTGTCGCCAGCGGCAAGACATCTAATGAATTGGCTAGAGAGCTAGAGAAGAAATATAAAGAATTTGTAAAAGACCCGCAAGTAGTGGTGATGGTCACGTCATTCCAGGGTATGGATCAGCAACAAATTCGTGTGGTTGGGCAAATTAACGGTGGTTCTGGTGTAAGGTCTGGCGGAACAGCAACTGCCCTTAGTACCAGTAGCCAAGGAAACAGTCGCTACAGTGGCATGACAATTCCTTATGAGAAGGGCATGACCTTACTGGATCTTATGATAAAAATAGGCGCTATTGGGCAATATGCCGATGGCAACCGTGCCAGTGTGATACGCAATGTCAATGGCAAGCCTCGTCAGTTTGGCGTTAAACTGGATACCTTGGTTGAAGACGGTGATCTGTCGGCTAATGTTAAGATGGCGCCGGGTGATATTTTGATTATCCCTGAAGCGTTCTTTTAATTATAGGTATCTTTAATAATAAGTACTGCCCTGTAATACGTTACGTTTGGTGTAACCGTTATCCGTAATTGTTGTCGTTTGATTGGATATAAACCTAAATGCAAGAACAATATAATGATCTGATTTTTAAGATCAAAGGAACGCTTAAATATAAATGGATTGCACTCTTATTAGCGTGGATTATTTGTGTGGTGGGATGGACGGTAGTGATGGTCATGCCGAATAAATACAAATCAGAAGCGCAGGTACATGTTGATACAAAAAGCATGTTGCAGCCACTTTTGCATGGTTTGGCGGTTGAGCAAGACATACGTGAGCTGGTCAATGTCATGAAACAGTTGATGTTTACACAGCAAAATTTAGAGAAAATTGCGCAACTGGCAAAGCTGAATGTGGCGAATAAAAGTGATATTCAGCGCTATGAAATCATTCAAGACTTGAAAAAAGATATTTTCATATCAGGTATGAAGCAACAAAATGACTTGTTTAGTATCGCGTATGAATCGGTAACGCCTGACGAAGCTAAAAATGTTGTGCTTGCTGTGTTGACGGTTTTTTCAGAGCAAACGCAAGAATCAACATTACAAGATGCAGATTCGAGCCAGCAGTTTATCGGCAATCAGTTAAAAGAACTGGAAGTGCGTTTGCGTAATGCAGAAAAAGCGCGGGAAAACTTTAAACGCTTGAATTTTGGGTTATTACCTGATCAAGAGCACAGTCAAATGCTGAGAATGCACCAATTAGATGATCAGTTGAATGCTACAAGATTAGCCTTGAATGAAGCGGTTGCCGAGCGGAAAGTACTGGCTGTGCAAATGCAGGAAGTTTTAGCGACGAGTCACGAGTGGAAAAGTAAGGATCCGACATCCAAAGTGTCGCTTGCTGAAAGTATGATTGAAGAATTACAGGTAAAAAAAGCCGATTTATTATCAAAATATACCGATAAACATCCGCAAGTATTAGCCATTGAAGATACTTTGAAGGAGTTGCTGAAAAATAAAACGGCGGCAGATCTCGCGAATAAAAGTGCTCGTGGGGTACTTGGCAAAGATATGATGGAAAACAAGTATATCCAAGATTTGAAAATGGCGCTAAACAGAGCGGAGGCGACGGTTGGGTCGCTGCAGACTAAAATAAGTTTTACTGAAGAGCAAATTAAAGGCTTGAAGGCGGAATTAAATACCCGTTTGACGGTTGAGACGGAGATGCAAAATTTAAACCGTGACTATGATTCTATTAACGCAAATTACAAGGCATTGTTGGAGCGAAGAGAGCAAGCCAGTCTCTCGCAGAGCGTCGATAACGAGTCTATTGCACTGAAGTTCAGAATTGCTGAGGCACCCAATAAACCATTGAAGCCGTCGTCTCCAAATCGCCTTATCTTATCAACCGCAGTATTGTTTGCCGGATTGTCTGTGGGTTTTGGATTGGCTTTTGGTCTTTTTTATATGAAGCCAACCTTTATGACGACAGGTCAGTTGCGGGAAATAATTGGATTGCCGGTATTAGGCGCGGTTTCTTACAATGCAAATAACGGCATTCTTAATAATAAACGCAGTGTTATGTTATTTACGGTTATCTTGGCAAGTTTGTTTGTTACCTACATAGCGATTATGATTTTTGAATTTATGCGTGTAAAACAAGTAAGTATCTATAGTTTATTACATAGCGTTTTTTGATAACGTGTAAGTGAGTGATATGAGCATTATTGAAAAAGCATTTCAAAAAGCCGCAGTACTTCAGCAGCACACAGAAAATATAATGGATACAAAGCTGTTTGCGGCTGAAAATAGTAAGCCTAGTGAGCCAAATAAGCAGGATGTTGTTATTGATTTAGTGACGCAAAAACCCATCAAGTCTGCTATTAAAACAGAAAATAAGATACAGATTAATTGGGATAAATTAATTGCGGCGGGGTTTATTTCGCCTGAAGAGACGAATTCACAGTTATCGGAAGAATACCGCGTTATTAAGCGTCCATTGGTCAGTAATGCACTTGACGGAAAAAATAGAGGCATAGCTCGATCTAATTTAATATTAGTGACCAGTAGTTTACCGGGGGAAGGCAAAACATTTTCAGCGATTAACCTTGCCATCAGTATCGCTAATGAACGTGATAAACAGGTGTTACTAATAGATGCTGATGTTGCAAAGCCGTCGGTGTCTAAAGTACTGGATATAAAAAAAAGCGCTGGATTAATAGAATACTTGGAAGGCAGCGTCAAAGATCTTGCGGATATTATCTTACAGACCGATATTGAGGGTTTGCGAGTGATACCAGCCGGAAAAAAGCATGGCTATTCAACAGAATTACTGGCGAGTAACAGAATGAAGGAGTTGTCTGTGGAGCTGAGTGAACGCTATGCTGACAGAATTGTTATATTTGACTCACCGCCTTTATTGGCAGCAACCCAGGGTGAGGTTTTAGCTTCGATGGTTGGGCAAGTTGTTTTAGTGATTGAAGCAGATCAGACGCAACAAAATGATGTCATGGAATCGGTTAGAAAATTAAAAGGTTGTGATGTTGTTTTAGCGCTATTAAACAAAACCAGGCATAATTTTAATTTGAATTATTATGGTTATGGAAATTATGGTAATTAATAATAAATTAATTCAAGATGTTAGTTAATGGTTATCTAAAACTAGGCTTTTACGGGCTATTGGTTTTTTGTATAGGTCAGCGTCCGCTATGGGCGAAAGATTGGTTGTTTTCGCCGACAGTCAATACCGGCATGATATATACCGACAATGTTAATTTAAAAAAGGATAAGCAAAGTGCGTTTGTGCTTGAAACGAGTCCAGGAATCGCCGTCAGTAGAAATACGGAAAACGTAACGCTGGGTCTAAACTATAAATTGCAGAACCTCTTCAATGCCAGTAGTGGCCAGAATAACGCGTATCATATTTTTAATTTTAATTCGAGTTTGCAGATCGTTAATAATTCACTTTTCTTGGATACGAGAGCCAGTAATACGCAGCAAAACAGTAGCAGTAACGTTACATCTAACAGTAATGTTAGCGGTATAAACCGAACCAATGTTACGTCGTATGGGTTTTCGCCTATTTGGACGCCACATTTTAATGGTTATGCCTCTGGAAATATTCGCTTTAATTATGATGAAATTAAAACCGATAATAGCGCTATTTCAGATACAACACAAACAGGTCAGTCGGTTAATATTACCAGTGATAAACGCTTTTCGAATAAATTATCATGGCGTGTTACGCATACCAATAGTGAACAGCAAAGAAATAACAGCAGCAATGTTAAGTTTCAAAATTCTGAGGCAGAAACACGGCTTAAAATCATTAAGAATGTGAGTTTGATTTCATTGCTTGGCTACAGTGATAATCAATACCAAACGACGAGTAGCTCATATAAAAATGGCGCGTACTATACGCTCGGATCGCTATGGAAGCCTTCGCGGCAATTCAGTATTGAAGCGGGTTACGGTAACAACAGTTATGTCACGCTAGCAGTATCGCCGTTTAGACGGGTGAATTGGGAAACAACCTTTAAACATAAAGAGATTGGCACGAACCTTGGCAATATTTGGCAAAGCAATTTTAGTTATCAAGCTAAACGAACCAATGTAACGGTAGGTTATCTGGAAGATACGGTGACTAGTCAGAGTACGTTATTAAGTCAGGCAGCAACAACACTGGGACAAACAGCAGGTGCTGCGCAATATGCGCCGCCAATAAACAACACAGTGGCGAGCTTATCGAATAGCGTGTATATCAGAAAACGTGCTAATGCGACGGTTGCTTTTAATACGGGTAAAAGTATTTTTAGCGCAAATGTATACGATGAGCGTCGTCTGTTTCAGGATACTGGCCGTAAGGAAGATCTGACCGGAATAACGGCTTCATGGACTTGGCAGTTTGCGCACTCTATGAATGTGTATGTTAGTCCTCTTTTGCAACATACTACGCGTTATAACACGGTTGATATACGCAAAGACATTGCTATTGGCGTTTCGAAAGTTATTCCGGTTAAATTTGCCAGAGTGGGCGGTATGAATGCCGTTTTAGAATATAGGCATTCTAATCAAAAATCTGATCTGGTTGAAAATACGTTTGACGAGAATCGCTTGACAGCCAATTTATTAATAGCCTTTTAATTATGTACCAAGCATTTTACAACCTTTCTAAAAAACCCTTTCAACTCAATGCAGATATTGCGTTTTTTTATGAAAGTGTTGAGCACAAGCGCGCTAAATTATATTTAAATTATGGTTTATCTCAAGGCGAGGGTTTTGTTATCGTTACGGGGGCGCCGGGCATGGGCAAAACTATGCTGATTAAAGAGTTATGTGAGGGTTTAAAGCTTAAGGATAACGTCGTTATTGGGTTAATTGTAACGTCGCAACTGGGAGCGCATGATATTTTAAGGGTATTAGCCGAAATTTTTACGATTAAATATGAGAACAATAAAGCCGCATTATTAAATCAATTGCAATTATTTTTTCGTGAAAAAGCGAAAGAAGGCAAACGCGTGGTTTTGTTTGTCGATGAGGCACAAAATTTACCGAAAGAGTCTCTGGAAGAATTGAGAATGCTGTTAAATTTTGAAATTGAAGCAAATGTTTTTTTTCAAGTATTTTTGATTGGTCAAGAAGAGTTGGGTAGAAAGTTGTACGCGGAGGATATGAAGCAGGTCAGGCAGCGAGTGACTGCGACGTATCATTTGAAGGCGTTGACTGAGGATGAGTCAAAAAATTACATCCTATATCGATTAAATAAAGCGGGTTGGCGAGAAAATCCATTGATAACCAATGCTGCCTTTGAAGCTATTTATCAATTTACACGAGGTGTGCCTCGATTAATTAATACCTTTTGTGATCGCTTGCTGTTGTATGGTTTTCTTGAAGAATTAACGGTAATAGATTTAGTGGATGCGCAGAAAGTGTTTAGTGATTTTGTTGAGGAGTCAGCGGTCAATGTTCCAGAAAAAAACACCCTTGTCAGCAGTGAACGCATCAAACTTGGAGGGGATGATATGGACATGGAAAGCCGTATTGAAGGCGTAGAGCAAAAAATACAGGAATTAATGGCGGTGGTTAGCAAAGAAAAGGTGTTGTTGCGTAAGGCTATTTTGATTCAATTAGATTTAGAGGGTTCGGTTGACATCGATAAATAGCTATTTTTGGGGCAAGGGCTTTAATCGGTTCAAGTACAACGCAACAGCAAATCATCATAATGGGAGAGCTGTCTAAACTAGATAGCTGAAGAAATGGCTTTTTTTTTACTGTGTGTATATTTGGCGCTTGTTTTAATAAGGCCGCAGGAGTTAACAGAATCGACTGCTCAGTATCCCGTCGTGTTATGTACCCTCATTATAACGAGCATCCCTTTTATTTTTGCTAAAAAAAATGCAGGATCGCCGCAGTTTTTTTTATTGATGGGTTTAGTCATTGTTATTGCTATTTCTGCAATAGCCAATGGGCGGAGTGGGTCTGTCGTTCAATTGGTACCAGATTTTTTTGCTTCAGTGGTTGTCCCCTTTATCTTGTTTTCAAAATTAATTGACACGCCAAAAAAGCATAAAATCGTTTTATTTATTAGCCTCTTAGCGGCTTTAGTCATGGTGCATAATGGCCTCAGTCAGAAGGCGTCAGACATTGGTGTCGGTTGGGCAGGTACTAAGTTAAGTGAAGGAACACGGATTACTTATTTAGGCACATTAAGGGATCCCAATGATTTAGGGCTGTTTTTTGTGATGATGATTCCTTTGGCAGCTTATTTGATGGTTTCCACTAAGGCAGTGCTAAAAATTATTTGGTTTTCAGTGTTCTCAGCGTTGCTCTATGGCGTTTTTTTGACGAATTCTCGCGGGGCGTTTTTAGGTGTTCTCAGTTTATTGGGATTATGGACGTTTGAAAGGTATGGTGTTAAAAAATCTATCGTGATTGCGTCATTTCTGATACCGGTCATTTTTGTTGTGGCGTCAAAGTTTAGAACGATTGACGCCGAAGAGGAGTCTGCGCATGG
>JAPLRW010000195.1:17555-25442 GCA_026398935.1 Methylococcales bacterium
AAATGTTAATTCATCACCCTTTGTTTGGGGTCGGTATGAATGGATTTACAGATCATCATTTTAGAACGGCACACAACTCCTATGTATTAATCATAGCGGAACTGGGTAGTATTGGGTTTATGATTTGGATGTCTTTTTTATTGCTTACTTTTTTTATGCTGTATCAGGTTGCTTTTTATAATAAGCCGCTGTTTAAAAAAGTCGCAGCTGATACGCAAGGTATTAGCGAAGTGCTCTCCGATGAAGCATTAGATGAAATTTCATTAGCCAAAAGTTCTTTTTTTTCAATGATAGGTTTTGTCGTTACAGCCTTCTTTCTAAGCAGAAGCTATGCCTTTATATTGTATATTTACGCCGGGGTGGGTGTTTCGAATTATTATCGTGCGTTACCTCTGCTACCGTCTCTGAGGCCTATTGTATTTAGTCAGTTATTTTTTCGACTGTGTTCACTCTCTTTTATAATCCTTATTATTTTATATGGTGTAACGAGAGCACTTAATTAATAGTGACAACGGAAAAATATACCTTAGATAAGTCAAATTATTTTTTGCGCGGTTATCGAAAAGAGTAGCTTGCGCATGACCGACTTAATTAGTTTTAAATTGTTAGCCAATAAACAGATGCTTTCTATACTATCGATATGAAACCAGAACATATTTATGTAACCCAGCCGACCTTGCCCCCGTTAGAAGAATTCATCCCCTATTTACAAGAAATATGGGACAACAAAATTCTCACCAATGGTGGCCCATTTCACCAGCAACTAGAGCAAGCGCTTTGTGATTATTTGGGGGTTAAACACCTTGCTCTTTTCACCAATGGCACCTTGGCACTGGTTACTGCATTACAAGCCTTGCGTATTACTGGCGAAGTGATCACTACGCCGTACTCTTTTGTTGCGACCGCACATTCGCTATTGTGGAATGGTATAAAGCCCGTTTTTGTGGACATTGATCCCAATACGCTTAATCTTGATCCCGATAAAATCGAATCTGCCATCACGCCGCAAACCACCGCCATTATGCCAGTACACTGCTATGGCCATCCGTGTGATGTTGCAAGAATTCAAAGTATTGCCGACAATTATGGGCTGAAAGTTATCTATGATGCTGCGCATGCGTTTGGCGTACAAAATCAAACGGGCAGTATTCTTAATCACGGTGACTTAGCCATACTCAGTTTTCATGCCACCAAAGTGTTCAATACCTTTGAGGGGGGCGCGATCGTCTGTCCTGATGCTAAAACTAAACAGCGCATTGATCATTTAAAGAACTTTGGCTTTGTTGATGAAGTAACCGTAGTTGCTCCTGGTATTAATGGCAAGATGAGTGAACTCAATGCGGCTTTTGGATTGTTACAACTGAAAGGTGTTGATGCCGCTATCGTTAAACGAAAAGCTATTGATGCGCGCTACCGTCAAGGATTGGCGGGGGTCAATGGTATTCATTGTTTAGCCGATGCAGGTGAGCAGGTCGCTAACTATTCTTATTTCCCCATTTTGGTGCAGCCTGATTATCCGCTCAGTCGTGATGCACTTTACCAAAAGCTTAAAGATAATGGTATTTATGCCCGACGGTATTTTTATCCCTTGATCAGTGATTTTCCTATGTATCGTGGCTTACCGTCAGCGGCACAAGCGAATTTACCGGTAGCCAGTAAAGCTTCCAACCAAGTCATTTGCTTGCCTATCTACCCGACGCTTGATGTGTCTGATCAAGAAAAAATTATTTCGCTGGTTGCAAGGAAATAATATGGCATGGTTAAGCAATGAGCAGCTAACAGCAATGGGTTTTGCCAGTTTTGGAAAGAATGTCATGCTTTCGGATAAAGCATCTTATTACAATTGTAAGAACATTCACTTAGGGAGTAACGTAAGAATTGATGATTTTTGTGTGCTGTCTGCGGGAGTCGGTGGTATAGCGTTGGGTAATTATATCCATATTGCTGTTTTCTCCTCGTTAATTGGTGCAGGAAATATCACCCTTGCCGATTTTTCGAATATTTCTTCAAGGGTGTCCATTTACAGTAGCAACGATGATTACAGTGGTGCGGCTATGACTAATCCAATGGTTCCTGAAAATTTCACAAATGTACACCATGCCGATGTCAAGATTAGCAGGCATGTCATTATTGGTGCAGGTAGCATCATTTTGCCTGGTGTGACATTAGAAGAGGGTGTTGCCGTGGGTGCGCTGAGTTTAGTGAAAAAAGACTGCCACGCTTTTGGTGTTTATATGGGGACACCTGTAAAAAGGATTGCCGAAAGGAAACGTGATTTACTGGCGTTAGAGCAGCAGTTCATTAACGCTAGCGAGCACGAGTGATGTTGAGCATTGTTATTATTAGGCCTCGCCATTGACGTTAAAATCACGCGCCTTATCGGCTACACTCTGGAGTGGTGCCGATATTTTTATGCGCCAAGGCTTGCAGTTTTGTGTTTCAATTGCCCTTGCCAGGCTGCTTAGCCCGGAAGAGTTTGGAACCATTGCGTTGCTGTATTTATTTACAGGTATTGCTACCGCCTTCGTAGACAGTGGTTTTTCAACGGCTTTAATTCAACGGCAAGTGGTGACGCATACTGACGAATCAACGGTATTCTGGTTTAATCTAGCCATAGGTGCGTTGGTTGCTTTGGGCTTGTGGGCTTTAGCGCCCTTTATTGCCACGTTTTTTTCATTACCTATTTTGATGCCACTAACAGGGCTATTGGCGCTCAATATTTTTCTCAGTGCGGTAGGCTCTATTCATGGCACGCTACTGACCAAGCATTTAAACTTTCGGGTGCAAATGAAGATAGGTGGCTTTGCCACATTAATTTCCGGTACGCTTGCCATAACTATGGCGTGGTATGGTTACGGTATTTGGGCATTGGCGGCTCAAACCTTAGCGGCAACGAGCGTTACAACGTTATTGTTATGGTGTCTTAGTCCATGGCGACCCGCATGGGTATTTAGCACAAAGTCTGTGCGGCAGCTATTTGGTTTTGGTAGCTATATGCTGGCATCCAGTCTATTGGATATTATTTATAACCGCGCGTATACCGTATTAATCGGTCATTTTTTTGGTGTTCGAGAGCTGGGCTTTTATAATCGCGCCGATGGGACTAAGCAGCTCCCAGTTGGTATATTAACGAGCATTATGGCGCGAGTCGCTTTGCCTATTTTTTCTGCTGCCGCGCAGGATAAAGCGCAATTACGGCGTGGGGTACAATTGGCGCTACGGGGTATGATGTTGATCAATGTGCCCATGATGCTTGGTGTGGCAGCCACCGCAGAATCCTTGGTATTGACGCTCTTTGGTGTTAAATGGTTACCCTCTGTGTCTTTTTTACAGGTATTAAGTTTAGGGGCGGTACTTTGGCCTCTGCACGTTATTAATCTCAATGTATTAATGGCACAAGGACATTCGCACTTATTTTTTCGGCTGGAAGTGATTAAGAAACTATTGGGAACGGCTTTACTGGTTGCGGGTACTTATTACGGTGTAATGGGAATAGCATGGAGTCAGGTTGTCTTTGGGGTACTCGCTTTTTTCATTAATGCCTATTACAGTCAACGTTTTCTTGGTTATGGTGTTTTTGCCCAAACACGCGACTTTTTGGGCGTACTCGTTATTTCCGTGCTCATGGCTTTCGCTGTGTATTGGGTAAGTATCCATGCCTATTTATTGCCATTACATTTATTACCTGCGGTGCAACTGCTTCTATTAATAGCAATAGGGCTAATTATTTTTGTAGGACTTGCCCTCGTTTTCCGATTAACGGCTCTACGCGATGTTATTGGTCTGATCAAGCGTCGCAAAGCCCCTCTTGCTAATTCTTAAAATACGATGAACGACACAGTCATGATGATACTTGAAACTAACGAGGAAAGTGGGATTGAAATCAGCGATCCATCACGCCTAACTGCAAAACCCGTAGTAAGTGTTTCTATGATTACTTATAATCATGAACAGTATATTGAAGAGGCCATTAATGGCGTATTAATGCAGGAAACTGATTTTGATGTGGAGTTAATCATTTCCAATGATAACTCACCCGATCAAACAGATGCAATAGTGCAGCGCATTATTAAAGAACATCCTAAAGGACGATGGATACACTATATAAAACATGAGAAAAACATCGGAATGATGCCGAATATCTTAGATAATTTGCAACGATGTAATGGAGAGTATATTGCTATTTGCGAAGGTGATGATTATTGGACGGATCCATTGAAATTACACGTGCAAATAGATGCAATGAAAAAGCAACCAGCTTGTGATCTGAGTTTCCATCCCGCCACCGTTGTTTCTGGCCTATTGAAAACTGACAAGGTGAATGCATTTCATTCGCTGGATAATAAAATATTTACTGCCGCTGAGATGATTAAAGGTGGCGGTGCTTTCTGTCCTTCCTCGGCATTAATATTTAAACGGTCAATATTAAGTTCGCTGTTAGAGCTGTTGCATGATGCACCAGTAGGTGATTATTTTATACAGGTACTGGGCAGCCATAAGGGAGGGGCTCTTTATTTGAGTAGGGTGATGTCAATATATAGAATGGACACCGCTGTTTCGTGGACTGCGGCAATGGATAGCAGTACAGAAAAAATGAAAATTTATTTTGAGCGATTTATTCATTCTCTAAGCTATCTTAATGCTATGTTAAAGAAAGAATATCAGCAGGAAATCGATTTTATAATAGAACAAGAATATTATGCAATGGCGTCCAGTTATTTGAATAATAGCGCCTATGAAGATTACCGTTTATTATTTAATGAGTATTATACACGATACTCAAAAAGGCCGATTAAAATGAAGGTGCTGGGGGTTGTTGGATGTTGCACAAGATCGCCACGACTGACGGGTTATTTTAATAGGTTGTTTTTTTAGTGAGCTGTCTTTTTTAAATTAGATAGCATGTAAAAAATAGTATATACAATATAAAAATTTTAATTAAAACATGAATATCATTTATCACCATCGGACGCGTGGCTTAGGGGCTGAAGGGACACATGTTAAAGCGATTGTTGACGCGTTACGTTTGCAGGGTCATGGCGTTAAAATACTCGCTTTTCCCGGCGTTAGTCCAGAAAACAAGGTTGTACCAAATACTTCAGTGGACAATGCAGCCCCAAAAAAGCATATTTCCATGCTGCAATGGCTTGCAGGACTGACCAAAAATGCACCGATATTCGTCTTTGAGTTATTCGAGATACTCTATAATTTAATGATTCCCTTCCGCTTAAACAAAGCGATTAATGAGGAAAAGCCTGCTTTTATTTATGAGCGATATTCATTATTTATGTTTGCAGGGGTTTGGTTAGCCAATAAAAGATCGATTCCTATTATTTTGGAGGTTAATGATTCGGTATTGGTATCGCGAATCAGACCGCTAGTGTTTGGCTATTTAGCAAAGAAAGTTGAGCGCTGGGTTTTTACGCATTGTACGGGTATTGTGTTTGTTTCCACCTATTTTCGTGACCTTGCTGTAAATGAATTTGGTGCCATATCAAAAACAGTTGTTTGTCCTAATGCGGCGGAGTTGTCTAAATTTGATTTAAGCCGATACGATAAAGACAGTGTTAAAAAGTCGTTGGGTTTAGAGGGCAAAATAGTCTGTGGGTATACGGGCGGATTTGGGCAATGGCATGGGATTGTATGGTTTGTTGAAAAAATAATACCTAAAATCAAATCGCATCCCACTTTTGGCTTGTTGTTGGTGGGGGATGGTGCGTCCTTTAATGACGTCCGTGAGGTTATAAAAAATGCGGGTATGGAGCATCAGATTGTATTAACGGGTCGTGTTAATCATGATGATATACCCCGATACCTCGCCGCAATGGACTTTGGGATTTTACCGGATTTGAATGCATATTGTTCGCCCATGAAGTTATTTGAATCGATGGCAATGGCGCAAGGGATGGTGTTGCCAGGGTCTGACCCCGTAAAAGAGGTGGTTATCGATGGTGGTACCAGTTGGCTTTTTCCCGTTAATGATCAAGATGCGTGTATCGATAAAGTGATGGCAGTGTTTGGTGATGCGGCACAGCGGAATCAGGTGGGTAAGGAAGCGCGTGCGTATATTGAAAGAGAGCGGCAGTGGACGCATAACGTGGATTTGATTTTTACGCTATTAGAGAAGCCCAATGTATAGTGTTTTTTGGCTGTCTATTGTATTTATTTTATACACTTATATTTTATATCCGTTACTGATTTTTATTTTATCGAAGAATAAGATAAAAACACACTGTAGCCAGAATACTGCCTTGACCGCGGCGGTTGTTATTGTTGTGCATAATGAAGCCCATCAGATTGAAAAAAAGATTAACAATATTCAAGCTCAAGATGCCAATTGGGCGATTAAGCAAATCATTATCGTTTCCGATGCGAGTACCGATCAAACGGACATTATTGTAAAAGCATTGCAGAAAAAAGATCCGCGAATCGAGGGTTATGTTTTGTCGCAGCAATCAGGAAAAGCGGCGGGTATTAATTTAGGAATGTCTAAAGTCAATGCGGATATTGTTGTATTTGCGGATGCTCGGCAGGAATTCGAAACAACGGCTATTTCAAATTTGTTATGTGGCTTTGCTGATGAGTCTGTGGCGGCTGTTGCGGGGGAGTTGCGGTTCAGAGAGCCTGGTGAGGTGGCGCATGTCGCACAATCAATAGGTTTGTACTGGAAATATGAAACATGGATTCGCGCGTGTGAGTCTGACTTTTATTCTTTAACGGGTGCGCCGGGTGCGATTTATGCGATCCGAAGGGATTATTTCGTGCCGTTGCCTGAGCCGCTTATTCTGGATGATGTGTGGATACCTATGCATATTGTGTTGGCAAAAAAACGGGTGATTTATTGCCCTAACGCCATTGCATGGGACTATTCGCAGGAGAAAAGTGATAAAGAGTTTAAGCGTAAAGTAAGAACCTTAGCGGGAAATATTGAGTTTGTCGCCTTGCAGCCGAAGGCTATTTTGCCGAGTGCTAATCCATTTTGGTGGATGTTCGTATCGCATAAACTCTTTAGAATGGTGGTTCCTTATGCGTTTATGTTAGCTTTGTTAAGTAACGTCTTTATACTGGATTCTTTCTACGCGGGTGTGCTCTTTTTGCAAGTAGTTTTTTATTTTTTAGGGTATCTAGGTTCGCTAAATGAAGCGCAGCACGCTAAAAAATCGACCTGTAAGTTGTGTACGGTTATTTATGTTTTTTTAATGATGAATCAGGCGGCTGTTTATGGCTTGGTTTTTTATTTAAAGGGCAAGCATAATAAATTATGGAATGCATAAGTGTTTAGTACGGGTTATAAAACAATCTATTTTGGGTCAATATAGTCATGATGTTATTTAGTTTAATGGGGCTTGTGCTGATTTTTTTTGGCATTTTTTTGATATTAAAAACTAAGTATATAGATATTTGGATTGTCAGCTATGTAGCAACCGTTTTTAGAAAAAAACCGCTCATGAATAAACCTGTCCACGTTATGTTTTGCTTTGTTGATCATTATGAGCCGCAATGGGCTATTAAAGATGACCTTGCTACTGAGCGTGCGCGTGTAGATAGATGGATGGTGGATTATCCCAAACTGTGTAAAACGCATGTTGATGCCGACGGTAAGTACCCACAACATACGTTCTTTTATCCCGAAGAGGAATACCGCGAAGAGCATCTGAGCAAGCTCGCGCATTTGTGTAAAAGTGGGTATGGGGAAGTTGAAATTCATCTGCATCATGATAATGATTCGAGTGATAATTTGCGTAATACGTTGTCTGGATTTGCAAAGTTGCTTCATGAGCAACATGGTCTGCTCACAACGTTTCCTGATACAAAACAGATTGCCTATGGCTTTATTCATGGTAATTGGTCTTTGTGTAATTCAAGAAAAGATGGGCGTTGGTGTGG
>JAPLRW010000185.1 GCA_026398935.1 Methylococcales bacterium
AGCAAGGATTACGAAGTGTTGACCGAATCTAGCACCGCTTTCATTCATATTGCCATGATAAATCTCATGCTTGGGCGACTTGAACGCTAAACTGAGGACTTTTGAAACACGCACTTAGAAGTTGAAGATGCGCGAAAAACAGCCTTTATTGCCATCGCAGGATCGGGTGATCTGGGGCAGGCCATTCAATTTATCGAAAACAGTCACTCGGTTGTCACTTATGAGCAGCTGGCGCAGGCATTTTCTAGGGTCACCAATGCCATGGGTTTAAATTGCAGCTTACACATTAGCGCCATTGAGGGTGATATGCATTTTTCATCAACTTTTAATTCGGTGAGTCCATTAGAAATTGGACTGATGACCACGTTAAGACAAGGGGATCGTTTTTTTGACTTTGGTTGCCGGACACAAATTAATTATCCAAAAATATCTGTTTTGATTAAAAATATGCCTTTGAATGATATGGAGCGGTACGGACGTATTAAAGATGTGCTGCCAGCAATGTTATCAACGGCGAACGTTAAGGTTAATCAGATTAATACATTGATGGCGATGACCAATCAATTGAATGAGACAAAGGAATGTTTCGTGATGATTACCAACGCCTTGGAAGATATTAATCGTGTAGGGCAGCAGCAGCAAAAAGAAGGTATAAAAATAATGCGCAATATGCTGATGGAACTGGACAGTAAGTTACCCTCAATGTCTTTGGATCCAGATCAGGAGCAGTATATTTTGAATCGTGTTGATGCGGCTATTGATGATGCGCATAGTGCCATTTCGAAAGCCAGCAGTACCAATACCGCTTTTGCGAGCGTTATTGATAGTCTTACGGAGTTGGTTTCCAAGCAGCAATTGATCCACGATCAAATGCACATTGTCGATGATTTGTCACCGGAAGGCAGTGGTCAAGAAGGCTATGAAATGGATGTTGAGTTGTTTTGATAATATCTGGCGCGGGGGTATGGTTAGGCTTTCAGTAGCGCGCCCTGAAATTGAATGTCTTGCCAAGCGGCATAAAGCGCGACGGCAACAGTGTTGGATAAATTAAGGCTTCTACTTTCTGCACACATCGGTAAGTAAAGCTTTCTTTCCGATGCTATGGATTGCAATAGTTCTAGTGGTAAACCGCGCGTTTCAGGGCCAAACAATAAGACATCCTGATCCTGAAAGCCTGCGTTGTTATAGGGTGTTTTCCCTTTGGTGGTTAAGGCAAACAACCGTTGTTGTGGCTGTAATGTGCGCATAAACGCGGCAAAATTCGGGTAACGTTTAACATGTACCCATTCATGATAATCCAAACCAGCGCGGCGCAGTTTTTTGTCATCCAGATCGAAGCCCAGTGGTTCGATTAAATGTAACTGCGCCCCTGTGTTAGCACAAAGCCTAATGATATTGCCCGTATTTGCGGGTATTTCCGGTTCATACAGGGCAATATGCAACATAGCTTATTACTTAATCGCGACAGGCGTTAGCTTCCAAATTTCAGCATTATATTCAGCAATGGTGCGATCCGCTGAAAATTTGCCACTGGCAGCGCAATTAAGAATACTCATTTTAGTCCAGCGTTCTTTATCTTGATACGCGATTTCAACTTGTTTTTGTGCATCAATATAGCTGCGGAAATCGGCAATTGTCATCCATGGGTCGTGTGGGCTTCTAAGTGACGCAATGATGTCATTAAACAGACCTGCCTCAAATTGATTAAAATGACCGGATTCCAGTAAGGCCATTACGCCTTGTAAAGCATCGTCTTGCTGGATAATGGCTTCAGGATCATAATGACCACGCGTTGCTTCTACTTCTTCTTCGGTTAAGCCGAATAAAAAGAAATTTTCAGCACCCACTTCTTCGCGCATTTCAATGTTAGCGCCATCTAGCGTGCCAATGGTTAACGCACCATTCATCATAAACTTCATGTTGCCAGTGCCGGACGCTTCCTTACCTGCGGTAGAAATTTGCTCGGAAAGATCCGCGCCTGGGCAGATTTTTTCCATGGCTGAAACGCGGTAATTGGGCATAAAGACCAATTTAAGCTTGCTTCCAACATCGGGGTCATTATTAATGATATTGGCAACATTATTAATGAGCTTAATAATTTTCTTGGCCATAACGTAGCCAGGAGCGGCCTTGCCACCGATTAGAACACAACGATTTGTCCAGTTGGCTGTATCGCCTTGTTTAATGCGGTTGTAAAGATGAATAACATGCAGGACATTTAACAGCTGCCGTTTATATTCATGGATACGTTTAACCTGAACATCAAATAGCGCGTCAACACTCAGCTCTATATCAAACTCCGTTTTTTTGTAGTCAATTAAACGTTGTTTGGCATTTTGTTGTTCTGTATACCAACGTTTGCGGAATTTGGCGTTGTCTGCAAAAGGTTTAAGTTTTTGCAATTGTGACAGATCGGTTATCCAGCCATCACCAATGGTTTCAGTAATTAATGCCGCCAATTCAGGATTGCAGCCTGCTAACCAGCGTCTTGGGGTTACGCCATTGGTTTTGTTGTTAAATTTATGCGGCCATAGGTCGTAGAAATCTTTAAACAAGCCTTGTTGTAACAATTTAGAGTGTAATGCCGCAACGCCGTTAACAGAAAAACTGCCGACAATGGCTAAATACGCCATTCTAACGCGTTGTTCTCCGCCTTCTTCAATAATGGACATGTTCGCTAAACGCTCATGATCCCCCGGCCAACGCGCCGATACTTCTACGAGGAAGCGCGCATTAATTTCAAAAATAATCTCTATTAAACGCGGTAACAGATGCTTAAATAAATCAACTGACCATTTTTCCAATGCTTCGGGCAATAAGGTATGGTTGGTATAGGCCATGGTTGTTGTGGTAATTTCCCAGGCAGCGTCCCACTCTAACCCATGTTCATCCATCAATAGGCGCATTAACTCAGCAACAGCAATACTCGGATGCGTATCGTTTAATTGAAAACAGTTTTTAGCGGCGAAGTCTTTAATATCATTGCCTTCACGACGTAGCCAAGTTGCAATTACATCTTGCAAGCTGGCGGACGCTAGAAAATATTGTTGACGCAAACGCAGGGCTTTGCCATTTTCAGTGGCGTCATTAGGGTATAACACCATGGTGATGTTTTCGGCGGTGTTTTTTGCAGCGACCGCATCGGCATAATCACCGGCATTAAAATCTTGCAGATCGAATTGTTCGGTGGCGATAGATTTCCATAACCGTAAGGTGTTGACGGTTTTGTTTTGATAGCCCGGTACAGGTATGTCAAAAGGAATCGCTAATACATCGGTACTGTCAATCCAATGGGTTTTTTTAACGCCATTTTGATCGGTGTACACTTCGGTACGACCGCCAAATTTTATGCGGCGGGCGAATTCGGGGCGTTCAATTTCCCAAACATTACCATTACGTAACCAATGATCAGGCCCTTCGACTTGCTCACCGTTAACGATAGTTTGTGAGAACATGCCGTATTCATAGCGTAGTCCATAGCCTGTTACCGGCAATTGTAAGGTCGCGCAGCTGTCAATAAAACAGGCGGCCAAACGTCCTAAACCACCATTGCCTAAACCTGCATCGGGCTCGCTGTCGATCAGTTCCTCAATTTGGAGGCCTAAGTCATACATGGCTTTTGTGACGCTATCGGTAATACCTAAATTGAGCATGGCATTACTTA
>JAPLRW010000090.1 GCA_026398935.1 Methylococcales bacterium
GATGACTTGCATGAAGCAAAGAACACACTTGAATAGTCGGCCAGTAGATTGCATCGTTGGTTTCCATAACGCCAACGAAAAATCGACACCGATTTCAAATTATGAAATACTTTCACTGCATTTGTCTCTGTACAGTGTGGGACATGGCATCGGAGGTAACTTGCAGGTTTTTACCGATGTCATGCCGGTCTTATTGGCGGTCACTTTTTACCGCATCTCAAGCTGATATGCAAAACATCGTTTAGCTGAATTATATTTTCTAGAAATACCCCGCTAATTTTTGATTCTCTGGTGGAGTTTTGATTTTATGCGGCAGTTTTACGCGGATTTTGGAAACCATCTACAATCGATTTAGTAAACGGTTTTAATGTTGATTTTTGACTAAATTATACCTTAGCATACGTTTCCGTACCGCAACAGACGTCAAACCCCACTAACTGGCTAAAGTCTTTTGATGCCCCACTAACTTCTGCACAATCAAGCTTCCCACCATATCCCCCTCTACATTCACCGCAGTTCTGACCGTATCCAGCAAGCGGTCAATCGGCAGCAAAATTGCAATGGCTTCTGTTGGTAAACCAACCGATTGCAAGACCAGAATCATCGTCACCATGCCCGCACTCGGAATACCCGGAGCACCCATTGCAGCAATCATGGCGGTGAGAAAAATAATCAATTGTTGTAGCAGATTTAAATCGACTCCGACCAGATTGGCGACAAACAGTGCTGCGGTGGCTTCGTATAAAGCAGTACCATCCATATTAATAGTTGCGCCCAATGGAATCACAAATCTGGCTATGTCTGGTTTAACGTGCAGGTGCTGTTCGACACAGCGCAGGGTAACTGGCACTGTAGCTGAACTGGAGCTGGTGGCAAAAGCGGTAATTAAGGCTTCGCGGACACCGCGCCAGAAGTGCAGCGGTGGCATTTTAGTGACCCCATACAGTAATAAGGGCAGCACAATAACACCATGTACGAAGGTGGTGCCGATGACAACGGCTATAAATTTGACTAACGTGACTAGTAGGTTAAGGTCTTGGGTGGTGGTTAATTTCGCTAACAACGCCATGATGCCAAAAGGCGCAATGCGCATAATCCAGCCGACGATATGCAGGGTGAGTTCTTGCCATTCTTGCAGTAGTTGAATAATATTGCGGTAACGTTCACCGCCTTGAACCAAGGCAATACCGATAAATAGCGCAAAAATCACAATAGCCAGCACGTTGCTTTGCGCCAAGGCGGCAAAGGGATTGACAAACAAACCGTGCAGCATACTTTGCGTAAAGTCGCCCAAGGTGATGTGCTTGGCATCATAGTGCTGCATGGCATCCTGAAATAAAGCCAAGTTCAAGCCTTTGCCTGGCGTGAATAACTGTGCTGAGCCTAGCCCCAAAATAATGGCTAAAGTCATGGATAGTATGAAAAACCCTAGGGTATACGTCCAGACTTGATGGATTTGCTGATGTGCCCTGAGGTTCGCTACCCCCACCGCAATGGAGGTAAAGATCAGCGGCACTAGGATCATTTTCAATAAATCCACAAACAGGGTAGCAATTATAGTGAATATAAATAGGCTGTTTTGATACAGAGGAGAGTTGGTAGGCCATTGGTGTAATAGGACTCCGAACAGCAATCCTAACGAAGCGCCGAGGAGGATTTGTACGTTAAGGGAGAGGTTTTTCATAGGGTAAAATCATTGGTCGGTGTGAATATGGTTAAAGTTTATGGGGGTGTACGCCCTAACCACATAAATTTTAGAAATATTTCAAATACAGCAACTTAGATGTATGTAAGTTGCATAAAGGATAACATTTTAGCCACTTGTGAAATATTGCAACTCACTTTGAATGCTAACGTACGTTTCCGGTATTCCGGAAGTCAAACCCCTTCTCACTTCAAACCATCTAAAGCTAAGTGGGAGAAAGGGGATACCCATCCTGCTTTGGTTAATTATTAGCTTTTCTTTCCTCATCTTGAGTTCTTCTGTCCATAACCACAGCCAGAAGATCGGAAATATTTTTGGCGTCCTGAAATAACCGTTCTTTTTCATTATGCGCAACGTGTCGTCCTAGTCCCTTACTTAAGCATAACCTTAAATTCTCCTGTAGTAAGAAAATTGCCATCCATAATAGTATTGCTCACACTTAGGTGTCTGTACCATAAAAGTGTTTCGCAACACGCGTGGATGAGCGGTTTTATTTTCTCATCGATATCTTGGTACATATCAGCAGCAATAACCTCATTCAAAACAAAATCAATGCCGTTACCGCGCAATTCAAAGCGGAATAAAAAAATAGATACATCATTCCCAGCTATATTTTTCAAAATCGCCTCATCTTTACGCGCCTTGTGATGAATACAATGGTGATCCTAAGCCTAAGCCAGAAGCACGAAAATATTCATACCTCTAAAAAAAGTCCACGTTCCAGAATTTGATCCAAATGGAAATCAAACTGATCGCTCCAATAAATACGTTTATTTTTAAACCTGACCGTATCAAACAACGCTTTATCGTAAAGCGGTTTATAACAAGGTATTCTTTCTAATTCTGCCTGCACATCAAAATCTACTATCGAATCATCATCTAAAAAAATACGCAGAATATAATTATCTCTAGGTTCGACATTAATCAATTTCATAATCACCTCAGATTATCTTAGCGGTTCAATGCGGAGCGGTTCTTGACCTGATACGGTCAATTTCCAGTCGATCATCAAAGATTCTTGATATAACTCAATCCACGCCTGTACCAAGCGCGTTTGTTTGCGAGGTAAACTACCCGAAATGACTTCACCATCCAAAATGGAAAATACCGCCTCGTCATCCTGATATTCAGCGTGGATGTGCGGCATGTTGTGTTTCCCATTATCATAAAAATACATCATGATTTGGATACCGTAGAAAATGGATATAGTTGGCATTTTTTAATCCTATAATCGAACGGAAGGACTTGCAAAAATAATACGCGTACAATCGTATGCAATTAAAAAGCTATACACGTATACCTATTTACGCGTAATCTCATTGATTGCCGGTAGACCTCTGTTTTTAAATACTAAATCAAGACCCTCCATAAGGTAATCATGCATTTTTCTTTCTTCTTCAAACGCTAATCTTCTTAATTGATCATAAACAGGAAGTGGGATATAAGCAGTTTGCTGTTTTACATCCGGACGATTCCCACTCGCCTGTTTAGTAGACTTTCTATAATTAACCGTAGATTCAGAACGTTCAACGATGTTATTTAATTGTATTTGTTCCGACTCAACGATGACCGACTTTTTTATTTCAGTTAGTTGATCGGCAATGATGGGAATATCAAAAACAGAGTCGAGAGATATACGCTTTTTTGTTTTCATGACACTTTATCCAACTTCTTATTTATCCATAGCCATAATGCTCGAATTTCTTCAGCAGCTTTACCATTAGGTTCAAACTCGGTTACTCCAAGACCCATTGCTAAAGTGAACCCCATTGTCCAGACAATCTTTTACCTAGTTTAAGATAGAACCCTGTTCGACCGCAGCTGGTTGGCGCTGCCCCAATTCTTCAGCGGGTGATTTTACTTCCCGTTCACTACCGAACCTGTCCACAATCTTTGCGCCGCCACC
>JAPLRW010000274.1 GCA_026398935.1 Methylococcales bacterium
CAAGTTGTCGCTCAATAGCATCAGGGTTAAACAGGTGCGATTCATTCAGGCGGGTAGAAACCATTGATCTAAAGCCGTGCGCTGTCATTTCCTGCCCTGTATAACCAAGTCTACGCAATGCGCCAGTTATCGTATTCTCTGCCATAGGACGGGCATTAGTGCGAACCGAGGGAAACACGTATTTACCGCCACCGGTTAGCGGGTGAATTTCATTGAATATCTCAATGGTTTGGCGCGATAACGGTACGCTGTGCTCATCACGCATCTTCATCTTAGCCGCGGGGATGCGCCATTCTGCGGTATTCGGCTTGACGTATTTCACCGGGTCTAAGCATGAGCAAGAACGAGAGCTTAAACGCGCATTTTGTGGCGAGTGTTCCGGTGTACCCGTCTACCGCTCGCCATAAGGCGGCTATTTCTTTGGGGTCAGTTATTGCCGCCCTATTGGTGACAACAACAGGCGTTAACGCGCCCTGTAAATCCGGTACGGGGTTTCTTGAGGCTCTACCTGTCGCTATTGCATACCGAAACACTTGGCTAATGACGGTCTTTGAATCATGCGCTATTTGATTGGCTCCACGCTGTTCGATACGGCGCAATAGCTTTAATATTTCAGGCGCTTCTATTTCGGTTATTGGTCGCTTACCGATCCAAGGAAAAATATCATTAACAAACCGCGCCATAACCTTTTTAGCGTGGCCCTCACTTTTCATTTGAATATGGGTAATGTGCCACTCCAAGGCAATCACTTGGAAACTGTTGGCGGATGCTTCGCATTGAGAGGCTTTAGCCGCTTGCTTGGCGGTTGATGGGTCTATGCCGTTGAATAATTGCTTTTTGGCTTCCTCACGCTTCTCTCTAGCGTCGTTTAGTGAAACGGTTGGATAAGCGCCAATGTATAACGTTTTCTGTTTGCCATTAAAGCGGTAAGACATTCGCCATAGTTTTGAGCCTTGCGGTGTAACCAATAAAAACAGGCCGCCGGAATCACTAAGTTTCTTAGGTTGTTCTGCTGGTTTCGCTTTTCTTATTTCTATGTCGGTAAGCATGTATTGCACCCCTTGGCGTATAAGGCTTTAGCGCCTACTTGTTGGTGCTTGGTGTTGGTGCAGTACCAAGCACCAACAAAAGCACCATCATTTTGTTGGTCTTTGATGGTATCAGGTGACATTATGTGAGGCAATAAAAAACCCGTAAGCCTTTCGGGTTACGGGTTCTGATATTACATGATACGTCTTGATATTGCTATTTGGTACCGATGGCCGGATTTGAACCGGCACAACCTAAGTCACCACCCCCTCAAGATGGCGTGTCTACCAATTCCACCACATCGGCTAAATCTTTATTTCCCTTCAGTAGGAACAACTACATCAGGTGCAGCGGTTGGCTGAATGGGTGCTGCTACAGGAGCAGTCGCCGCACTACCAGCAGCCTTAACAGGTGCGCTCTCAACAAGTGGCACATCACCCGCATTTTTTTCAATCTTTTGATCCGCCATTAAGTCTGCAACTACAGTGCTTTGACCACTTAAATAAGCAAGCGACAAGCTGGTTGTAAAAAATAATGCGGCAAATATTGCAGTAGTTCTGGATAAAAACGAAGCCGATCCTTGCGCGCCGAAAACAGACCCAGATGAGCCACTACCAAAAGCTGCGCCAGCATCCGCTCCACGCCCCTGCTGCATGAGCACGAGGCCAATAATGCCTAAGCCTAATAATACATGAACAATAATAATTAACTGGTACATAAGTTTTAAAGTGACGCAACCGAATGATAAACTTTCAAAAAGGATTCCGCATCCAAGGAAGCCCCACCTATTAAGCCACCATCAATATCAGGCATAGCAAACAAGCCTTTAGCATTATCAGGTTTAGCGCTGCCGCCGTATAAAATTTGTATTTTATCGGCAATTGTTTGATCTTTCGCAGCGATGTATTCTCTTATGTAACGATGAACTTCTTGCGCTTGTTCGTCAGAGGCTGTTTTGCCTGTACCGATAGCCCAAACTGGCTCGTAAGCGATAACTGCTGCGTTAAAAGCTGCAATACCTGCCAAATCAATAACCGCATCAAGCTGTGCATTAATCACCGCAAAGGTTTGATCTTGTTCACGCTGCTCTAACGTTTCACCAACACACAAAATAGGAATGATATTTTGCTCTTGAGCTTGGCAAAAACGCGCGGCAACAGATTCGTTAGTGTCACCATAATAACTGCGACGCTCGGAATGTCCAACAATAGCGTATTTGCAACCAACTTCTTTCAGCATCGTTGCAGATATTTCGCCGGTATACGCACCTGAACTTTTATCAGCAACATTTTGTGAGCCTAAAGCCAAGCCAGTATCTTTAACGAGTTCAGCCACGCGAGCAAGGTAAATGTAGGGCACACAAACAGCAATTTCCGCAGTGTTAGATCCTAACCCAGAAATAATGCCTCGCGTAAGCGCTTCAGCACTCGCTAGAGTACCATTCATTTTCCAATTTCCTACTACCAGTGACTGACGCATCGTTATCCCCAAGCGAATCAAATTGCGTATGATATAGCCTAATAGCTTCTAATTCAAGTACCCATTGCTTTCTTTACATCATCGGCCAGTTGTTGTGCGTACTGATTAACCAAATCTTCTTGCTGACCTTCAACCATTACACGAATAAGTGGCTCTGTTCCAGAAGCGCGCAATAAGACGCGGCCGGTATCCCCTAACACTTTCTCAACCGATTTTACGGCTTTTTGCAGTGATGCATTCGTATCTGGGTTAATTTTATGACTGGTTCTTACGTTCAGCAACACTTGCGGATATTTTTGCATACCCGATTTTAGTTCATGCAGACTTTTACCACTCAGCTTAATTTCAGCCATAATCTGCAACGCGGCTATGATACCGTCCCCAGTAGTAGTTCTATCTAAACAAATGATATGTCCGGAACCTTCTCCACCTAAAATGCCTTTATGCTCATTGAGCATTTCCATTACATAGCGATCACCTACTTTCGCTCTGACTAAATCGATGCCAAGTCGTTTTAGACCATGTTCCATACCTAAGTTGGTCATTAAAGTACCCACTACCGGGCCGGCTAATTTACCGCTATCCTGACGTGATTTAGCAATAATATACAGCAGCTCATCACCATCTACTACTTCGCCTTTATCATCGACCATAATCAAGCGATCGCCATCACCATCCAGTGCAATGCCAAAGTCAGCACGATGCGCTAAAACAGCCGCACTCAACTTTCCTGGATTTGTCGCACCGCACTCTTCATTGATATTCAAACCATTAGGCTCGACTCCCACGCTAATGACTTCTGCGCCAATTTCACTGAATACATGTGGCGCAATATGGTAGGTGGCGCCATTGGCACAATCCACAACAACCCGCAATCCCTGAAAATCCAACTGCGTTGGGATACTGCCTTTACAAAACTCAATGTAACGTCCAGCAGCATCAGTTATACGCTTTGCTTTACCCAAACTCGCCGAATTAACCGTAGTCATGGGAGAATCAAGATAATGTTCAATTTTATGTTCTAAATCGTCAGGCAATTTTGTCCCTTCAACTGAAAAAAACTTGATGCCATTATCGTAATAGGGATTATGTGACGCACTGATAACGATACCTGCTTGAGCGCGCAAGGTGCGCGTTAAATACGCAATACCAGGCGTAGGCATAGGCCCCAACAAGCGCGTATCAACACCCGCTGCCGTCAAGCCCGCTTCTAAAGCCGACTCAAACATATAGCCAGAGATGCGGGTATCTTTACCAATTAAAACAAAGCCATGACCTTCATTAGCAAAAACACGCCCCGTAGCCCAGCCTAGTTTTAAGAAAAAATCTGCAGTGATGGGATATTCCCCTACTTTTCCTCGAATACCATCCGTACCAAAATATTTTTTTGTCACACATAACTCCTTGTTTAAGCCTATTATTTGCCGTATTAAAAAATCAATCTTTCGCTATAAACAAAAAAGGAGAAGCCAAAGCCTCTCCTTTTCATAAATACTAAGGAATGATCACCCTTGTTCTGCAGTCGATCCAATGGTGGTTGGCGTTTTTTTAGAAAATGACTCTTTTTTAAGATCCACTTCTGCACCACCAGAAGGAGGAGATGTATCATCCCATCCTTGTGGATCACGAACTGGCTGACGCGCCATTAAATCATCAATCTGATATTTATCGATGGTTTCATACTTCATCAACGCCTCAGCCATCGCATGCAAAATATCTTCATTCTCTTTTAAGATTTTTTCAGCACGTTGATAATTTTTATCAATAAATGACCGAATTTCTTCATCAATGGTATGCGACGTTTCTTCTGCAACCGATTTATGTTGTGTTACAGAGCGTCCCAAGAAAACCTCACCTTCTTCTTCACTGTATGCCAATGGCCCTAAGCGTTGCGATAAGCCCCATTTAGTAACCATATTGCGTGCCAATTCAGTCGCTCGCTCAATGTCATTAGACGCACCAGTACTGACTTGTTCCCAGCCAAAAATCAATTCTTCAGCAATACGACCACCGTACAAGCTGGAAATCATACTGTCTAACTTACACTTGCTGGCACTGTATTGATCAGTTTCTGGTAAAAACATAGTCACGCCCAACGCTCTACCGCGCGGCATAATACTGACTTTATAGACAGGATCATGTTCCGGCACTAAACGACCAACAATCGCGTGACCTGCTTCATGGTAAGCGGTCATTTTCTTTTCTTTTTCACCCATCACCATCGAATGCCGTTCAGCACCCATAATCAGTTTATCTTTAGCTTTTTCAAGATCTGCCATACTCACTACACGTTTATTAAATCGCGCCGCAAATAAAGCCGCTTCATTAACCAAATTAGCCAAATCAGCACCAGAAAAACCGGGCGTTCCTTGCGCAATGAACTTAGGCACAACATCATTATCGGCTGGCACTTTTTTCAAATGTACCGCAAGAATTTGTTCCCGACCTCTAATATCCGGCAATCCGACAGTCACCTGCCGATCAAATCGACCGGGTCTTAATAAGGCTTTATCCAATACATCAGGACGGTTGGTAGCCGCAATAACGATAACGCCTTCGTTACCCTCAAAACCATCCATCTCAACCAATAATTGATTTAATGTTTGCTCACGCTCATCGTTACCGCCGCCTAAACCCGCACCACGTTGACGACCAACCGCATCAATCTCATCAATAAAAATGATACATGGCGCATGTTTTTTAGCTTGTTCAAACATATCACGAACCCTAGAGGCACCGACACCGACGAACATTTCTACAAAATCTGATCCAGAAATAGTAAAAAACGGCACTTTTGCTTCACCCGCAATCGCTCTAGCTAATAACGTTTTACCGGTTCCTGGCTGTCCAATCATCAATGCACCACGCGGGATTTTGCCGCCTAATTTTTGATATTTAGCAGGATCACGCAGGAAATCAACCATTTCCTCAACTTCTTCTTTCGCTTCATCACAACCAGCAACATCAGCAAAAGTCACTTTAATCTGATCTTGTTCAAGCATGCGCGCTTTGCTTTTACCAAAAGACATGGCACCGCGACCGCCTGCACCGCCGCCTTGCATTTGACGCATAAAAAATACCCACACGCCAATTAATAACAGGATCGGTCCAAACGAAACCAATAATTGCATTATCATGGAAGGCTGTTCAGGCGGCATTGCTTTAATTTCAACATTGTTCGCTAACAAATCATCCACTAAATGCGGATCTTCGGGCTTGTAGGTTTTAAACCTTTCACCAGATTGCATATTGCCTTGAATAACATTATCTGCAATCATCACCTGCTGCACTTGACCAGCTTTTACGGCTTGAACAAACTGCGAATACGATAACGACGAATCAATCCGGTCACCACGCGGCCCAAAATTATTAAACACGGACATCAATACAACAGCAATGACGACCCATAAAATTATATTTTTAAACATATCGTTCAAGTTAAACGCCCCGGGCCAAATGGCCAACAGTTTGAAAAGATTTGGCAATGGTATCAAGCACGCTCTTTGCTAACCGTTTTAACCTGCAACGTTACACAAACACACCCGACACACGACCTTAACACTCGCATCATTTGGATTCCAAATGCCGATTATAGTTCATTTAAAGCCTTTTGCTAGAATATACACCTCATTACTTCTCGGACGTGAGGCTTTTGGCTTCCTAATCACAACCTGAGAAAACGATTTACGTATATCTTGATGAAAGGCATCAAATCCATCACCTTGGAACATTTTAACCAAAAAAGTCCCGCCCACACTTAAAACAGTCCTTGCAGTATCTAACGCCAATTCTCCAAGATAAATGGCGCGCGGCTGATCGATTCCCTTAGATCCAGTAATATTGGGGGCCATATCTGATAATACAAGGTTAACAGGCGCATCGCCTAACGTAAGGTATAAGGATTCTAAAACAGACTCCTCTCGAAAATCACCTAAAATAAACTCTACCCCCTCTAGCGGCTCCATAGGTAATATATCCAGCGCAATAACCTTATGTTTTTTGCCCACTATTTTTCGGGCATACTGTGACCAGCCACCGGGAGCCGCGCCTAAATCCAGCACTGTCATATCCGATGAAATAATGCGATCTTTTTCCTGTATCTCTTGCAATTTAAACACAGCACGCGAACGATACCCCAGTGCTTGCGCTTGTTTAACATATTCATCATGAAAATGCTCTTGCAACCAATCGTGACTACTTTTACTTCGTTTCATACCCAATATTTTAGTGTATAGTGCCAATTTAATTAAAGGAGATCATGTGAATAACGCGGATAAAAAAAGACTTAAAGCCCAGGCGCACGCCCTAAAACCCGTGATCATGATTGGTCATGCTGGTCTGACACCTGCGGTGTTGGCAGAAATTGAACGTACGCTGGATCATCACGAGCTTATCAAGATTAAAATACGTGTTGAACGTGATGATCGAGTCGTTATCAGTAATCAAATATGCGCAGATACTAAGGCCGAATTACTGCAACAAATCGGACAAATTATTGTTATTTACCGAAAAAACCCGCAACTTAACTAACGCTATCGCGCCGATGCTGGCGTTGTACAGGTGAAAAGTGTTGATTATACCTCTTACAAGCAATTTGCGAGTTCAATACTCTTTTTAAGGATTGGGTTACAAAAACCGTAACCCAACGCGACTTAATCTGTGCTTATTTTAAATATACTGAATCGACAAGATTTCGTAGTCAACATCACCACTCGGCGCTTTAACGGTCACAACATCTTCAACCTCTTTGCCGATCAATGCCCGCGCAATAGGCGATCCAATTGAAATACGGCCTTGCTTAATATCCGCTTCATCTTCACCGACAATTTGATAGGTAAAGCGTTGCTCCGACTCAATGCCTTCGATGGCAACCGTCGCCCCAAAGATGACTCGACCATTCGCATCCAGCTTAGTCACATCAATAATCTGTGCATTCGACAGTTTCGATTCAATTTCAGCAATGCGACCTTCCGCAAAACTCTGTTGCTCTCGCGCAGCATGGTATTCAGCATTTTCTTTTAAATCGCCATGTGCGCGCGCCGTCGCAATCGAAGCGATAATCCGTGGACGAACCACCGATTTTAACTCTTCTAATTCCTCACGCAATTTAGTTGCACCTGTAACGGTCAAAGGTACTTTATTCATTTACAACTCCTAAACACAGTTTATCAACGACATTCAATTTTAAAAGCGTCGTTTTAAATTATTAAGCAGCGCCCTTGCGCAAAGATGTTAATCACTCTCTATGCGCAGAGCAACTTGCAATGTCCTTTACTCTAACGTTGATGCAACTCTTGCAAGCAATTAACATCCCCTGCATCCAATTCACCCAGCGCATAACACGCCGCTTTCGCGCCCGCCATCGTGGTGTAATAAGGAATACGGTGTTGCAATGCTTCTCTACGCATGGTAAATGAATCGGCAATCGCCTTACTGCCTTCTGTGGTATTCACGATTAATTGGATTTGATCATTTTTAATCATGTCAACCGTATTAGGCCGACTTTCATTCACTTTGTATACAATATCACACGGAATACCGGCATCAATCAACACTTGAGCCGTACCTTTCGTCGCAACAATTTGATAATTTTTAGCCACTAACAAACGCGCTATTTCGGGAAGCTTTGGCTTATCCGCATCGCGAATACTGATTAATACCTTACCACTGTGACTTAAATCAACACCTGCGGCGCGTTGTGCCTTCGCAAACGCCTCACCAAAGGTTTTACCAATCCCCATCACTTCGCCGGTAGATTTCATCTCTGGCCCTAACAACGGATCGACACCCGGAAATTTAACAAACGGAAAAACCGCTTCTTTAACACTAAAATAGCTAGGGATGCGCTCTTCCGTTACGCCTTGCTGCGCTAACGACTGTCCAACCATACAGCGCGCTGCAATTTTAGCCAGTTGATAACCCGTTGCTTTAGATACAAAAGGCGCGGTACGTGACGCACGGGGATTAACTTCCAGTACGTAAATATCTTCACCCTGAATAGCAAATTGGGTATTCATCAAGCCAATAACGCCTAATGCTTCCGCCATTTTGCCCACTTGCTCACGTAACTGATCCTGAAGCTTGGGTGCTAACTCATAAGGCGGTAAAGAACACGCCGAATCGCCCGAATGTACGCCCGCTTGTTCGATATGCTCCATCAAGCCGCCAATCAATAGCCGCTCGCCATCGTAAATAGCATCCACATCCATTTCAACCGCATCATCTAGGAAACGATCCAAGAGTACGGGTGAATCGTTAGAAACACTGACTGCCTCTTTCATGTAACGTTGCAGACCTTCTTCATTAAAGACAATTTCCATAGCACGGCCACCCAGCACATAC
>JAPLRW010000273.1 GCA_026398935.1 Methylococcales bacterium
ACACCCGCTAGATAATCACCCGAACGGGGCGGAGACGCTTTAGCCATCAAGTTGCGCAGCGTTTTAAAATCATAAGCGTTATGATTGGCGTGTGTTTTATACATGATGAGCGTATTAAGAAGAATCAGGACTATTTAACATAGCATTAACGTGTGAAAGTAGTGTTAAGTAAAAAGTACTTATTCACCTCCCCCTTTGAAAAAGGGGGGTCGAGGGGGATTTTATCTAATAAATCTCCCTTTATGCCCTTTGGGTACTAACCCCTCTTTTTACCCTAAAGGGCACAGGTCAAAGAGGGGGACTGAATAATTACAGTAAAAACATAACGCTTAACGGTATGACAGGATTAATGACATCTGCCACACCTTTTTTTGGGGGGCTATACCGTGAGATTAATCTGCTGAATGGTATCGACTTTACCGTTTTCAGTGACATAAACCCCGCTATCAGTTACTTCCCCCAGCGATTGGTTATCAGCAGAGCGTAATTGAAAAGGCGTGGTCGCGTGTCCCAGATAGATAGCGCCAATGTTTTTATCGCCTAACGCAATCAACTGCTGACTACCGTCTTCGTGCTGTTGCCAGATTCTTAAGCTGTTATAGATGGGATCGGCGCTGTCTATAAAACCATTCTTGTCGCCGTCATACTTGGCCAATTCTGAAAAGCCGTTGCCAGAATTCGGACCAAATAATTCAGAGCCATTGTTAATAACGCCATCGTTATTTTTATCCAGTGCCAGAAAACCACTGCCAGATTTTAACGTAGCGATTTGTTCGGTCGTGCCGTTAGTATCCAGATCAAATGCAAACCGTTTCTGTGACAGTTCCGCGGCATTGCCGTCAAAATTGATTACGAGAGGGTCAATCTTCTTTTCTGGATCACCGGCGGTGATGGACAGGTTGGTTTCCAATCGAAATTCTCGACTCATCGCTAAGCTCACGGAAAAATCGATACTTTTTCCATCTTGTGTGTCGATCGTGCCGCCAGCAGAAAAACGGGTGCTTTCCGACTCCTGAATGACGGTGTGCTGTTCATAAACAAGACCAAAACCTGCCGCAGGTGGTTGCTTGACGGGGGGAGGTGTTGTTTCTATAGTAATGTTTCTAAGATCAGGTGCGGCAGCGTCTGCATTATTACTAAGATCACTCGGTGAAAAAATCTTGAACTCCTCGCCCGTTAAGTCTTTAACCATCTGCCTAATAATTAACAGCATTACACGATGATTGGCATCAGGCGCGTCACTAAGATCAAGCGATTGTTTTTCAGGTTTAAGTTTTTGAGCCGAACGGCTGAGGCTCAGTGTGTCGCTAAGTAGCGCTGTTTTACTCGAAGCACTCCCGTTTGTCGGCGTCTCTGGCGTTTTCCAGATGCGCAATGACTCGGATGATTGCGCACTTTTTGACAATTGATGTTGGCTATTTAATTGGATAACAGCGCTTTTTATGATCATTAGCCTCGACTCCTACACTAAAATTCACTCACCTGTGTTTATCGGCAAACATCACCATTAGTTTAGGCCGCGTTCGCTCGTAGCCGGGGTATGCACCAAAGAACCACGCCTTAAGCTTTAATTTATCTTTGCCTGTTAAACTTAACCTGCCGACTGCCTGTAACCTTTACATTTTCTATTTGTGCTAAGCTTCCGTGCAATGCTGTATCACTTAGGCTTCGTTTATAACGCTCGGCCTTAAAATAACCTTAATTTTCATTATCCTTTTTAATAAACTGATGACTAACGGATCAAAATCTTTAACCAAATATGCATGGCTATCCATCGCCGCAGCCATTGCTACCATTGCTTTAAAAAGTTATGCCTATTGGTTAACCGATTCTGTCGGATTATTATCCGACGCATTGGAATCGCTAATTAATTTAGTTGCCGCCATTATTATGCTGGTGGTATTGAATATTTCTTCTCGTCCGCCGGATGCCGACCATGCCTATGGTCATGAGAAAGTTGAATATTTTTCCAGCGGTGCCGAAGGCATTATGATTTTATTAGCTGCCTTTAGTATTTGTATTGCCGCGTGGGGACGCTTATCGGCTCCGCAACCATTGCAACAACTGGATATTGGTATCGCTATTTCAGTAGTCGCCTCCGTAATAAATCTCATCGTCGCAAAAATTCTCATTACGGTTGGAAAAAAACACCAATCGATTACCTTGGAATCTGATGGCAAACATTTAATGACCGACGTATGGACGACTGTTGGGATTATCTTGGGCATTGCGCTAATTTACACCGCTAATCATTTTGAAATAAGTAGAAATTATGCGCTGCAATTGGGAATGAACGGCTGGGAGATTCTCGACCCCATTATTGCCATTCTAGTGGCCATTAATATCGTGTGGGCAGGTTTACAGCTAATAAGACGCACGGTTGCAGGCTTATTAGATACCGCGCTATCTATTGAAGATCAACAGCTTATTGTTACGGCATTAGAACAATTCACCACCTCGCATGATATTGCTTACCATGCCTTAAGAACACGTTATGCTGGTGCGCGGCGCTTCATGTCCGTCCATATCCTTGTGCCAGGTAACTGGACGGTTAAGGAAGGTCATGACTTAGTCGAATTAATAGAGCAGCAAATTATGACGCTATTTGACAATATTGATATTGATACACATATCGAACCCATCGAAGATTCCGTCTCTTGGCAACATTGAGCGCGTCATCTAGCATTTTAGTATACGTCTGCGCGTCTAATATCCGTTAATTAACCACACAGGGATGCACTCGTAAAATCTGCACCTATACCGGATTTACTGGTATATTTAGCTTTCAGCGGATAGTGTTATGGGTGAATTCCGGTTAAAATCTGCCTGCTAAGCTTCGTCGTCAATCGGGCAGAGGTAATGCGCCAGCCTATCTAAAATATATTTTGCAGGGCGTCAAAATGGACATTAAACCTCCTTTAACAACCCCGCCGCAACTCGGTGTAACGCTTAACGCAGCGTTACCGATCAATGTAGCCGTTAAAATTGATGCTATAGCAAACACTATCCTGCTTAATCTTGCGACATCTGATGCCGAACGGCAAAGTATTTCCTCGGTCTTGCAGCAATTATTGCCGCCACAACTCGCCGCAACACGTTTATTAACGCAGCTACTGCAAAATTTGCCCGTCTTGCAACAGAACAACACCCTTGCTAGCAACCGCAACACACTGTTACAGAACTTGACCCAAGCCTTACCCCAAGCACAAGCACAAGCATTAACTAATCCGCCATTGTTGGAACATGTCTTGCAAGACACCAACGTATTTTTAGAGGCTAAGTTGTCGCAATTCTTAAGCGGTACAATGCCACAAGACCTTAAGGCAAGCCTGCTTAAATTAATGGACATCAAACCTGCTTTTACAACGCAAGCCCAAGCCAGCGTACCCCTTAAATCAGCATTGCCAATTGGCGAAGTCGCTAAAATAGACACTGTCGCCGATGTTGTTCTGCTTAACCTTACGACGCCGGATGCCCAGCGCCAGACCATCAACACCACCTTACAGCAATTATTGCCGCAACAACTCGCGCCAACGCTTCTGCTAACGCAATTACTGCAAAATTTGCCCGCCTTACAACAAAATGATCATCTCTCCACCAACCTCAAAACACTGCTACAGAACCTTATTCAAGGTCTGCCGCAAGCGCAGGCGTTAAGTGATCCGCAGGTTTTAGAACGCACCATACAGGACTCTGGATTATTTTTAGAAGCCAAATTGGCACACTTTTTAAACGGCACACCCTTACACCTGCAACAAGACCTTAAAGCCAACTTGCTTAAATTCATCGCCACACTGAATGAGCATACGCTCAAGAGTACCGAGCCTGAAACATTGACCCTGCTTACCGAATTACAGAAAAAAACGGCTGGGGTATTAAGTCATCTGGTTGTTGATCAACTGGCCTCTTTACCTAAAAATGACGCGCCAAAACAGGTTTGGTATCTGGAGATACCATTCTTGACGCAACAAGGTCAAAGTACCGATACGCTAAAATTTGCAATTGAACGTGATGCACCGCGCGGGACAACCGATGATAATGAGCAGCCTAATTGGTCAGTAACCATTACGCTCACTCCCCCCGGACTGGGGACACTGTATTGTAAGGTCAGTTATATTGCAGGCACGCTAAACACGTATTTTCGAAGTGAGGATGCGCAAATACTGACTATGATTGACCAAAACACCGCGCAATTACGCGCGCAGTTTGAAGCCGCAGGGCTTAATCCCGGACACATTGATGCACAAAAAGGCCATTTACAAAAGAATATGTCAGAAAAACTGGCGAATCAGTCTTTATTTCAGGGAAAGGCTTAAGAACGAGCCTTAAATAATAGCCTAAATAGCCCCGCGCCCCAGTCGGCTAGGGTGCATTCCCTGCACCACATAACGCACCCGACTTAACGCTTCATTCCATATCGCCAATCGGCGCGGCAAATGCATCAGCGACTAACGACGAGACATTACTTCCGGTCAGCGTTTGTAAAAACGCCACGACATCGTCTATTTCCTGTGGCTGTAAATGCAGCGGTTTTATCAGCGGATCAAGGTTTTCATTCACTACGCCGCCCTGATTGTAAAATACCACCACGTCACGGAGCTGCGCCAATGAGCCGTTATGCATGTAAGGTGCTGTTAAGCTGATATTGCGCAGGGTAGGGGTTTTATAGCGCCAGCGATGCGCGGGGTTTTGGGTGATTTCATACTGCCCTAAATCACTGGCTTTGGTTTCCGCAACCGACTGTAACGCCGCAGTAGTGATGGTTGTAAATACACCCGGCGCAATTTGTACGCTGTTGGTTTCTGGGGTTTTCGCCATAGATTGGGCGTAACCAATGCCCGTGTTATGCAATTGCTGATCGGTAAATAATGCCTCCTGTTCTGAAATAGTATGGCAATTGGAGCAACCTGCTTTACCCGTAAATAAGGCATATCCGCGTTGTGCCGCTGGGCTAATGCTGTCGGCAGCTTTGCCATAATGCCAGCGGTCGAAGGGTGCGTCGGCAGCGTTAAGCGTACGTTGATAACTGGCGAGTGCCATGCCGACCGTTTCCATACTGGCAGGGTGATTGAAGGCGGCTTCAAACAGACCGTTATAATCCGCGTGTTGCTGAATTTTTTCAATGACATGGCCGATAGAAGGATTGGCCATTTCATTATGGGCGAGTAAAGGCCCCCATACTTGTTGCTCTAAGGTTGTTTCGCGCCCGTCATGGAACAGTTGTTGGGCATACGCGACATTATAAAGTGTCGGAGCGTTTCTACGCACACTGCGCCCTTCTACGCCAACGGATGTAGCGAGTTCATTACTGGTGAAGCCTTGTTCGGGAATATGGCATAACGCACAGGAAAAGGTATTATTAAATGATAAACGCCGATCATAAAATAATTTTCGACCTAAGCTGATTTTAGCGGCAGATAAAGCATTGTTGTCTGGAACAGGTAGCGACGGCAAACCTAATAACGGCTGTTGCGTGCCAGCGAATAAGTCAATGGCCTGACCTTTGCGCGCGGTGAGTGCAATAGATTGGGTTTTATACGTCTGTTGTTCGTAGTGCTCTTTGTTATCCCCAGCAGCGTATAAGTTGGCATGGTTAAGCAGAGTATTGGCTTTGTCAGTTGATACCAGCGAGGAGGGGTGTTGTGTTTTGGCTAACAGCGTTTTTACATCGTTAATCAACGTATCCGGGTGTAAAAAAGACACGCTGTAAATGTTACGCAGTTGTTTATTTTTGTCGATCAAATACACGCGCAGGTTATGCGAAAACGTGCCAGTGAATTGTCCGTTGGCATCATACGCTTTCTGGGTATTTTGCGGATAATGTTCCAGAATAGGCGCTAATTCACGCTCAGAACGGGTGGTTAAAAACTGCCACTCGACGCCACTGCCCTGTAATTCTTGCGCATAGTCGCGCATTATTTCCGGCGTATCGTGTTCGGGATTAAAACTTAAGGTGATCAGCCGTAGGTCGTTAGCCAGAGAAGGTTCTTTTTTTAAACGGGTTTTGATTTGCTGCAAAACCATCGTCGCCAACGGACAGCCGTTGACATCGCTGCATGTAGAATAGATAAAGCTTAATAGCACAACTTTATCGCCGACTAAATCATATAAAGCCAGGTCTTTATTGTTACTATCGACAACCTTGCCATCTGCCGCTAAACCAAGTCCCGGTAAGTGATAGCTGCCGGGGGCAGGCGCTACGAAAGGCAGCGCACTATAGCCTGGCGCTAAGGTGGACTGTGGCGGCGCTGTATCCGCATAACCTTTTAAAGTAACGCTATTCAGCAAAAAAATGAGTAGCAGGGGGATTCGGTTTACGGTGTGCATAAGCGTACTCGGCTGTTGAAACCGGTTCAGTCGCGGCGTTTTAGATGCCCCGACTGAACCGATTGATTTCTAAAGCAGGTTTATAATTTTACGCGTGTATTAAACGGAAAAATTAAGATTCAGGCGTTATTTTAGAGGTCAACTCCGCGGCTTGAACGGGTGCTTTCTTAGGATACAACGAATAAGCACCAAAACGCATTTGATGCGCACGGCCTAATTTTTCTTTGGTAAAGTCGATGGCAAATTTCTGCGTCAATTTTTTACCGTCCCACTGATAGCCTTTAAAGAACTGCTCATTATCATTGCCTTTTTTGTCCCAATTAGCGAGTAATGATGAGGTGAAATAGATGCGTTTACCATCCCAGCTAGACGACACCATATTCACTTGTGCGCCGATTTTTTGCTCAAACACTTGTTTGGGCTTGAAAGGATCGGAAATATCAAACGCACGCGTTTTACCGTCCATAAAGGTATTAACCCAAAGCATTTTGTCATTACTTTGAATGGAAATATCTACTGGCAACGGAATCTTGCTGGGATCGCCAATGTCAGCAACTTCCTTGGATTGCCACTCACCTTGCTTATCTTCATACAGTAACCAGATTTTTGAGGTTAAAGCGGTAGTGGTAAAGCAGTAGTTATGCCCAGCCCCCCACGCACAACGTATTTCTAACGGCGCGCCCGGTACATCAAAGATTTTTTTCGGTTGCTTGGTGTGTAAATCCCACTGTACAACAGTATTACCAAAACGTTTCATCGCTTCAGGATCGGCTAACATTTTGCCGAAATCCATCATGTAATTCGTCCAACCCGTAAATGAGGAGGTGAGCATAACGTTACTTTTCGGTAAGACGCGAACATCGTAACCATACCCATCGGCATATTTTCCGGTTTTAATAGCCCCTTGCAAATCACTGTCGGTAGGCATCCAATGGGTAGCGATATAATCGCCGTCATTAGTATATTCCACCAGCGCGGTACGTCCACCATGATCTTTATTATTGGATAAGCCGGTAATGACAATTCTACCCGGTAGCGCATAAGTAGAATGCGGGCCGACAATACCGCCGCTTTTGGCAACAAAATCAGTAATGGTTTTTTTCAGCGTGGGTTTGGCAGGATCGGTATGGACGTCAAAAATAAAAATTTTATTGGTATCAAGACCACCCGCCCATAAATATTGCCGGTCATCCGTGAAATCAGAGTGATGCGCTTCGTTACGGCCACCCACGGATAAACTATTGATAATTTTTCCGTATTGTTTGGATTTGGGATTAACATCCACCGTGACCATTTTATCTTGTTCATCACCGAGACCTTCGACGCCTAACGTCCAGATATACACAAAATCTTCCTGGCCTTCAATTTTAGGCATATACGGCGACAAACACGTTTCATCGGCGTGTGTAGTCGAGATGGATAGGCACGCTAACGCAACAGTGGACACCGCAAAAGCGGCGCTACGCAAGGTGTTGTGGAGGTTTTTTATTGTTATAGGGGTATTCATATCCTTCCTTCTTATAATTAAATGGTGTCGCTACGGGGGTATTTTTGGATAAAGCTAGCTCCTTATAGGGTTAATAGGCGCGGGTGTAAACAGCCGACTAGACGGTGTTACTCAGCGGTGGTTGGATCAATCATTCGTCTAATTTGTGCAATGTTATCCACTGGAAAACCTCCTTGTTGTGCATGTTCTCGGATAGCATCGGCACTGGGGGCTATATAAACACAATACACCTTGTCATCGGTGACATAGCTTTCCTGCCACTGGATGCTGGAGCCCATGTCGCGTAAAACACCACAGGATGTTTGTGAAATGCCCCTTAATTCTTCTGGGGTTAACGCACCTGCGCCAGGTATGTGACGTTCAATAATAAATTTTGGCATGTCGCTATTCTCCTATTAATTTTAAACTAGTTGACCGGTCGTCTTTATTTTTACTAAAAAATTAGGCTTTAAAATAATCGCCCAATAAATCATCACAACACGCCTGAATTGGCGCTACAGATTGTTCAATCTTCATACGCAATAATGCGCCTTGCCAAGTATTAACCAATAAATCAGCCATGGATTCGGCGGTTTTATCACGTCTCACACGCCCTTCTGTTTGTGCTTTTTCTAACCCTACCGCTAATAAGTCACGATAGCGTTTTACCGCCTGTTTAAGTGAGGCTCTACAGATATCACTGGTATCGCCAATTTCACCCATTAAGTTACCTAATAAACAGCCGCCTTTAAAATCACCTTGCCCGACTTCATGTATTAATTCAGCAAAATAGGCATTAAGTGCAGCCAATCCGTCTAGTTCAGGATTATTAATATGCCCCGCTAATTGTACAATGAACGGTTCAATATAATGCGTGATAACTTCTGCGCCAAAGACTTCTTTGCTCTCAAAATAGTGATAAAAAGAACCCTTGGGGATTTGTACCGTATCCAAAATTTTCTTCAGACCTGTACCGTGATACCCCTGCGCCATCAATAGGCTAACACCTTGATCCAGTAAGTGCTCACGTTTAATCTGTTTATCTAATTTAGGCATGGCTTCATTATGCGACCAGTCGTCTTTAATTGCAAGCACCAAATGCATTACACAAAAAATGAGGATATCACTGCCATTATCTTAACGGCAGTGATACGAACCCTATCTGCAATTTTAGTGTTTTTTTACGGCTTTTTTAGCAGCAGTAGCGGCTTTTACGGGCGAGGTTTCTACAACAGGAGCTGCCACAACGGGCGCGACTGGAGCGACGACTGGCGCAACGGTAGTCGTTGCTTTCACTGTTTCTGCACTGGCAGCGGCAGGAGTGACTGCAGGTGCAACTGCTGGTGCGGCAGCTTCTTTCATCATATTTTTTGCAGCATTAGTCAGCGATTCTTTTGCGATGTCTTTTGCTGCACCAGTGACGGAATCTTTCACAACTTCTGTTGCTGCACCGGTCAGTGCGTCAGCAAATAAATGACTAGAAGCAAGTACTAAGGCAATAAATAATAGGCTTTTATTTTTCATGGTTTGGTTCTCAGTTGGGTGTGGTTAGAGCGTGTAAAATATCACAACGGATCTGAACTTATTATGAATCATTATTAAAAAACATCTGCGCGTAAAGGACACGATGTCCGTTGGCTAAACTAAAATTGGCTAAGTCTCAATTACCATTACGCTATATAATTCAGTATTGGTAATTTAAAGAGCGCCGTCAAAAAATTCGAAAATTCTTGTTTACAACCTCAATCAGGAATTAAAAATACTCTAAAAAATCTTACGTTAAGGTAGATAACGATGATAAAAATAATAATAACTGTTGGTTTAATTCTACGTAGATTGCTGTGTTTGTTACTATTGAGTAGTAATGGGGTAGTGCTGGCCGTACCTGCCACGCCAACGGATGAATTCATTGACCATGGCAACGGTACGGTCACGCATAAAATTACTGGTTTAATGTGGAAACGTTGTGCCGAAGGACAAGTTTGGAATGGCAAAACCTGTACAGGAACCTATGCCACGTACACCTATGACCAAGCGCTTAAAATTACCAGTACGTTTGGGAGGCATAAGAATTGGCGCTTACCGGATATTACTGAACTAAGCACTATTGTGGCGCAAGAAAAAAGTGATCCCATGATTAATACCACCATTTTTCCTGAGCCGCCCTCTACATGGTTTTGGACGGCTTCCGTATCTGCTGATTATCCTTATGGGGCATGGAACATTAGCTTTTTCAATGGTGACCGTCATTATGATGTTAAGAGTGAACACTTTGCGGTTCGGCTCGTGCGTGGCGGACAGTAAGTATTCATCTTTTTTACACCAATGGCTTGTAAACACATTCACGCTGCTGCTAAAGCGGCAGGGTATTTTGCTGGCAATTATTCAGCAACATAGCGACAACGATCAAAAAAATTAATTATGCTTGAACAATTAAATGTTGCCCAAGGCAGCTTCTCATTAGTGCGCCTACCAGAGCGGCGAAACGAACTATTGCGCGCTTGGGACGCAGCCGATGAATACTTGCTACAGCATCTGGCGGAAAATAATCTGCCTGCCGAATCAGCCAAGGTATTAATTATCAATGATAGCTTTGGCGCACTGGCTATTGCTCTCGCCTCTTTTCAACCACAAGCTTGGTCTGACTCTTACCTAGCACAACAAGCGACACGCGTAAACTTACAGCAAAATGGTTTAAATGAGAATGCCGTTAGACTGGTGGATAGTACACAACTGCCTGAAGGAGTTTTTGATGTCGTTTTAATCAAAGCGCCCAAAACGCTGGCATTTTTAGAAGATCTATTGCTGCGCCTAAGACCTCAGCTAACGGCCTCTACCAAAATAATCGTAGCGGGCATGCTAAAACATTTGCCAGCGTCGGTGTGGGCGCTGTTAGAGCGACTAATCGGCCCTACCACCAGCTCATTAGCTAAAAAGAAAGCACGATTGATTTTTACCTGCATGAATCCAGCGTTAGCCGTACCCCATAACCCTTATCCGAGCAGTTATACGCTGGAGAATACGGCATACCAGATTATTAATCATGCTAACGTATTTTCCCGCGCGCAACTGGATATTGGCACACGTTTTTTTTTAGAACACCTACCCACTCATGCACCTGCTCGCACCATTGTCGATTTGGGCTGTGGTAACGGAATTGTAGGGATAGTCGCTGCGACACGTAACCCGCAGGCCACGCTTGTATTTGTGGATGAATCGTTTATGGCCATTGCTTCCGCTCGGGAAAATTTTGCACAGGCGTTCGGCGAGCAACGTTCCGCCATTTTTAACACCGGTGATGGTTTACACGATTTTGCACCCGGTAGTACGGAGTTGGTTTTATGCAATCCACCGTTTCATCAACAACAAACTATCGGTGACTACATTGCCGTCACCCTGTTCAGGCAAACACATTCTGCATTAGCGCCAAACGGCGAGTTATGGGTTATCGGTAACCGGCATTTGGGTTATCAAGCCAGCTTGCAGAAGTTATTTGGCAACTGTACCTTAGTGGCGTCCAATCAGAAGTTTGTTATCCTCAAAGCAGTCCGGAAACCAACCCGTCACACCCCCCATTGATAGCGTTTTTCTGAGCCGAAATACGCCTTAAAACAAAAATAGAGGCGTGCCATAATGTACCGATTGCCGCCACATTTAAAAAAAAATCACACAATACCTATTGATTTAATTGCATCCCCCTCTTAATTCTGGTATTTTTTAGTTGCTGGACAATAAAAAATAAATATAACTTTTAGGAGATTAAAATGAAAAAGATCTTATCTTTACTTGCTATGACAGTTATGATCGTTGGTTTAACAGGCTGCTTGGATGATCCAGATGGATCAAAAGAAAAAGTTTCTAGCTCAACTTCAAGCATTCAGCTTTAAGTTACGCTAAAAAAAGCCCAGCATAGTTAATATGCTGGGCTTTTTTTTTGTTTAAAAAATGTCATATGGAACTTTACCGCTTATTCTTACGTCTACTTTCCATTTTTACAAACGTATTAGTGCTGCATTTTTTAGATACCGCCTTAAACGTTAAAGCCATGCATTCCCTATGGCTATGCCGTATTTAACACCCGAAAAAATAATAACCTTCTTAGATGCAAAGAAAAATCAACGGCATCAATTTACAGTGCAAAACAGACTATGTTGGAGAAGTAACGATACAATCGTTACTTAACGGGAAATCTTTTACTAAAAATTAATAATACAGACGAAAATATGTCCACAGAACAATACTTACACGGCAATTTAGCTAAAGTTTTAGTGAGAACCCAAGCCGTGCTTGCGCTAGTCATTTTGCTGTTACTCGCGGGCTTAGATTTCTTTTTTCCGACCAGCTACAGCTTGCAAGCCGGACTGCACGGCATTAGCTCTATATCGGCGGTAGTCGCTGCTACCTATTTGACGCATCGCGCGTATGCCTTAATTCGAGGTGTACACATTAACTTTAAATCTCTGCGCTATTGGACACTCGGCGCAACTGCCTTAAATTTTCTTGGTGCAGTCAGTGGTAATTGGATTTACATGCGTTACCGAGGTGAAAACGGCCCAAAGGACTGGATACTGGCGAACGCTCCGGCGTTCCATAATTATCTAATGGAATTTAAAGAGTTTATTTCACTGTTTCCTTTTCCATTAATGGCGGCGGTTAGCTTTATTTTATATTATTACGGTGATGCTATTCAGGTGCGCCGCGACCTTACCCAATTTGTTGGGATTACGATTCTAGTCTCTTGGCTATTCTTATTGTTGGGCTTCGTGGCAGGTCTCGTGCTTGCAAAACTGCATTTTGTTTAATCAGGAAATACCAAGATGAAACAACATTCGACTGAAAGACTGCATGATTCGGCTAATGCAAGCAATGTAGCCGATTCAACCACGCCAGTTTCTGGGCCGCTTATTGCGGCAACCCTGTCACCCGTGTTAGGTTTTTACACGCTAATGATTACGCACCATATCTCCCGCGTATCGAAAGCATTGGATAAGACCGTGCATGCTTATGGACACTGGATACCGGGATCGCTTGGCAGCGGCCCTGATGGCAGCATTGGTTCCTATTCAGGTAAAGAGTCACTCGCGCTGATGGTGTGGCTGCTCAGTTGGGGCATATTTCATGTACTATGGCGTAAGCAAGAGTTACCCGTTAACCGCTGGATACCGATTTTTTTAGGCGCAATGGCCTTTGTAACCCTGTGCTTTTTTCATCCGTTTATCGATCCCATCTTAATGCTGCTATTAAGCTCAGGGGGATAGTAGCGTTAGTGTGGAAATCTGTTACGCACTGATTCGAGCATCTGAAAACAGTGCGTGGCGGGTCATAACGAATTTATCCGTTATAGTTTCCTCCCTCCATTGCATAAACAGGCGATTATTAACAACTCCATCCAAACGTCAGCATCCCGTACCGTTTGAGCAACCCGCTCAAACGACATGCAGACTTTATGACCCATTCATTGAGGCTAAAATGCAATTTCGTTATTCAAAACTCCGTGTCCTATTTGTTACCGTCATCTTATGCCTGCTTTATCAAAACGCCGGAGCAGAAGGCATCTTAATGCAAACGCAACCGCGTGATAACGAAGCGCTTTCAGCCTTTGATGGACACGTTAAATTAGGTTTTAGCGGCAATGTCAGTGAGCGCACGCCAACACTGGTAGTGGTTGACAGCCAAGGCACACGTGTTGATAACAGCGACATAAAACTGCTCATTGCTGATCGCAGTGAATTAAGCGTAACCACGCGCCCCTTAACGTCTGGAAAGTACGTTATCCGCTACCGCGTCCTCACCGATGACGGCTTAGTCGTTAGTGGTATTTCCAGGTTTTCGATCAAATAGTGATACGCATTATTCAGGAGCAATTTAGTATGATCCCTCGTAACTTATTCGTTAAAGCTTTGCCATTGGTATTGTTTGCAAACGTGACATCCGCCTCAATCCCTCTTGCGCCAAGAATGGGCGCAGGTGGCAAAATAGATATGTTTGGCTGTATGCACACCAATGATTATTACATCGCAAACTTTGCTGCCTATCAGCTTGATCCGCAACAACCTAAAAGCGCCAGAACCCTACAAGAACCGCTGTGCCAAGAGATACCGAAGGTTGGCGCAACACAAATTACGGTTGACATGCTGGACCGGGATGTTCGTCACAAACCGGTTACGCTTAAAGTATTTAACAGCGATAAACAGGTCATTTTCGAAGCCCCTGCAACTGTTGCCAAGCAAGGGTATATTTCCAGTAATATCAATTTCCCTGCGCCAGGGCATTATGATCTGTCTGTCATGGTTGACGATCAAGATTTGAACATAGCGCCAGAGAAAAGTGCCTTGCATATTCCGCTGACCGTTGCTATCGCCGTTCCCGCACCGCCTGCTTCAATAGGCAATCTATTGGCGATTGTATTAGGTGTTGGAGCATTTGCACTGGGCTTAGGCGTTTTAGTGCCGCGCTTATTAAAACCGAAAGCGGCATGATTGAGCAAAACGTAATTATTCAGTCCCCCTTCTTTTTCTAATAGGGGCTAGGGGAGATTTATTAAATAAAACCTCCCTTTATGCCCTTTGGGTATCAATCCCCCTTTTCAAAGGGGGAAATGAAGAAGTACAGCAAAACAAGGCCGATGTAATAGTTTCTTTCGACATTCAATCAGTAACGCCGCAGCGTTACTGATTTTCTATATGAACCATTGTCTTGATCTCGCAGAAGACCAACGACTGATTATCTCCTGTTGCAATTTTTAACCGATAATCGCCTTGAGGTATTTTCGAAAAATACCCTGTCATTTTAAAGCCTGCCAATTCAATGCGTGCATTGCCTTTTGATACGTCAGGACGTAATTTTCGCTCGCCTTCTAAATAATATTGCCCGGTTTTGTTAATGAGCACCGCAAAAATTAACGGGGGCACAGGCCGTTCTTTTGAATCAATAATAGACCAGCCTTCAATGCCAAATGGTAGCGTCTTTTTAGTTTGTATAGCGGTAGTTGCGGGTAGATGATTGATACTATCCACAACACAGATGCCCCCATCCGTTGCACTAGCATTTTTTATAGTAATAGGTTTCAAACTAAACTG
>JAPLRW010000190.1 GCA_026398935.1 Methylococcales bacterium
GGATCGCATTGATAAGTTTTCTTAAGCTTATTTTTCGCGGACGACCGCCGGGCAATTCACTGGGCAACAATGGGCTAATGACTTCCCATTTTTTATTGTTCAAGTCAGTTGGGTACTGTTTAATTTTTGATCTGCGCTTCTTACTGCTCATTGGTTAAATGTTCAGTATTTTATCCCATTGCCATCCTTGACACTTTTAAAACACGCACTTAATACGCTCATCATGTATAAAACACACGCCAATCATAACGCTTATGATTTTAAAACGCTGCGCAACTTGATGGCTAAAGCGTCTCCGCCCCGTTCGGGTGATTATCTAGCGGGTGTATCTGCCAGTAATAACCTTGAACGGGTCGCTGCGCAGTGGGTGCTGGCAGATGTGCCGCTGAAACAGTTTCTTAATGAAGCCTTAGTACCCTATGAGCAGGATGAAGTGACGCGCTTAATTATCGATGAGCATGATAGCGCGGCGTTTGCGGTTATCAGTCATCTAACGGTCGGTGATTTTCGCAACTGGTTATTGTCTGAACAGGCGACTACCGACGTGTTAACGGCTATTGCCAAAGGTTTGACGCCTGAAATGGTGGCGGCTGTTTCCAAAATTATGCGTATTCAGGATTTGATTCTGGTGGCTAAAAAGTGCCGGGTGATTACCCGTTTTCGAAATACTATTGGGCTTGAAAAGCGTTTTTCTACGCGCTTACAACCTAATCATCCTACCGATAATCCTGCGGGTGTTGCTGCCAGTCTGCTCGATGGCCTGCTCTACGGTTGCGGTGATGCCGTCATTGGTATAAATCCTGCGACGGATAATTTAGAAGCGACCTCTCGCTTGTTATACATGCTACAGGATGTCATCGAACGCTATCAAATACCCACCCAATCGTGCGTATTGGCACATGTGACGACGACGATAAAAGCGATTGAGCAAGGTGCGCCGGTTGATTTGGCTTTTCAATCGATTGCGGGGACACAAAAAGCCAATACCAGTTTCGGCATTAATCTGGCTATATTAGAAGAAGCCTGGTTAGCCACCTTGGAACTGGGGCGTGGTACGTTGGGCAATAATTGCATGTATTTTGAAACCGGGCAAGGCAGTGCCTTATCGGCCAATGCGCATGAAGGCATGGATCAACAAACCTGTGAAGCCAGAGCCTATGCCGTCGCGCGAAAATTTAACCCCTTGCTGGTCAATACGGTGGTGGGATTTATTGGCCCTGAATACCTTTATGATGGCAAACAAATTATCCGTGCCGGATTGGAAGACCATTTCTGCGGTAAATTATTGGGATTGCCTATGGGCTGTGATGTCTGTTACACCAATCATGCCGAAGCCGATCAAGATGATATGGATATGTTGCTGACGCAATTCGCTATTGCAGGCGGTACATTTATTATGGGCGTACCGGGTGCGGATGATGTCATGCTCAATTATCAATCCACCTCCTTTCATGATGCGTTGTATGTGCGGCAATTATTAGGATTAAGACCTGCGCCTGAGTTTGAACAATGGTTACAACAGCACCAGATTTTTAATGCGGACAATCAATTGCTCCAACAAGTGGACGTTCCGCGCGTATTTAAATCGACCTTACAAAAACTGAGTGAGCGCGGCAATGAGCAATGATAATAACGCGGAAATAAGCCAAGATCCTTGGCACAGCTTAAAGCAATTCACGCCCGCCCGCATCGCATTAGGCCGTGCAGGCATGAGCCTTACAACCCGTGCCTGTCTGGATTTTCAGTTAGCCCATGCCTTGGCGCGCGATGCCGTCAATATCCCATTGGATTTAACAAAAGTAGCGCAACATTTGCAGGCGCAAGGATACCAAACGCTGTGCTTACAATCCCAAGCAGAAAATCAGTCGATGTATTTGCAGCGTCCGGATCTTGGGCGCTTACTCTGTTCTTCTGCGTTAACCGCTTTGCAGCAGACGCTACCGCTGCAAGCGGATGTGGTTATCGTTGTTGCTGACGGCCTATCGTCTAAAGCTATCGAACAGCACGCCGAACCGCTCATCACGCTATTATTGCCAGAATTACAGGCCAGCGGTTATCGTTTAGCGCCCGTGTGCTTGGTCAAACATGGCCGCGTGGCGGTTGGTGACGCTATCGCAGAACAGTATTCAGCCAGATTATGCATTATCTTAATCGGGGAACGCCCCGGCTTAAGCTCGCCGGACAGTATGGGCATCTACTTCACGTATCAAGCAAAATCAGGTATCAGTACCGATGCGGATCGTAATTGCATTTCCAATATCCATAAAAGCGGCTTGAGTTATGAGCAGGCGGTAAGGAAGTTATTATTTCTAATCAAGGCCGCTGAACAACTCACCTTTTCAGGGGTTAATTTAAAAGATGAAACAACGGATGCTGCCCTGAATAATCAGCAGGAACAGGAGGGTTTTTTATTGAAATAAACAAAAGTGGTTCGGGGTTTGTAAGTCCTCGTCATGTTTCGGCACAAAAAAGGGTAACCTAACTGCAAAGTAAAATTGAATAATCAATCGCCACTTTTAAAGCAGGCGCTAGAAAAATTGTGCTAGTATGTTTAAATAAATGTTTAAACAATTTTACTGAGGAGTCTATTATGACTGACGTGATCTTAGACATAAAGCAATGGGGTAATAATTTAGGGGTGCGTTTACCCTTAGCTGTTGCCCGCGAAGCGCGTTTAAAAGTCCACCAAAGTGTGCGTTTAACCGTTGTTGATGGGCAAATCATTATCACGCCGATAGAAAGCAAGTCGCTATCCTTAGAACAACGCTTAGCAGCGTTTGACCCTCAGCGACACGGCGGCGAAGCCATGAGCACCGCGACACCCTTAGGTGCTGAACAATGGTAAAAAAGGTCAGTCTATGGCTGCCTGAGCGTCAAGACATTATCTGGATTGATTGTAATCCGCAAGTGGGTCAGGAAATGCGTGACCTCCATCCCTTCTTGGTGTTATCACCACAGATTTTTAACGATAAAACATCGTTAGTCATTGGTTTACCCATGACCACCGCCGAGTATAACGCGGACAATCCGTTTGCGGTTGCCGTTGGCAAAGCGTCAGGTCGTAAGCTTGCAAAAACCAGTTATGTGTTGTGCCATCAGCCTAAGTCATTCGATTGGCGAGTGCGTAACGCAAAGCCACATCCTTTGGGAAAATTGCAGGATGCTTTTTTTATGCAAGCGTGTGAGCAGCTTAATCAAATTATTCAACTGGTTTAATTAATCACCCCAACTTACCTCATCATGTTTCGCAATTCATTACACAGAAAACATACTAAAAATATTTTTTAACAATTATGTATGAACAACACGCAAGCATCCTAACACCTCCAGACGCCACAATTATTTGGCGTTATATGAACCTAGAGAAACTTTTATCTTTAATAAGTATACAGAAACTTTTCTTATGTCGTCTTGATCGGTTTAAAGATCCTTGGGAAGGTGTTTGGCCCAAAGTATTCTGTAATGAGATACGGAATGAATGGCTTGAGGAAGATGCTATAGGTTTATTTAGCGCTACCCAAAAAATGCGGAGTTCAATCTTGGTCAATTCTTGGCACGAAAATAAATTTGAATCTGCGGCGCTTTGGGATCAATATGGTGAAAAATCTGGATTTGCAGTACGGTCAACTATTGGGCATCTAAAGAATTCAATTTCTGATAGCAGGCCTATATATATTGGCAAAATTAATTATATTGACTACGCTAAAGAAACTGTTTCAGAAGTCAATTTATTAATACCGACTTTTTTAAAACGTTCAAGTTTTCAACATGAAAAAGAAGTGAGAATAGCTGTTTTTCATCCGCCCGAACCAATTAACCAATACATTGATGTAAATCTGAATATTCTAATACAAGAGATATATTTGTCACCCACCATAGACGAATGGATGGTTTCAGTTATTTCAGAATTAATTGATCGATATAATCTTTCAAGTATTCGCATCAAGAAATCTGATTTATATGAGCCTCATATTTATTAAGAAAAATGCTTCGAAAAGCGGTTGGGGCTTGCAATCCTCGTCATTTTTTTATGCAAGTGTGTGAACAGCTTAATCAAATTATTCAACTGGTTTAATTAATTACTCCATCATGCGTCGTAAATTAAAAAAATACCGTTAATCATGCCCAGTTTCAGTAAACCATTGCATACTGTTGATAGGGATTAACCAGACAGGTGACAGATGTTTAGTTTAAAATCTACACTTTCGTTCACCTAAACACTTTGACTGCTCAGAACATGACTACTGATAGTACCGATGTATTAACGTCTTTAACCACGATTCGCGATTATATTCGCTGGGCAGCCAGTCGCTTTACCGCCGCTGGGCTGTTCTTTGGGCATGGTAATACTACTGCGCTGGATGAAGCCGCCGCGTTAGTGTTGCATACCTTGCATCAGCCTTACGATTTGGTTGATTATTATGTACAGGCGCATTTGACGCGTACCGAGCGACAACAGTTGCTCAGTGTCATTGAATTACGTATTAGTAGTCGTAAGCCTACTGCCTATATCACTAACGATGCGCGCTTTGCGGGTTTATCCTTTTATGTGGATGAGCGGGTACTCGTGCCGCGCTCCTCCATCGCTGAAATGATTCAGTATCAATTTGCGCCGTGGGTTGTCGCGGAGCAGGTTACTCGCGTTCTGGACTTATGTACGGGCAGTGCGTGTATTGCCATTGCCTGTGCGTATGCGTTCCCTGATGCACAAATTGATGCGGTGGATTTATCTACCGATGCTTTAGAAGTCGCCGCTATCAATGTTGCCAAGCATGAGCTGGAAGGTGACGTACAACTGTGGACATCTGATTTGTTTGCGGCCTTGCCGCCTGCGCAGTATGACATTATTGTCAGTAACCCCCCTTATGTGGCCATCAGTGAGTGGCAGCAATTACCGGCAGAATTTCATGCAGAGCCAGAAATGGGCTTTACCGGTGGTGAAACGGGCTTGGATATTGTGTTAAAGATTCTGGTGCAAGCGCGTGACTTTTTAAGTCCCTTAGGAATCTTGGTGGTGGAAGTAGGTAGCAGTGCAGAAACTTTACAAAGCACTTTTCCAAGCGTGCCGTTTTTTTGGCTGGAACTTGAGCGGGGTGCTGATGGCGTGTTTTTACTTACCGCTGAGCAGGTTGCGCAGTATCATTCCCTTTTTAAAGAGGCGTTGGTTTAATTATGTCTGGCAATAGCATTGGTAAATTATTTACAGTCACCACCTTTGGCGAAAGCCACGGCTTAAGCTTAGGCGCTATTGTTGATGGCTGTCCGCCGGGAATGCTCTTATGTGAAGAAGATTTGCAACTTGATTTAGATCGGCGTAAACCGGGTACATCAAGGTATACCACGCAGCGGCGAGAAGCGGATGAAGTTAAAATCTTGTCGGGTGTATTTGAAGGTAAAACGACCGGCACGCCGATTGGGTTAGTGATTGAAAATACTGACCAGCGCTCGAAAGACTACAGCAATATCAGCGAAACCTTTAGACCTGGACATGCCGATTATACCTATCAGCAGAAATACGGTTTTCGGGATTATCGCGGCGGTGGGCGATCTTCCGCGCGGGAAACCGCCATGCGGGTGGCGGCGGGTGCGATAGCCAAAAAATACCTTAAGCAAGTCGCGGGTATCGAGGTGCGCGGTTATTTGTCACAACTGGGGCCGATTACCATTGATAAGGTTGATTGGGATGAGGTGGATAATAATCCGTTCTTTTGTCCTGATGTCGATAAAGTCGCTGAGATGGAACGTTACATGGATGCACTACGTAAGGAAGGCGATTCTATTGGCGCACGTATTGTGGTGGTGGCGAGTAATGTGCCGCCAGGACTGGGCGAGCCTATTTTTGATCGTTTAGATGCGGACATCGCCCATGCGTTGATGAGTATTAATGCGGTAAAAGGCGTTGAAATTGGTGACGGTTTTGATTGTATCAACAGTAAAGGCACTTTTTTTAGAGACGAAATAACCCCAGATGGTTTTTTAAGCAACCATGCTGGCGGCATCTTAGGCGGTATCTCCAGCGGGCAAAACATTGTAGCCAGTATTGCGTTAAAGCCAACGTCCAGTTTACATTTACCCGGACGAAGCATTAACAGCAGAGGCGAAGCGATTGAAGTGGTGACTAAAGGCCGTCATGATCCGTGCGTAGGCATCCGCGCGACGCCGATTGCAGAAGCTATGTTAGCCATCATTTTAATGGATCATTTGCTACGGCATCGCGGGCAAAATGCTGGGGTTGATTCAGGCTTGGCTGTGCTGCGCTAAGTACTTAGGAATGAAGATTTAATAATATGCCGCTAATGGTAGGGGGCGTTATTTGGTGCATGAAACGCACCCTACCTGACGCAATCAGTTGAGCTATTTCGGGTATTATTTAACGCTCATTTCTTATCAGGCAGCATAGTTGTTAAAGCCGTTAAAAAAACTGTTAAACTGCTGTTATCTACTATTGAACGTGCCCTGAAAGGAAGTCGCTATGCCAAAAGAGTTTCTCAAAAAATACATGCCGGACGCCGAAAAACTAAAAGCGCATAAAAGTTTACAGTTTTTAGGCGCGCGTTTGCATGAACCCAATCTATGGCATTTAAATCGTCGTTCGGTTGCGCTGGCGTTTGCCGTGGGTTTATTTTGCGCATGGATTCCAACGCCGGGACAGATGGCGATAGCGGCAGTAGTGGCTTTGTATTTCAGGGCTAATTTACCTATTTCGGTGGGTCTGGTTTGGTTAACCAATCCGATCAGTATGCCGCCGTTATTCTATTTTTCGTATCGGGTTGGATTGTGGATTATGGATCGTCCATCACCCGCAGATGATTTTCAATTTTCATTAGAGGGCGTTTTTAACGGCTTGGGTGATATTTGGGAACCGTTTTTATTGGGTTGCCTTATCGTTGGCATTATCTGCTCTGCCGCCGGGTATTTTGGGATTCATTATGTTTGGCGTAAAAACGTTGCACATAAATGGCGCAGAAGGCAGCAAATAAGAGCGGGTATCAGTGTGCCGGATGCGGTGCATCCTATTCAGCAAGTGTGCGCAGTGCTACAAGACTGGTTAAGTGCGCACCCTGAAATAAATCAAAAATTATCGCCAATGATCAACGCCTGCCAAACTGCGATTCCACCCCTTATGGCGAGAATACTGGCGGTCACTGAAACCAGCTTAACGCAAGGTAAGCGTTTATTAGGGGCGAGTATCAAGCGCATCCAAGATTTTGTGCCGTTTGGCTGAGCAACGCCGCCATTAGCTTAAGAGGTATGGTGTGCTGTTGGTGCAAGATACTCCCTGTGGTTATCTTGCACCAATAGCCGCATGAGTTTTTATTTAAGCACCAAGCCATCAGCCATGTGTAACACATGATCCATTCGGCTTGCCAAATCGGGGTCATGGGTCACTACCAGAAAACTCACGTTTAGCTCCTGATTTAACTCCAACATCAATTGATACACTTGTTCAGCGGTTTTGCTGTCTAAATTGCCCGTTGGCTCATCGGCCAGCACGCATTTAGGCTGATTGATTAATGCCCGCGCTACCGCCGCTCTTTGACGCTCTCCGCCCGATAATTCACCGGGTTTATGAATGATGCGATGTCCCAAGCCGACACGTTTTAATAACGCTTCTGCACGCTGTTTGGCGTTCTTAACTGACTCGCCACCAATCAATAACGGCATCGCTACATTTTCCAGTACAGTAAACTCACCCAATAAATGATGAAACTGATAAATAAAGCCTAAAGAGCGGTTGCGCAGTTGGCTTAGTTTTGACGCGCTAACTGTATTTAAATTAACACCGTCTAAAATAACTTCGCCGCCCGTTGGCGCTTCCAGTCCACCCAGTAAATGCAGTAAGGTGCTTTTGCCTGAGCCGGAGCTGCCCATAATGGCGACGCGTTTTCCGGCTTCAATGGTTAAATCAATGCCTTTTAAAACCTCAACATCCAGCTCACCTTGTTTATAGCGTTTGGTTAACTGCCGACATTGCAGGATGATTTCGTTACTCATAGCGTAAAACTTCCGCAGGGTTGACTTTTGATGCCTGCCAGGCAGGATACAGGGTGGCTAATAAAGACAGCGAAAACGACATAGTGGCAATCGTTAGTACATCCGACCACACCAGTTTGGAAGGGACTTCACTGATGTAATACACTTCCGCCGACATGAACTGCACATGAAACAGTTTTTCTATCGCGGGCACGATGGTCTCAATATTAAGTGCTAACAATACGCCGCCTAACGTGCCTAATAAAGTGCCAACCAAGCCGATAATCGAGCCGAGTACAATAAAAATACCCATCACGGCACGCGAGGATAGCCCCTGTGTTTTTAAAATGGCAATGTCGCCGCGTTTATCGGTA
>JAPLRW010000091.1:0-478 GCA_026398935.1 Methylococcales bacterium
GCTCTGCGCCCTGGCCATAGATCACGGCGGGGATATTGCCCTCACGACGGATGCGGCGCGCGGCGCCCTTGCCGAAATCGGATCGGGATACGGCGGTCAGTGGAACAGCGGTGAGTGCAACGGCGGTCACTTCAGAACTCCTCGGTCATCGTCGGTCACCTCGGCAACGCTGTTTGGGCGCCGACCACGTCGATCACGGTGTCTGGTCTGCCCGATATGGGCGACACCCTCGCCGAGGATTGTGACGATTGTAGCGGCTAGTGGGAGGAGGCCACCTCGGCGGTCGGCGCATCCTCGAACATGCTCGTGACGGAGCCATCGGTGAACACCTCCGTGATGGCCTGGGCCAGGAGGGGAGCGATCGACAGGATGGTCAGTTTCTCGAACTGCTTCTCAGGAGAGATGGGCAGCGTGTTCGTGATGATGACCTCGGAGATCTGCGAATTCTGAAGCCGGTCCCTGGCCGGGTCGCTCAGGA
>JAPLRW010000091.1:551-1647 GCA_026398935.1 Methylococcales bacterium
CGATCACGTCGGACGCCCCGAACTCGAACAGCGTCTCCGACGCCTTCACGATCGTGCCACCGGTGTCGATCATGTCGTCGACGATGACGCAGACCCGATCCTTGACGTCACCGACGACCTCGAGCACCTTGACCTGGTTCGGCACATCGGGGTCACGTCGCTTGTGGATGATGGCCAGCGGCGCCCCGAGCACGTCGGTCCACCGCTCGGCAACGCGGACGCGGCCGGCATCAGGCGACACCACGGTGATGCGGTCACGCGGGACGCGACTGGCAACATGCTCGGCCAGCAGCGGCAGCGCGAACAGGTGGTCGACCGGGCCGTCGAAGAAGCCCTGGATCTGCGAGGTGTGCAGGTCGACGGTCATCAGCCGGTCGGCGCCGGCGGTTTTGAACAGGTCGGCGATCAGCCGAGCCGAGATGGGCTCCCGGCCGCGATGCTTCTTGTCCTGCCGCGCGTAGCCGTAGAACGGGACGATGACGGTGATCCGCTTGGCCGATGCGCGCTTCAGCGCGTCGACCATGATCAGCTGCTCCATGATCCACTTGTTGATGGGCTCCGTGTGACTCTGCAGCACGAAGACATCGGTGCCGCGAACCGACTCCTGGAAGCGCACGAAGATCTCTCCGTTGGCGAAGTCGTAGGCCAGCGTCGGTGATAGCGGGATGCCGAGGTTCTCGGCGACCTCCAGACCGAGCTCCGGGTAGGAGCGTCCAGCCAGCAGTACCAGGCGCTTCTGGTTCGGGACCGAGATCTGGGACACCGAGGCTCCTACGTTTGGTCGGCCGGGTTGTCGATGGACTTATCCTGCTGTGCGCGCTCCGCTGCCTCGGCAGCGGGTGATCCGGGCCGACGACGGCTGACCCAGCCCTCGATAGTGCGCTGCCGCGCCCGGCCCACCGCCATCGCGCCCGCGGGCACGTCGTCAGTGATCACGGAGCCGGCGGCCGTGTAGGCCCCATCGCCGATGGTCACCGGAGCGACCAGCATGGTGTCGCTGCCGATCCGGACGTGGTCACCGACCACGGTGCGATGCTTCGCCACTCCGTCGTAGTTGACGAAGACCGTTGCGGCGCCGATATTCGAGCTCTCGCCG
>JAPLRW010000078.1 GCA_026398935.1 Methylococcales bacterium
GGTTCATCCCCACGGATGTGGGGAACGCGCCTTGAAATGATAGCAAAAGGCGAGGCCATACCGGTTCATCCCCACGGATGTGGGGAACGCACTAATCATAACACACTGTTAATAAAAGAGAATAACCACTTCTACTTTTCTACCAACAAAATGCGTTAATTATTTCTATTCAAATTATTAAAGAACGCTCCCATCCTCTTGATTTTCAAGCGGATGGAAAGACACCAATTTTAGACCATCGTATTCCACCGGCAAGCGCCGATTTTTACCCAACGTCATAAAATCAAAACCGGATTCCGTATTGGTGCTCCAAGTGAGAATCGCATTCCCCTCTTCAATGCCCTGCTCAACTTGTAGCCAAAGCATTTCCCGCACCTTAGTGGATAAATCCCCCACATACACACCCGCACGAATCTCAACCAACCAGACCCCTAAACGCCCTCTTAAGCGGGGCGGCGCATTTTCAACAACGATGACCAACATCACCCACGCTCTCAGGATTAGGAATGGCAGGCTCGATCATTTCTTCAGCAGCTTTTGGAATATCAAACTCTCCAGCGGCTAACACCTCTTCAATGGTCGGAATAATTTTTCTTAAGATTTTGCTTTGCCTAAACACATCCCGACACATTAAACGCACGTCACGTTCCGGCTGATGCGAGTTTTTAGCCGCAATTTTAAAAGCCTGGGGAATAATGGCATCAAACTTAAACAGATCAGCAATATCGTACACAAACGATAACGGCTTACCGGTGTGAATAAAGCCAATAGCAGGCGCATAGCCTGCCGCCAATACCGCTGCTTCAGTAATACCATACAAACAGGAGGTTGCGGCACTGATGCACCGATTAGCCGTATCGCCGACCTCCCATTGGGTGTAATCGTAATTACGCCCACGCCACTCAACACCCGCCTGTTTCGCCATTAATTGGTACATTTTTTTAACCCGCGCGCCTTCGATACCGCGTAATTGCTCGACGCTACGGCGTTCCGGTGATTTTTCACCAAACCGAATTTCATACATTTTACGCACTACTTTTAAACGCGCCGCATCATCTAGCGCCAATTTAGCTTGGTACAATAACCGATCCGAACGCGCACCGCCGGGTTGACCTGCGGCATACAACCGCACCCCAGCCTCACCCACCCATACCAATAACGTGCCCGCTCTGGCGGCTAATGCGGCCGCCATGTGTGAAACCCGCGTCCCCGGTTCAAGCATAATACACGCGATACTGCCCACCGGAATGTGCGTCCGAATCCCGGTTTCATCAATGACCACAAACGCGCCATCTTTAACATCAATTTGTCCCTTTTCAATAAAAATAAGGGACACCCGTTCTTTCATCGCGATAGGTTTTAAGGGTGGCAGCATGAGGATTCCGGTAGGGTGGTATTTTAAAAAACAAGGTCTTTTTACTATCTATTGAAGTAACAATAATTCATGTAAAAATTCTGTAGCTAAATCTGCTCTGTTGACCAAACAATGCTTTTTCATCTCTATATCCAATTTAACTTGGCTAAATAAATGACAAATACTTAAGTGGAAAGAACTGATCACCCCGCAACATTTAGGCTAAATCGACAATACCCTCTGAGTCGTTGTTAAAATTCAACCACACCTGATAATTTTAAAGTACTTATTCTCTTCCCACTTTGACTTGTGCCCTTTAGGGTAAAAAGGGGAATTTTATCTAACAAATCTCCCCTAAACTCTCTCTTTCTAAGAGGGATACTGAATAATTACATTTTAAACATAGCGCACAGCGGTTACATGTAAGATCATAATACGTATTCCAAATACGCTAAACGTTACCCTTCCTCTTTTTACTAAGCCCGCTTAATTAACAACAATCCACATCCAAAAGCTTTTGAGCGTCCAATACCTTTATATAAAGCTTGCTGAATGAATAAATCCGGATCAGTGACCTCCAGTATCCCTTCAAAATCCAAGGTACTTAATTTAATCTGTCGTTTTTTAAACGTGTGCTGTTGGTAGCCTTGAACTGTCACGCCAAGCAAACGAAAACCGTTTTTTTCACTGCGTGCCTGTAACCAACGTTCTCCTGCTTTCTGCTCTAATTCCGCTTGCGAATAATTTTCTCTCTCAGTGTCACTCAGTGATTTTTTAAAATGCATAACCACATCATGATGCACCCTTTTAGCCGTCGATTTTTCCGTTAAACCTCTGTCTTTGCGCTGCTGTGCATGTTGTTCTGCTTCTGTTTCAGTACGGGTTTGCTTAAGTTGCTCGACCGGATTAGCCCGCAGACTAAATGCCAAGGTATCGCCTTTTTTTACATTCGGCTGAAACGGTTTAGATTGAACCGCTAACACACCCTTTAAGGGTAAAGGTTCATGAATCAGTAAATAATTGCCAAAGTAATTGGTGCAGTTGGTAGTGGTTATATTGAAAAATTTTGGCAAACTCATCAAGATGTTCAAGTGATACGCTAACGCGGCTTAGATACATATTAGTTTCCCAGAACATAAACAGTGCGCGTAACAAAACAGCGCTTATCACCAAACAACGGTAAATCACGCACGGGCATAGAATGACTTTGTGGTAATTGAATTTCGCTGTACAAGGTACCCTCCGGTTGAATCTGTCGTAACGCCCGTTCAGCAGTATCCGCATTGACAATACTGTCAAACAAGGGTCGCTGCAAAGGACAGGAGCGACGACCCAAATAAGGGGTGTAATAAGGCTTTTTAACTGCTTGCACAACAGCGTCTAAACTATACTCAGCCTGGTCTTTAAAGGATAATGCGAGGGTAAATTCAGCATCACACAAATATTCTCGCCGTGACACAATAGCATCATTGCGTTGGCCACCATCTGCTCGGCGCGCGTCCAATACCGTGTGATAATCAGTCATTTTGTGTAAAGTTACTGTTCTGGGCTTAAGGTTTTTTTCTTTTGTAAAGTGTCGCTGCTCAACCAATCTCGGATGAGCAAGTACACTCAGTCCAAATTCAAAACTATCATTAAGCGCCTTTAAAGCCTGTAGCCTCTCGCGCTCCAATCCCAAACAAGCGCCTAATAAACCCACCACTGCGCTACGCGTAGGAAAAATTAAACTAGGACGGTAATCTTCATAGGTATGACTACCCCAAGCTTGCATCGCTCCCTGTAATTTCAGGATTAGGTAGCTAGGCATGATTATTCCTTGCCATCTTGTTTAAGCCAATTTTTTAGACTGCTAAGGGTCTTACAGGCTTTACCCTGTAAAGCCTCTTGTTTATCTAAACTGAAGAAAGCGATTTGATCTTGCAACTCGTACCCTTGGTAAACCTTTTCTTTGTAAGCGATAAGTTGCTGAATAGACGGCTTTAAAAAG
>JAPLRW010000044.1 GCA_026398935.1 Methylococcales bacterium
TTGTCGCTCTTGCCTCTATGATGACAAATTCACAGAAAATTAAAATCCATACAAATTTATTAAAATTAAAACTCGTCTGAAAATTTGTGATATTTTCCTGTATTTCTGAAAATCCATCTACCGGAATGAAATCCCTATCAGCACTTTTTGATACGGTAACTTTCTTAGGATATTGTTCTCGGTCACTTGCTAACAATGGCACAGTTAAAACCTCTAAGACGGTAAATTTCTTAAGATATTGTTCTCGGTCACTGGCTAACAAGGGCACACTTAAAACCGCTAAGCTCGCCAGCCAAAGCAACAATTGCCCATTGCCCAGCGTATACATCACCGCCACGCGTACCCTTGCACCGATGGCAGGATAAGCAGCAATAAAATCACGGCTTTCAATAAATGCCCATGATTCTCCCGCTATCAATGCAAAACCCATGAACAGTAACAGATAGCCTATACGTTTGCGTAGCGCATCTTTAAGTAAACTATTAAGATCCAGCGTAGTGAATAGCATTTTCTTAGCTACTAAGCACTGTATAAGCATTAATCCGATAAGACCCAGCACCGGAATAGCCGTAGCGACGTTAGGAAAACTGATATATCGCCCATGCAGCGCTAAACTATAAGTTTTATACAGCACGTAGATAACCAAGACCAAATAAAGCGTGTTGAGCCATGCGGCCATTTTAAGATTTATGGCTTGTTTATCGAGCAGCCCATAAATACGTTGCAGCAGTAACCCCCCCAACATCACACTTAAGCCTACCTGAAGAATCGTCTGTACACGCTGCCAGTTACTGTAGCTGGTATACCATAACAGTTCGATCTGATTGACCCATAACAGCAATAATAATTGCGTAAGCGCCAGTAAACCAAATAAAGGCAGTGTTGGTAAGCGTTGCAACGCTGACCAAAAAACCCCTACAACAATCAAAAACAATACAATGGCACTGATCGTAGCGGTACGCCAAGCGGGATTTTCATATACCTTACCCGTTAAAGGAAAAACTTCTTGGCGGTCAACCGAATAAAGCCCCCAATTAGCCCCAACCACGCCTTCCAATTCACTTTTCCAGGATTGATTAATAGCCTCTACAATATTGTAGTCAAAACCATTTTCAGTCGCCACTTTGATTAAACCACGAATAAACATGGCTTCATTAACCACGCTGGGTATCGCCAGTCCACGCTGCCGTCCTTCACCTGGCCAACCAGATTCGCCAATTAAAATGGGCATGCCGGGAACCATCGTATTCGCTTCCTGCTGCACTTGCTTATAAATCCGTTCAATATGTGCCGGTGCATCGGTCACTAAAATAGGCTCATCTTCCCAGTACGGCAAAATGTGAATAGTAATAAAATCCACTTCTTTGATCAGCTGCGGGTGCTTCATGTACTCTGACCAAACATCCGCATACGAAACAGGCTGTTTAACAGAACGTTTCACTTCCCGAATGTATTCAATCAATTGCTCAGGTTTTAAATCGCCGCGCAGCAACACTTCGTTACCAACAATAACGCGTTTAATCACATCTGGGTATGCGTTGGCGGCTTGGATCAATGCGGTAATTTCCTTATGATTATCCTCTTTATCGAAACCTAACCAAGCACCTTGAATCATGGTCAAACCGTATTTTTTAGCCAACGGTGGTAACGCAGACATTTCACCTTCTGAGCTGGCATAGGTTCGAATATTATGGGTTTTTTTACCCATCAATTGCATATCCTCTTCCATTTCAGCAACGGTAGGAAAAATGCTGTCCAAAGGCCCCTGGCCTTCTCGAAACGGGGCAAACGATAAGCTGTTAAGTTTCCCATCAGGAACATCCAAGCCGACATCTTGCGGTAAATTATTCAGGTAGCCAAATAATCCGGTAAGGATAATAATGAGGGCGACAAATGAAATTGTTTTCATATTTGCAAGCAGCGGTAGCAATAAAATTTAAAGAAGAGTATGCGTGAAAGTCGCGTTATTACAGCAGTGTATTAGCATCCATCACCGCGTTTAATAAAACGTTCGATTACGATTGCAAAGGCGCATTTTAACACCAATAAGCGGTTCTTTTGATTAAAAACCGCGTAACACGCCAGCAATGAGCTTAACAACCGTGGCGCGAATACGTCGACACATAACAGCACGAGTAATTATTTAGCCCCCCTCTTAGACTTGTGCCCTTTAGGGTAAAAAAAGGGGTTAGTACCCTAAGGGCATAAAGGGAGATTTATTAGATAAAATCCCCCTCAATCCCCCTTTGAAAAGGGCGAAGTGAATAAGTACCAGCACGATAAACATCTGTGTAAATAATCTTGTAATACTCAGTGCGTGTTTCAAAAGTCCTCAGTTTAGCGTTCAAGTCGCCCAAGCATGAGATTTATCATGGCAATATGAATGAAAG
>JAPLRW010000126.1 GCA_026398935.1 Methylococcales bacterium
ACGGCAAGACTGGCTCACGCCCCTCAATTAAATCCGTTAAGAACGCCCAGAATACATCGGCGGAGGGCGGACAGCCGGGTAGGAAGTAATCTATTTTGACGACTTCATGAATGGGGCGCACTTTGTCCAATAACAGCGGTAGCTCTGGATCGCTGGGGATTTGCGGATTTTCAACGCCGATGCCATCGATATACGCCTCGTTAAGACATTCTTCCAGTGGAATGAAGTTACGCATAGCAGGTAAGCCACCGTTAATGGCACACGCACCCACTGCGACCAGAATCTTACAATTACGCCGAAATTCACGCAGTACATGCACGTTTTCGGCATTGCACACGCCGCCTTCAATTAAGCCGATGTCGCAGTTAGTGCAATGTTCAATGTCGGTCAAGGGTGAGCGATCAAATTCAACGAGGTCTGCCAGTTGTAACATGCGTTCGTCAATATCTAAAAACGACATGTGGCAGCCAAAGCAGCCCGCCAGTGAGGTGGTCGCTATTCTGATTTTATTCGCCATGCTGAGAATCCTCTGTGTTAACCGCCAAGGATGGTGCAGTCGCGGGGGAAGCGGCTGCGGCCAAACTGACATGATCGATTTCGTGGTGATCGTAAATACGTTCGCCAATCGGTACTTGATACCCGGTACGTTTAATTAAGATAGCGCCCGTCGGACAAACATGTGCGGCTTTATCCGTCACGTCTAAATCCGTCTCTTTTAACAAGCCGCTTGGCGCATTCACCACCAAGTGTTTGTTGATACCACGACCGCTTATAGCAAACACGTCTTTACCGTCGTGTTGTTGACTGGCGCGAACGCATAGCGTACAAAAAATACAACGGTTATGGTCAATCATCACCTCAGGATGCGATGCATCCATTTCGCGGTGCGGGTAAAACAGCGGAAAATGGTTGTCGAGCATGTTTAAGTGGTAGGCGACCGCCTGCAATTGACAGTTGCCGGTTTTTTCACACGAGGGGCAAAAATGATTGCCTTCGACAAACAGCATTTGGGTAATTCTGCGCCGATCATCGGTCAACGCCTGGGTATTATTCAGAACATCTTGTCCTTCCATGGCGGGAAAAGTACAGGCGGAACAGGTGCGACCATTAACTTTAACCGTGCAGAGTTTACAGCTACCGTGCGGCGTAAATTCTGGATTATGGCATAAATGCGGAATATAGACCCCCGCCGCGATAGCCGCGTCCATAATGGTTTGCCCGTCTTCAAAAGGGATGCTTTTTCCGTCAATCGTAATGGTTTTATTCATAATCTCCTCCAATGTCTACGGCGTCAACTTGTGCTAAATGTGCCCCGGCATCATCGCGATTTGCCATGCGCCGTGCGATGTCGAGTGCGGCATCCAAGTCAAAGCCCGGTTCATAACTGATTTTTTTCAATTGGCGTTGATACAGTTCAGGATACCGCTCTAAAGTACTTAACACTGGATTCGCGGCAGTTTGACCTAAGCCACAATGGCTATGTTGTTTGATGAGCCGACCCAATTCTTCCAAGGCGACAACATCACCCGCCGAACCGTGTCCCTCCATGATTTTATCCAGCTGTTTTTTTAATAACGCCGTACCAACGCGGCAAGGCGTGCAGAAGCCACAGCTTTCATGCGCGAAAAAATGCGTGAAGTTGTTCACCACCTCTAAAAGATTACGGCTGTTATTAAACACAATAAACGATCCGCCAGTGGCTAAATCTTCAAACGCTAATTTACGTGCAAACTCTTGGTCTGAAATAAACGTTCCCGATGGCCCGCCGATTTGTACGCCCAGTACGTCACTGGCACCGCAATCTTGTAAAATAGCTTGAATGGTTGTGCCAAAGGGATATTCATAAATACCCGGACGCGCGCAATCACCACTGATACTGAGGATTTTTGAGCCTTTAGATTGCTCAGTGCCTACCGCAGCGAACCACGCGCCACCGTTAACGGTAATGTGCGTCGCTGCCACAAAGGTTTCAACATTATTCACGACCGTCGGCTTGCCAAGATAGCCACTGGTCACGGGATAAGGGGGGCGATTACGAGGAATGCCCATCTTGCCCTCCAGCGACTCAATTAAAGCCGACTCTTCGCCGCAAATATACGCCCCTGCCCCCAAGCGAATTTCAATATCAAAGTTGAGGCCTTGATTTAAGATATTATTGCCTAATAATCCGGCTTCACGACGCTCGGTTAAAATGGCTTGCAGCTTATCGACAAGGTAAAGATATTCACCCCGTAAATACAAGAACCCATGTTGTGCGTTAATGATAGCCGCACACACCGTCATTCCTTCAAAAACCTGATGTGCGTAGCTGTTTAATAACACCCGATCTTTAAACGTGCCGGGCTCGCCTTCATCGGCATTACACACCACATACCGTTGTAGCCCCTCTTCTTTCGACCCTTCCGCGCACAGCTGCCATTTCCATGCTGTGGTGTATCCCGCGCCGCCGCGACCACGCAGCCCCGCCTGACTAATTTCTGCTAAGGTTTCCGGTAAGCCGCGTTTAAATAAGGCACTTAACGCCTCTCCCGGTTGCAGGGGGGTATCCAGTAACAAACCTGATTTCTGAATATTATCTGTAACACTGAATAACTCAGCGGGCCATTGTTCTACAGGTTTTTGTTGATTAATCAGCGCAACAATTTGATCAATACGCGGCTTATCTAAACGACTTAGCGCATAGCCATTAACCAAACCAGCCGGCCCCTGGTCACACAAGCCGGTGCAAGAAGCATTATCCAGACTCACCAATCCGTCGCCTCTTACTTCGCCAACCGTCACCTGTAATTGTTGCGCGAAGTAGCTGAATAAAGCGTGCTTACCCAGCATGTGATCGGTAATGGAATCGCTCAGCAATAGCTCGTATTGACCGCGCGGCGTCAAGTGCAAGAAGCTGTAAAACTCTACGACCCCGATAATGTGGGTACGCGGAATACTCAGCAATACCGCCAACTGCTCAATGGCGGCGTCTGGAATATAATGAAAGCGCGCTTGAACATCCCGCAGTATTTGCAACAAGTGCGTTGCCTGCCCCTCATGGAGTTTGGCTAAATCATGGATAAACTGTTTCATGCTTTTTTCCCAATGCGATATTGATAGTAGCGTAACAGCCATTAGTATAGCGTTAGCCAACGATAAACAGAAATATCCCTTTAAAAAATAGTGGTGATCTTCTGGAAAATAAATTACAATACTTCAACTATAATTGAAATATTAAAATAATGGATAACAGCACTGCTACGACTGTCTTTGAATCACTGTCTTCGGGTGTGCGTCTGGATATTGTTCGACTGCTCATCAAAACCGGTCATCAAGGCTTGGTGGCTGGCGAAATTGCAACGACCTTAGGATTACCAGCAACGAATTTATCGTTTCACCTAAAGGCGCTCACACAAGCAACGCTGGTCAGCGTGACGCAAGAAGGCCGGTTTCAACGTTACCGCGCCAATTTAGCCATCATGCAAGAATTGATTGTTTATCTGACCGAAGAATGCTGCTCAGGACACCCTGAGCAGTGTTTTGAAAAACCGCTTGCCGCTGCCGATTGTTGCGACACAAACCCCTCCTTATCTTCCACTCAAACGGATTAAATCATGAATGTACTGTTTCTTTGTACCGGAAATTCCTGCCGCTCCATTCTTGGCGAGGCGACATTTAACCACCTTGCGCCTGAAGGTTGGCGCGGCATGAGCGCTGGCAGCAAACCCACGGGTCAAGTGCATCCACGCTCTTTGGCGTTACTTGCCAGAGAAGGCATTTCGACCGACGGTTATTACAGTAAATCATGGAACGATTTGCCCGTAACACCCGATATTGTCTTAAGCGTCTGTGGCAATGCCGCAAACGAAACTTGCCCAAGCTATCTCGGCGCTGTGTTGCGTAGCCATTGGGGCGTTGAAGATCCCGCTCACGTTACGGGTACGGAAGCAGAAATTGACGCAGCGTTCATGACCGCCTACCGCATTCTTCGGCATCGCATTGAGCAATTCTTGGCATTACCCTTGAATGAATTACACGATGATCGCGCGCGCCTAAAAGCCGAATTGGATCGTATTAGTACGCTTTTACCCTAACGATTAAGGAATTTAATGATGCCTATTATTCACGTATTTGACCCAGCTTTATGTTGCAGTACTGGTGTTTGCGGTGTTGATGTCGATCAAGCACTGGTTGGTTTTTCAGCCGATATTGATTGGGCTAAACAACAGGGCGCGCACATCGAGCGTTTTAATTTAGCACAACAACCTATGGCTTTTGCTGAAAACCCACTGGTAAAAGCTTTTCTGGAGCGTTCCGGCGCAGAAGCACTGCCGTTAATCTTGCTTGACGGTGAAGTGGCCTTGGCGGGACGTTATCCCAACCGTACCGAACTGTCCCGTTGGACGGGAATTGCCCTCGCGGAAGAAAAACCGCAGTCCAGTTGTTGCGGTGGCAACAGCAGTTGCAGTTAAGCTTCTTAGAGCCCTCCTATGCACAGCATTAAATTTCTCGACCAGCCTCCGCGTTTCCTGTTTTTTACGGGCAAAGGCGGCGTGGGGAAAACCTCGGTGGCTTGCGCTACCGCAATACGCTTGGCTGATGCCGGACGACGGGTATTATTAGTCAGTACCGATCCCGCCTCTAATGTCGGCCAAGTGTTTGGTATCCGTATCGGCAATCAGATTACCGCTATCCTAGCTGTGCCAGGCTTGGCTGCATTGGAGATTGATCCGCAAGCGGCGGCGCAACTCTACCGTGATCGGATTGTTGGCCCAGTGCGCGGCGTATTACCGGATGCGGTAGTAAAAAGCATTGAAGAACAATTGTCTGGCGCATGTACTACCGAAATTGCTGCATTTGACGAGTTCACGGCGCTGTTGGTCGATTCGGCGCTGACTGCTGATTACGAGCATATTATTTTTGATACTGCGCCGACCGGACATACCATCCGTTTGCTGCAATTACCGGGTGCTTGGAATGGCTTTCTGGAGGAAGGCAAAGGCGATGCTTCTTGTCTTGGGCCATTGGCACAGCGCAGTCGTTTAATTCTGGTGGCTCGCGCGCAACAAGCAACGTTACGCGAAGTTGCCCGTACTCATGAGGAACTGGACGCTATCGGTTTGTCACAACAATATCTGGTGATTAACGGTATTTTACCCGCCGATGAAGCCGCACAAGATCCGCTGGCAAGCGCCATTTGTGCGCGTGAACAACAGGCGCTACAAACAATACCCGACGCACTTAAGCGCCTGCCCTGTGACCTGATTGAGCTGAAAGCGTTTAATCTGGTCGGACTGCCAGCGCTACGACAGTTACTGACCACCGCCATACCAGTAACTATTCACACCGAGGCGACCAGCATCGCTATTCAGGCTCCCAGCCTATCAATACTGGTTGATGACATTGCCAAAGACGGTCATGGCCTGATCATGCTGATGGGTAAAGGGGGTGTCGGCAAAACCACCTTGGCCGCTGCTGTCGCGGTCGAACTTGCTAGGCGTGGCCTGCCCGTACACCTTACTACGTCAGACCCTGCGGCACATTTGAGCGAAACCTTGAGCGGTGCATTGGCTCATCTTAGCGTCAGCCGCATTGATCCGCACGCGGAAACAGAACGTTATCGCCAACATGTGCTAACCACAAAAGGCGCGCAACTGGATGCCAAAGGGCGAGCGCTGTTAGAAGAAGATTTACGCTCACCCTGCACCGAAGAAATTGCCGTTTTTCAGGCTTTTTCGCGCATTATCCGTGAAGCCGGCAAGCAATTTGTGGTGATGGATACTGCCCCGACTGGACACACCTTGCTGTTGCTGGATGCTACCGGGGCTTATCACCGTGAAGTGAGCCGACAAATGCTCAGCACCACTACGCATTACCTGACACCCATGATGCAATTACAAGACCCCAAGCAAACCAAAGTACTGCTGGTGACGCTGGCAGAAACCACGCCAGTGATGGAAGCGGTCAATCTGCAAGCCGATCTACGCCGCGCAGGCATTGAACCGTGGGCTTGGGTGATTAATAACAGCGTGGCCGCGGCAACGGTACATTCCGCGCTATTACGGCAACGCGCCAGCAATGAACTATCTGAAATAGCGGCGGTTGCCACGCAGCATGCGCACCGCTATGCGCTTGTACCCTTGCTCAAAGAAGAACCCGTGGGCGTAGAGCGCTTGCTGGATCTGGCTGCTGGCAATGCTTAATCAGGAGAACATAATGATCCCAGAAACCTGCTCAACATCACACTTGTCTTTTCTTGACCGCTACTTAACCCTGTGGATTTTTATCGCCATGGCAATCGGTGTCGCTGTCGGTTTTTTCTGTCCCACTGAGGTCAATGCCTTAAACCAAGTGGTTTCCGTAGGAACCACCAATATTCCCATTGCTATTGGTTTGATCTTAATGATGTACCCGCCGCTGGCAAAAGTTCATTACGAGGAACTGGGCGATGTATTCCGTCATTGGCAGATACTCAGTGTTTCCTTAGTGCAAAACTGGCTTATTGGCCCGGTGCTAATGTTTGCATTGGCGATTATTTTCTTGCGTGATTTTCCAGAATACATGACCGGACTGATCTTGATTGGTTTGGCGCGCTGTATTGCCATGGTCATTGTCTGGAATGAATTAGCGAAAGGCGATAATGAGTATGCAGCGGGATTGGTCGCATTTAATAGTGTATTTCAAGTGCTATTTTACAGCGTGTATGCCTGGGTGTTTATTACGGTATTGCCGCCTTTATTTGGACTGCAAGGTAGCTTGGTGGCTATTAGCATCGGCGAAATTGCTAAAAGCGTCGGTATTTATTTAGGCGTACCTTTTATTGCAGGCTTCCTAACGCGTTTTTTTCTCATTCGTGCCAAAGGTAAAGCATGGTATCAGCACCGCTTCATTCCCAAAATCAGTCCGCTAACCCTTATTGCCTTATTGTTCACGATCATGGTGATGTTTTCACTGAAAGGCGATTTGATTGTGCAACTGCCATTAGATGTGGTGCGTATCGCCATCCCGTTACTGATTTATTTTTTGGTGATGTTTTTAGTGAGCTTCATGATGGGTAAAGCCATTGGTGCAAATTATGCCAAAACCGCTACCTTGGCATTCACCGCTGCCAGTAACAACTTCGAGCTGGCGATTGCCGTCGCCGTAGCGGTATTCGGCATTAACAGTGGCGAGGCGTTTGCGGCAGTCATCGGGCCATTAATCGAAGTACCGGTGATGATCGGTTTGGTGAATGTCGCTTTCTATTTGCAGCAGCGCTTTTTTGTCGGTGATATGGGTATGTAGAGCGATACTAGGTCGTTGTGTTTGCTCCCCCTTGAGATATTCTGTTCATCTGGAAATAACGCGACTAGAATAATCACGGTCAAATGCTGGAATCAACAACCAAAAGCAGGCGCCACCCCCCCTGCGAGATTTAAGTGCTACTTGCCACCCATGTGTTTCTGTGAGTTGCCGCGTAATGGCTAAACCCAAACCACTACCACCAGTAGTCCGATTACGCGAGGATTCGATGCGATAAAAGGGACGAAACACCGTTTGAGCTAAGTGCGGAGGAATTCCTAAGCCTCTATCACGTACGCCAATAAAAATCGTACCGTTACTTTGCCTGCGCACGACTTGAATACCACCCTCACCACCATAGCGCAACGCATTATCCAGCAAGTTTACGATGCAACGCCGCAAAGCCATCGGGGCGATTACCGCTACACAGTTTGGCGCTTCAGCGCGTAGCTGTAAGCGTCCTGACGACTGAGCTTCAGTCGTATCTATCAGTTCAATAAGCAATGCATCAATATCTGTTTTTTCAGCTTTTTCACGCTCCTGAGCACGAGCCAACTCCAACTGTGCGCCAATGAGCCTATCCATTTCCGCAATATCTCGCTCCATACGCACCAGCAACGGCGAAGAATATTCCTCGGCAAGCATTCCTAAAGCCATTTTCATGCGTGCCAATGGACTGCGAAGATCGTGGGAAACACCTGCCAACAGAGTGGTTTGATTCTCACGCCGAGCATCGAGCTGCCGCGACGTTTCATTAAACGTACGTGCGAGCTCAGCAAACTCTGCCACGCCAGTTTCCGGCAGGTGTGGCGGACGATCACCAAGGCCAATTTGACGCGCGGCTTCCGCTAGCAAAGTGACGGGAGCAGTAACTCTTCGTGCCAATAACCAAGCCAAACCTATGGTTGCGAAGATACCCGCGATAATAATCCAGACCAATGCCCAACTGGGACGTGGTGGAACTCTGTCTTCTGAAAATTCAAAGCGCAATCGCTGCCCACCCTGATTAAATTCCACTTGAAAATAGTTGTATGCGTGCTCTGACAAGCGCAGTTTTTGATTCGGAGCAAGGTGTGCAGCTAGTGCCGTACGCAAAAATCGGATGTAAGGATAAATACCGATTTCTTCGGGTAATTCGGTTTGTGTCTGTAACAGCGTTAACCCATACTTTTCGCGGAGCTCCATCTCAAAGGCCGGACGTTTTTCCGGCGGCAACTCCGTCCAAATACGTGCCGATAACACCATAAAGCCCGCTAAATCGTCAGCCGAACGGTAGGCTAGCGGCAATGCCAAATTAACAAACATCGCGACCCCCGCTATCAGCTGAAAAATAATCAGCCCAGCGGCCACGGTAAATGCGGTGCGTTGAAACAATGACAGTTGCCGTTTCACAGCGCTGCTTCGCCTTCAGGTGTAAACAAATATCCCTCGCCCCAGATGGTACGCAAATAAATGGGGGATTCAGGCTTAGGTTCGATCTTACGACGCAAGCGGGTAACGCGGACATCGATACTGCGGTCAAAGGGGGAGCGCTCGTAGCCCTTAAGCAAGCTTATCAAGTGATCACGAGACAGTACGCGATTGGGTTGCTCCAAAAAAACCCGAAGCAGGTTAAATCCCCCCGAAGTCAGGGGGCAAACACTACCGTCCCTGCTCAATACATGGTTATTGAGCTGTAGACGAAACGACCCAAAAATAAAATCAACGCATGTGGATCTGACAGGACGTCGAGCTCATTATCGGTACGGCGCAGAACGGCACGCACTCGGGCGAGCAATTCGCGCGGACCAAAGGGTTTTGCTAAATAATCATCCGCACCCAATTCCAAACCCACCACCCGATCCACCTCATCGCCGCGTGCGGAGATAATAATCACTGGCGGGCCATGCCGTTCGTGCAGCCAGCGTAACAAGCTCAAGCCGTCTTCCCCTGGTAACATAAGATCCAGCACCACCAAATCCACAACCTGCTCACTCAATACGGCACGCATGGTCGTTCCGTCCTCGGCTACGTGTACCTTGTAACCACTGCCACCTAGATAATCCGCCACTAAATCACGGAGCCCCTTATCGTCGTCAACAACGAGAATATGTTGCTGGTCTTCAGACAGATTCATTCGATCTTCCTTATCAACCTTCTTGCTCACGAGATGTATCTCCAATTTACTGAAACAAGTTGAAACAACTTGTTACGCTTGTGAAAAACGCTAGAAACAACCCTATAGTAGACTATTAACCTACACTACTGAGAGGGTTTTAAACCATGAAAAACAGCATTTCCACCCAATTTTTTGCCCACACCAGCAAAATTAACAGCACCAAGCTATGGTTGCCTTTCGTGTTAAGTCTGGTGAGTGTGACCGCCATAGCCAACGAAGTAGATAAGCGTCAAGTCCTAAACTTAACCGAACCCCAGCGCCATCAAGTTCTGACAGAGATGCGGGAGTTATTGACAGGCACACAAGATATTTTAGGCGCACTGGCCAAAGAGGATATGGTATCAGTTGCGAAATCGGCTCGCGAATTAGGCTTTGAAATGAAACACAAAGCCGAAAATCCGCTGCATGATGTGTTGCCAAAAGCCTTTATGCAGCTAGGCATGCCGATGCATAAAGAATTTGACCTGATCGCCGCTGATGCAGAAGCCTTAAAAGACCCTAAACACACGCTGCAACAATTAAATGCCACGATGGGCAAATGTACCGCCTGCCATGCCACGTATCAAATTCGTAGCAGTACTGCCACCAGTGAAGCAAGATTGGATGAAGTCGCCGAACGGGGTCGCCATGTCATGCCCTTTAGTTTAGAAAAAACTACGCATGTCTTTTCTAAAACGGAACAAGGCGGACTGCAACAGGTCATCGTTAAAGACCCCAAAAATGCTAAGCAAATTCAATTAATCCGTGAGCATCTAACGAAGATTTCCACTGAATTTAAACAGGGTGACTTTTCAAATCCGGCCAAAATTCATGGCGACACCATGCCCGGTTTGGAGGAATTACGTAAAGCAAAGTCAGGCGACATTAATGTTGCCTACAAGGAGCTACCTAACGGTGCAGAAATACATTATTCAACCAAGGATCCTATTCTTATCAATGCCATTCATCAATGGTTTGATGCCCAATTAACTGACCATGCACGTCATGCTACATCATTAGGACATGCAAAGCATCAAATGCACTAATAACAAGCATTACATACATCAGTCACTTTGAATGGTTTATACACGTTTGCAACACACGAGCATTTATAATTTTTAAACCAAAAGGTAATTAAAATGAACGCCCCTATAAAATTGACCCTCGTTACACTAATAGCGTGCCTGTCTATGCCGATCCCCTTGCAAGCAAAGGGGTCGGCGGCGCAAAATACGATTGGCGACGCAGAAATAAACACCTTGCTAATCATGCGGGAAGAAGAAAAACTGGCGCGTGATGCCTATCAGATTTTATATGGTGTTTGGGAGCAAGCAGTCTTTAAAAACATCGCCGCATCGGAACAGAAGCATACAGATGCTATTCTGAAAAAGATTAACCTATATGGGCTCACCGACCCTGCCTTCCCAGAGGCTGGACGCTTCAGCAACCCAACTTTTCAAACCCTTTATGATCAATTTCTGCAATGGGTTAGGCAAGGAAATATGTCCTATATTGATGCGCTGGGTGTTGGTGCGACGGTTGAAGATTGGGATATTAAGGATTTGAATGCCGCCATCGAAGCCACCAACAACTTGGCGCTAAAAACAACCTATCAGAATTTACTGGAAGCTTCAAAACAACATTTACGCACGTTTGTTGGTTTATTGCAGGAGCAAGGTGTTAACTATCGCCCGCAATTCATTGATCAGACCTTATTCGATGCTATCTTGGATGTTTGATTCAAAATAACCGTATGATAAGAATCTTTTGGTTGAACAATGCCAGTAAAGTTCTTTGTAAGGTTGAAATCGCTTTGCCGGATTTTTAATTAAATCCGGCTACAAACAAGCCAGTTCATATAACTTAAGCGTACACTCTCATTTCCTATTAATGGCATGCACGGTGCCGATTGTAAAAAGATCATCAATACTGCTGCTAACCATCAGCCCAGTTGATCTGAATACTTACCCTTTTAACTTTAATGAAAAAACGCTCTGTACGTTACATCACCTGGCTAATCGTACTGATCACAGTTCTGATCTTGGCCGTATATTGGTTGAAATTCAGGGCGCTCGCAGTAACTGGATATACAGTCACCAAGGGAGACTTACACGTTGAAGTGATTGGAACTGGCACCTTGGAAGCGCACATCAAAACGACGATCAGCCCGCGTATTCAGGAACGGCTTGCTAACGTTTTTGTTGACCAAGGTGACACGGTGAAAGCTGGACAATTACTCGCCAAGCTCGACGATGCGGAACTGAAACAGCAGGTAGCGATTGCTCAAGCTACGTTGGCTAGCGCAAGCACTACTGTTGACCGCATCCGTACCGATGAGACGCGCTCACTGGCGGTATTGAAACAAGCACGACAGCAAAAAATACGACTAGCCAGTCTCGTCACCCACAAAGCCGCCTCGCAAGAAGAGCTTGATAAAGCAATAGAAAACCTGAGCATCGCCGAGACTGACCTCGCGCGGGCAAAGTCCACTATCGTCGAAGCAAGAAGCCAAGTCGAAACTGCTGCGAAAAGTTTACAGTTACGGCGGGAGCAATTAACCTTCACCGAATTGCGCAGTCCTTATGACGGTTTAATCGTGCGCCGTGATCGTGACCCCGGTGTTGTCGTCGTTCCCGGCGTGTCAATCCTACAGCTCATTGATACCAGCGAAGTCTGGATCAGTGCGTGGGTGGACGAAACTAAAATAACGGCACTGGCGGTAGGTCAGTCCGCTCGCGTAGTATTCCGCGCGGAATCGGAGCAACATTATCTCGGCGAGGTAGCCCGTTTGGGTCGTGAAACTGACCGCGAGACACGCGAATTCCTAGTTGATGTACGCGTAGAAAAGCTGCCCGTTAACTGGGCGGTAGGTCAACGGGCGGAGGTGTACATCAATACCGACCATAAGTCTTTGGTGGTAACTATTCCGCAACAATTCTTACTTTGGCATGCTGGCAAGCCAGGTGTATTCATCAATAATGAAGGCAAGGCACGTTGGTGTGGCATTACGCTAGGTTTAATGGGTCAGCAAGACATTGAAGTGATAAAAGGTGTGTCTGTCGGTGACCAAATTTTAAAGCCCTTTGAAGCATCGAGCCAACTGCCGGAAGACGGTCAATCCGTCAGTGTGCGATGAATCTCGCCGTTCGGGATATTCGCCACAACTTTAGCCGCTTCGTCTTCACGACTGTCGGCATTGGCCTATTGCTTATGGTAGTTATGGGCATGGCCGGTATTTATCGCGGTCTCATTTTCGAAGCCACTTTACTTGTAGACCGTATTGGTGCGGATCTGTGGGTCGTGCAAGGCAATACGCGCGGCCCCTTTGCAGAGCTCTCGCGTATCCCGGTCAGCCTCGAAAACCGCGTCCGCGCTTTACCCGAAATTATCAGGGCGAGACGGTTTGTCAACCATTCGATTCAACGGGAACACCATGGTAAGCCTTTGCGTTTGATGGTTCAGGGGCTTGCATGGCCGGATGACAAAGGGGAATGGGTGTCGCTAGTTGCAGGACGCCCGTTGGGGCAGGCGCATTTTGAGATGATCGCTGACCGTTCATTGGGACTGGCTCTGGACGAGCGAGTCAAGTTCGGCAAAGACGTATATCGGGTCGTCGGACTCACTACCGGGATGTCGGGTATTGCTGGCGATGGACTGGCTTTTTTCACCGCAAGCGATGCAATGACCATTCAGTTCGACTCACCGAGCGAAGCCATACGCCTAGATCGCTCAGCGCGTCTTGCTCGCACCGAAAATCAAGACTTAGGCCATACACAACCTTTGCTATTAGAGCGAGCAGGGGGACTGTCCAGCGGCATTGCCGAACTGCCACGACCACAGGTCAGTGCGATACTGGTTAGCCTAAACCCAAGCGCAGATATCGACCGAGTTATCAGCACACTATCGACTTGGCCCGATATTACTGTTTATACCGCACAGCAACAAAAAGATCTGCTGCTTTCCGGTACGGTGGACAAATCCAGACGCCAACTCGGTTTGTTTAGTGTGTTGCTCATTATCATCTCCACTATCATTATCGCCCTCATTATGTACACACTAACACTGGATAAAATCCACGATATTGCCTTGCTCAAGCTTATCGGTGCCCGTAATCGGGTCATCGTAGGTCTTATTCTGCAACAAGCTTTACTTATGGGAGCGTTCGGGTACGGCTTGGCATGGTGGTTCGGGCAATATCTCTTTCCTTATTTTCCGCGACGGGTAATGCTTGAGACACCAGACCTTATTAAACTGGCATTTATCACGGTGTTAATTTCAATGCTGGCCAGCCTCTTAGGGATATGGAAAGCTATGCAGGTAGAACCGAACACGGTACTGGCTTAATGACCCCTCCTACACACCAAATCCCCTCCATCGAGGCCATTAGCGTCACCAAAATCTATGGTCAAGGTCAAACTGAGGTTATCGCCTTAAACGATGTGACACTCCGCGTTGCCCCTGGTGAAGTCGTCGCGCTGTTGGGGCCAAGCGGTGCAGGTAAATCGACACTATTGACGGCAATGGCACTGATCAATCCACCGACATCTGGTCGCATTATTATCAGCGGCGAATTAGTCATGGAGGGTGCAGATGCCAAGATCGACCTACGCGCTTTCCGGCGACGTCATCTTGGCTTCGTATTCCAAAAAGCCAATCTGATTCCGTTTCTCACTGCCCTTGAGAATGTACAAGTCGCGTTGGAAATCAATGACACGCCAGCACATATCGCTCGAAAACGGGCAATGTATTTACTCGATCATTTAGGCATTGCTGATCGCGCCGACAATCTGCCCGATGCGCTTTCTGGGGGGCAGCAACAGCGCGTTGCCGTAGCTCGGGCGTTGGCTAATAAACCTAGTCTGATCCTAGCCGACGAGCCCACTGCTGCACTCGATAGCCACAGAGGCCGCCAAGTCATGGAATTATTTGCGCAAGTGGCGCATGAAAGTAACTCGGGGGTTATCGTGGTCACTCATGATACCCGGGCGCTGGATGTCTTTGATAGAATTGTGGAAATGGAAGATGGTCGTCTTTTAACACCATCAGTATCTAGCGCAGAATACGGTGATTGAGGCATTTCTGTGGCTAAAACCCCAGTAATCCATCCCTGAACATCAAGCGGCTATTTGCGCTTCAATCACCTGCGCGGCGCTTTTGAATACATCCGCCTGTCCTGTAATCAATCGGTGCGCAGCAGTTTCTTTACGCAACCAGGTAAATTGTCGCTTAGCCAATTGCCGGGTTGCCGCGATGCCTTTTTCAGTCATTCCGGCATAATCATCCGCACCTTTTAAATACTGCTAAACCGGCCGATAACCCACGGCACGAATGGCGGGTAAATCTTCATGCAAATCGCAGCGCTGCATCAGCACTTGCACTTCCTCGCCCCCCCCTACGCCAACATGCCGCGAAAACGCTGCGTGATAATGTCATGTAATATCGCGTGATCTTCTGGCGCAATTACAAATTTAATCTGCTGAAATGGCAACTCCACCGCTTCTGCCTGTTTAAAGAAATTCGTTGGCGAAAACCAGAAACCAACCCATTGATTATAAAAATATTTATAATCAATGGCGATAAAAAAAGCCTATTTGACTTATTTAATTTTTTATATGCACTACACTTTATAAGGATGCTTCATGTGCGTGTGTCGTTGTAAAAAATAGTCTCGTAGAAATAGATTCATCCCTTACGATAACGCCTAAAAAAACGCTGTTCATGTGAACGTAACGCCAAACGAAATATAGTTTTTCAGATAAGTAATGTCCCGCACACTTAAAGACCTTTAGCAGCATCTGGACATCATTTATCTGAACAAGTATAGAGTAACCCACCTTTTCCTATTATATTTTTATAGGATCTAAATCAACACATTATGAAGCCAACCTATTTTCAAGTTTTGAAGTGAATAGCAATCTTATTTAGGACAAGCGCTCTAATGTTTATAGAGGAAATAAAAACCATGAAAATCAGCGTCACAAATTTAATGATATTACTGGTCACCGTCGCCAGTATAGGCATGATAGGTGAAACCCTATTTGGACAGAGTCGCTTAACTGTCGTGTATGACAAAGCAAATTATGGCAATATCAATAGCGTACCAAGCATTATCACGCTGGATGATGCGTCTGTGTCGTTCGGGCGATTGCGTGTAAGGGTCTATCGCCATGTACTCAATTCTGATCCGCAGAAAATGGCAGAGATTGAACTAAAAATCAAGGAATCACAGGATGCGGTTGTTTTGGCTTTAAAAAAATATACCACTGATGCGTGCGATGGCGCATCATGCATTTCTGATGATAAGGATAAACAATTACTGGCTGACGTTGATGCCGCTTATAAAACCTATATTCCTGGGCTTCAAAAAGTACTGGATTTATCCCGCCAAAATAAAAGCGACGAAGCACGAGATCTGTTAATGCAATCTGCTCCGCAAGCAGAAAAGCTGAATGATGCGCTACAAATACAAATGGATTACAAAGTCAACCTTGCGCAAAAAGGAATGGCTGATGCTGAAAGCGCTAAGACAACTGCGAGTCAACTGTTAAATGGTATCGGCGGGATTATTCTGCTGTTAACCGCACTGATTGGCTGGCTAATCATCCGCAACCTGAGGAAGCAGTTGGGCGGTGAACTGGAATCCATGACCGAGTTGGTGAATAACATTGCTCTAGGTGATTTTAGTACTGACATTAAGCTCAAAGCCGGTGATAAAGACAGTGCAATGGCTATGATGCAAAATATGGTGCTGACTATACAAAAGCTGCAAAAAGAACTACAGCGCCTAACCACCGCCGCGAAAGAAGGTCAACTATCAGAACGAGGCAAACCAGCATTGTTCCCGGGTATTTATGGCGACATTATTGGTGATATTAACCAAATGTTGGATGCCGTTATTAATCCGTTAAATGTAGCCGCTGATTATGTGGAAAGAATATCCAAAGGCGATATTCCCCCTAAAATCACCGACGCGTACAGCGGCGATTTCAATGTCATCAAAAATAATCTTAATAATTGTATTGATGCCATTAGCAACATGGTTGCCGAAGCGCTTAATTTAGAAAAAGCAGCTATTGACGGCCAACTTGCCACGCGTGCAGATGCCAGTCAGTATCAAGGCGACTACCGCAAAATTGTTCAAGGGGTGAACAATACCTTGGATGCAGTCATCGGCCCCTTAAATGTGGCAGCGGATTATGTAGATAACATTTCCAAAGGCAATATCCCCGCTAAAATTACCGATACGTACAACGGTGATTTCAATATTCTAAAAAACAATCTCAACACCTGTATTGATGCAGTCAATGCCCTAGTAGCCGATGCGGGTGTATTATCACAAGCCGCCGTTGATGGTCGATTGGCAACCCGTGCCGATGCAACAAAACATTCCGGTGATTTCCGTAAGATAGTGGTTGGTGTGAACGACACGCTGGATGCCGTCATCGGCCCCTTGAATGTTGCCGCAAATTATGTAGATAACATTTCCAAAGGTAACATCCCCGCTAAAATTACCGATACCTACAACGGTGATTTCAATATTCTGAAAAACAATCTCAACACCTGTATCGATGCAGTCAATGCACTGGTAGCCGATGCTGATGTCTTATCACAAGCCGCCGTTGACGGTCGCTTGGCAACTCGTGCCGATGCAACAAAACATTCTGGTGATTTCCGTAAGATAGTGGTTGGCGTGAACGACACGCTGGATGCCGTCATCGGCCCCTTGAATGTAGCGGCTAACTATGTGGAAAGAATATCTCAAGGCGATATCCCCCCTAAAATAACCGACGCGTATAACGGCGATTTCAATGCCATCAAAAATAATCTTAATAATTGTATTGATGCCATTAGCAATATGGTTGCCGAAGCGCTTAATTTAGAAAAAGCCGCCATTGATGGCAGACTTGCCACGCGTGCCGATGCCAGTCAGTATCACGGCGACTACCGCAAAATTGTTCAAGGGGTGAACAATACGCTGGATGCCGTCATCGGCCCCTTGAATGTGGCCGCAAATTATGTAGATAACATTTCCAAAGGCAATATCCCCGCTAAAATTACCGATACGTACAACGGCGATTTTAATATTCTAAAAAACAATCTCAACACCTGTATCGATGCCGTCAATGCACTGGTAGCAGATGCGGGTGTATTATCACAAGCCGCCGTTGATGGTCGCTTGGCAACCCGTGCCGATGCAACAAAGCATTCCGGTGATTTCCGTAAGATAGTGGTTGGCGTGAACGACACGCTGGATGCCGTCATCGGCCCCTTGAATGTAGCGGCTAACTATGTGGAAAGAATATCCCAAGGCGATATCCCCCCCAAAATAACCGACTCGTATAACGGCGATTTCAATATTTTAAAAAACAACCTTAATCTAGCGATTGACGCCATAAACCAGCAGGCCGCTGTGGCGCAAAGTATCGCCAACGGTGATCTGTCAGTAAAAGTTAACATCCGTTCGGAAAACGATGTATTGGCTAAAAGCCTTGCTCTGGTACTGAATAACCTTAAAGCAGTTATAGCCGACACCGATAGTCTGATTAAAGCCACGGCGGATGGCTTGCTCGATAAACGCGCAGACGCCACTAAACATCGGGGTGATTACCATAATCTCATACAAGGTATCAACCAGATACTAGATGGCGTGGTTTTTCCGGTAAACGAGTCGGTCGAGGTGCTGGCATTAGTTGAACAGGGTGATCTAACCTGTAGCGTTAAAGGCGACTATAAAGGTCAATTAGGCGACTTTAAAAATACGGTTAACAACACCATTGCTAAGCTCGCACAAACTATCGCTGAAGTCCTTAGTGCTGCAGCGCTACTGAGTAATGCATCAGAACAGATCAGTGCTACCTCGCAATCACTCTCGCAAGCAACCAGTGAACAAGCAGCCAGCGTCGAAGAAACCAGCGCCAGTATCGAAGAAATGGCGGCCAGTATCAATCAGAATACGGAGAATGCCATCGTCACTGACGGCATGGCTGGAAAAGCCGCCAAAGAAGCGAGCGAGGGCGGTGTGGCAGTTAAGCAAACCGTGTCAGCAATGAAAGACATTGCCAATAAAATCAGCATTATTGATGACATCGCTTACCAGACCAACATGTTAGCGTTAAATGCGGCGATTGAGGCAGCGCGAGCCGGAGAGCATGGCAAAGGCTTTGCCGTAGTGGCGGCGGAAGTACGGAAATTGGCAGAGCGCAGCCAAGTAGCGGCTCAGGAAATTGGTACATTGGCAGAAAATAGTGTTAATACCGCCGAAAGTGCAGGTCATTTGTTGGATGAGATCGTGCCGCGCATCTCCAAAACCTCGGATTTAGTACAGGAAATTGCGGCAGCCTCTAAAGAACAATCAGTCGGTGTTGGTCAAGTTAACACGGCGATGAACCAAATGAACCAGATAACTCAGCAAAATGCGTCCGCCAGCGAAGAGCTTGCGGCAACGGCTGAAGAGATGACCAGTCAGGTTGAACAACTGCAAACGCT
>JAPLRW010000140.1 GCA_026398935.1 Methylococcales bacterium
CTATCGAAGAGTTTGCTCAAACGCATGAGCATTTTGTTTCAATCCACGCGCCCACGCGGGGCGCGACCGTTTTAGTATATTTGGTAGCCCAAACGGGACTCGTTTCAATCCACGCGCCCACGCGGGGCGCGACCAATCCTGAACTTGATCGTTACCATTACCGAGCGTTTCAATCCACGCGCCCACGCGGGGCGCGACTGCGTATGCGTAACTGATTAAATTTAATAGCTAAAAACGCTATTAACTGCGAACCAATCAAAGTATTAGCAACAACCATTATAAATTATTTTTCACTCAATAAAAAAAATAGAGTAATCAACACATTAATACTTATGCGACCCTTTGCTATTTTTATGCTCGCTTATGGTTCGCACTAGAGCAATAACAAACCATTTAGATCTAAAACGGCTTTAGCACCAATATGTTCAACACGACGCTCCCAATTATTACCCAAATAATAAAACCGTAAACTATCCAAAGATTCATCCATTACGGCGATTAAATTACTTTTTAATTTCGTCCATTGCGCCATATCTACCTCAATTTCAAATACCGAATACTGTACCCGTTGACCGTAAATAAGGCATAGCTTAGCCATTCTACGCAAACGTTTTGGCCCAGTATCATTTTTAAAACTAACATCATAAGTCACTAAAATCATCATATTAAATACCCTACTTATTTCCATAAAAATGGCACATAACTATCACAATCACCACGTAAAAAGCGTGCTAATACTTGTGCCTGTAACCAAGGCAGCAATCCTACCGGTACGGTTTCTTCAAACCACGGATGCAGTAGCGTATCTTGTTTACGATCCTGCCATGCGGCTAATAACGTTTTTCGCGCGGTGTCTTTTAGTGTGACGGATCCATTTGGCCAGGTCTCAAAATCTTTAATAACCAATTGTCGCTTATTAATTAATGACAACACAAACCGATCAATCATCGGTCTAAATTCTTCGGCTAAATCTAACGCGAGTGATGGTCTGCCGCTACGTAATTGATGCAAAAACCCACTGGCCGGATCTAGTCCGGTTGTTTCCAGTGCCGAACGACAATCATGCGTTAACAAGGTGTAACAGAATGATAACAACGCGTTAACGGGGTCTGTAGGTGGCCTGCGCCTTCGGGTATCAAATTTAAAATCACTTTGCCGTATTAAATGTTTAAACACACCAAAATAGACTTGCGCCGCCTCTCCTTCGCGTCCCATTAAGGTATCTATTGCTTTGCAATCTGTTAGCTGAGATAAACAGTGCGTTAATCGCTTTTCAGCGGTTTGTAATTCTTTAAGGACGTGATCATCAGTGATTTTATCACCATGATCACGACAATATCGTCGCAACACATAGCGCTGGTTATATAGCTTTCCTGTCAACATAATTTGAGCAATGGCAACACTCTTTTCTACATTATGTCCGGTTAAATGTTGTGTTCGGCGTAACAACACATTACCACTAACCGGCCCTTCAACCCTTGCCAAATACTTACCAAATAGGTTTAAAAAAGTAATGGTAATACCATTTTCCGCGCAGTGCGCCATAAGATACGGTGAAATAGTCACTTGCCCAAAACAAATTAACCCCTGCAATTTATGAATAGGGACGCGCGCTTTGGTTTCGTGCTCTACTTTTAAAACTAAATTTTCATTGTCTTTGTGTAGCCAAGAGTTTTGAGTTTGAATATAAATAACGTTACGTAAAGGACGCATGGGGCTAAGTGCGTGTTTCAAAAGTCCTCAGTTTAGCGTTCAAGTCGCCCAAGCATGAGATTTATCATGGCAATATGAATGAAAGCGGTGCTAGATTCGGTCAACACTTCGTAATCCTTGCTCAGTCGACGATAGCGATAAAG
>JAPLRW010000164.1 GCA_026398935.1 Methylococcales bacterium
GGCAACCCAGCAACCAATGGCACCACCCGTTGAAGAATTAAGTAACGAATACCCCTTTACCTTAGATTTACGCCATAAAAATCGGTAATGGATAGCAATAGGGAGGCGCGCGTATGGCGTCTCCACCCAAAAACCAACCAACACAAGGCGGCTGTATGATCGACAATACCTTTAATAATGCTGATTTTGAGAGACCCTCCAACCCGTCGCAACTGGATGATAAGCGGCTTATTGAGCAAGAGTTTAATCGCTTTATACAAGCAAGCCCACTTCGCCAAGAAATATTTAGCGCCATTAGTCGGCTGGAAACCAGTAAAATACGGTTAATCGATAACGAATTTAAAAACCTTCTTAATCGTTTTCGATAAATGCAGCTATTTAGAAAAAATGTATGCTTTGCAGGCGAGATGCACCATTACCTATCGTGTGCGTATCATCGCTGATAACAAAGCCGTAATTTTTTCAATCGCTTTTTAACTATAGAGATATTTTTAAATGACCGAACCATTACAAAAACTCGCTCCAGCCACCTTAACGCTGGAAAATAAAAGTTATACCTTACCTACCTGTGAAGGTGTTGAAGGCGAAAAAGCCATCGACATTTCCAAGTTACGAGCAGAAACTGGTTACATAACCTTGGATGAAGGTTACGGTAATACCGGCGCTTGCGAAAGTGCGATTACCTATATTGATGGCGACAAAGGCATTCTACGTTACCGTGGCTATGCCATTGAAGAGTTGGCCGAAAAATCACGCTTTGTGGAAGTGGCGCATTTACTGCTACACGGTGAACTTCCAAACAGTGAGCAATTTTTAAAATTCTCAACCAATCTGAATGAATCATCAATCATTCATGAAGATATGCACCATTTTTTCAATGGCTTTCCTCGCGGCTCGCATCCTATGGGTATATTAGCCACCATGGTTGCATCCCTTTCAACGTTTTATCCTATCCCTGACGAACTGGACAGCGCCACCGAAATTCAAATCGTGGCTAATTTAGTGTCACAAGTACGCACTATTGCTGCTTTTTCGTATAAAAAATCCATTGGTGAGCCGCTGATTTATCCGTCTTACAAGCTTAAATATACCCGCAACTTCCTCAATATGATGTTCGCTTCCCCAGTGCGCGATTATGAACTGGACGAAGATATTGTCCGCGCCATTGATATGTTTTTTATCCTCCATGCCGATCATGAACAAAACTGCAGCACCTCATCGGTGCGTACCGCAGGTTCCAGTATGGCGAATGTATACGCAGTTGCTTCAGCGGGCATCTGTGCATTATGGGGGCCGCGTCACGGCGGTGCGAATCAACAAGTGATTCAAATGCTGGAACAGATTCATGCCGCTGGTGGAGATGGCACAGAATTCATTAATCAAGCCAAAGATAAAAACTCACCCAGTAGACTTATGGGCTTTGGTCACCGCGTCTACAAAAATTTTGATCCACGCGCCATGGTTTTAAAGAAGCAATGTGACAAGTTACTGAATAAAGCCGGTGTCAGTGATCCTTTATTTGATATTGCGCGGCGACTGGAAGAAATTGCCCTCAAAGATGATTATTTTATTTCGCGAAAACTCTACCCCAATGTGGATTTTTACTCCGGTTTAATTCTTCGTGCTGCGGGCATTCCTACCAATATGTTCACCGTGTTATTTGCAATTGGTCGTATGCCTGGCTGGCTGGCGCATTGGCGCGAAATGTTACATGGTAAACAAGTCACCATTACCCGTCCGCGGCAAATTTATGTCGGCGAAACACTGCGTCACTATCAGGATATTGGGCAACGGCTTTAATATGAAGTATTTATTCATCACCGCCCGCTAAGGAATAGGCTCTTGCACAATTCAAAGGATTCTAGCGCAGACAACGGCGGGCAATATTACGCGACGCAACTGGGTATCTACGATGAAATGTATACCACAGAGACCAAGCCGCTACCGTATTGGGAGCGTTTTATGGGCGCACTGCATCGACTGGGGGATGTCGAGCTTGAGCAACGCCGCCGTGAAGCGCAGCGCCTGTTACGCGAAAATGGCGTTACCTATAATGTGTATGGTAATGCGCAAAAGCTCACGCGTCCCTGGCGACTGGATCCCATTCCGTTACTGATTAGCAGCGAAGAATGGCTAACCATTGAAGCAGGACTGAAGCAACGCGCCAGTCTACTGGATCTCATTTTAAAAGACCTCTACGGCAAACAGTCACTGTTGAGCAAAGGTTTACTGCCCAGCGAGTTAGTCTACGGACACAGCGGTTTTTTAAGACCCTGTGTGGGCGCATTGTCCCAGCAACAACGGCATTTAACCTTGTACTCGGCTAATCTGGCTCGCGGCTCCAACGGCCGTATGTGGGTATTGGATGATCGCACGCAAGCGCCGTCAGGTTCTGGCTACGCGTTAGAAAATCGTACGGTGATGACACGGGTACTCCCGGATATTTTTCGGGAAACACAGGTGCATCGCCTCGCGGGCTTTTTTAAATCCTTACGCAAAGAATTAACCGAACTGGCACCGCATAATAAGGAAGATCCGCGCATTGTCATCCTAACGCCAGGATCCTTAAATGAAACCTATTTTGAACATGCCTACTTAGCGTCTCACCTTGGCTTTACCTTGGCGCAAGGCGACGACCTCACCGTAAGGGATGGGCGGGTGTGGCTTAAATCATTAGCGGGCTTACAGGCGGTAGATGTTATTTTGCGCCGAGTGGATGATTCTTTTTGCGACCCACTGGAGTTAAATAGCGGTTCACGACTGGGCGTCGCCGGCTTACTGGAGGCCGTTAGACGCGGCAATGTTGCCATTGCCAATCCATTAGGCAGTAGTATTCTGGAAAATCCGGCGCTATTGGCTTTTTTGCCACGCTTATGCCGTTATTTTTTAAATCAAGATTTAACACTGTCATCCGTTGCCACTTGGTGGTGCGGACAACGCCGCGAGCGTGATTTTGTGCTACAGAACCTTGAGCGTCTGGTTATCAAACCCATTAACCGTAGCCAAGGTCATTATGCGGTATTTGGAGGATTGTTAAGCCGTCAGGAAAAAGAAACCTTACGCGCGCAGATCACTGCCAAACCGCACCACTATATTGCCCAAGAACAGGCCAGTTTTTCAACACTGCCCGCGTTTATTGATCAGCATATTGAACCGCGTAACGCCGTATTACGGACGTTTAGTGTCGCCAACGGCGAAGATTATGAAGTTATGCAAGGTGGACTGACGCGGGTTGCCAAGCAAAAAGACGGTTTTAGCGTTTCCAATCAGGAAGGCGGCATTAGCAAAGATACGTGGGTACTCGCCGCAGAACCTGATAAACCTGATCTGGTGTGGTCTCAGCCAGCACGCCCAATAACGCTTACCGCGGTAACAGAGCCATTAACCAGCCGCGCGGCTGACAATATGTTTTGGGTAGGCCGACATCTTGAGCGTACCGAAGCCTCAACCCGTTTGCTACGCACAATCTTGGTTAAATTACTGGAAACACCGGAGTTTAAAGCCCCCATTGATGCGGAATGCTTAACTATTTTGTTGCGGGCGTTAACCCAAGTAACCCGCACTTATCCCGGCTTCATCAAAGCAGATGAGGCGATGCTTAACACGCCACAAACAGAACTTCTGTCACTGGCAAAAGACAGCCATCGATCCGGTACGCTTTCCGCGAATATTTTCGCCTTGGTAAATGCCGCCAACAGTATCCGCGATTTGTGGTCACAAGATACATGGCGCAGCATTGACAATATCCGCCGCCGCTGGCACACGCGGGTTATTAATACGGACTGTACCGTTGAGCAGTTACAAACACATTTAGATGATTTAATGTCCGGCATAGTCGCCTTTACCGGCCTAACCAGCGAGAATATGACCCGCGAAGCCGCTTGGTTAATGCTTTACAGTGGTCGGCGACTAGAGCGCGCGCAATCACTGATTGCTTTATTGCGCGCGACCTTAGTGCAACGGTACCCAGCGGCACTGCAAAGCCAAGTATTGGAAGCGGTTTTACTGTCAACCGATAGCTTAAGCCTCTATCAGCGGCGCTACCGTTCGAGCATTCATTTACCCATGGTTCTGGAGATTTTGTTATTTGACGAAACCCACCCGCGCTCGCTTGCCTACCAGCTGCATCAACTCACCGATCATATCGCCGAGTTACCCAAAGAATGCAGTAAAAGCCAGTTAAGCGATTGTGAACGTTTGATTCTAAAAGCCTACACAGATATACGCCTCAGTAAAACGGTCGAGTTGTCACACATTGATGAATCTACCTACGTTTATGCCGATCTTGAGCAATTATTATCAACGACAGCCAGCCTATTATGGAAAACGGCCGACGTTATTGCAGAAACGTATTTTAGCCATTCACAAGCATCACAAATGTTAATGTTTAAACTACGGGAAGATGAATTGTGAAATACCGTATTACGCATACCACGCTTTATCAATACAGCCAGGCCGTAGGCTTGTGCCAAAACGAAGCGCGCTTACAACCACGCGACTTTTGGCGACAACAGTGCCAATCTAATCGCTTGGATATTAGCCCTAAGCCCTCCGACTTTAGCGAACGTATTGATTTTTTTGGTAATCGCGTAGTTTATTTTGCCGTGCAACAAGCACATACGCAACTAAGCGTGACCAGTATTAGCGACGTGATGGTTTTCCCCAACCCCGGTAATCTTAAACTCAGCACGTCGTTATCGTGGGAAGTAGTGCGTCAGCAATTGCAAAATGTACCCATGCAATTACAATCACAGATACAAAGCCAGCAAGGTCAAAGCCAACAACAGCCAATGATCGCCGAAAAAAATCTGGAATACTTGGATGTACAGCAATATTTACTGGACTCGCCAATGGTAACCACCAGCGATGCATTAAGCCTGTATGCACAAAGCTCTTTTCTGCCCAATCGGCCATTACTTGATGTCGTGCAGGATCTCATGAAACGTATCTTCAATGATTTCACTTACGATCCGACTTTTACCACCATCGCCACACCGTTATCGGATGTGCTGGAACATCGGCGAGGCGTGTGCCAGGACTTTGCACATCTAGCGATTGGTTGCTTGCGCGCTTATGGTATTGCAGCACGGTATATCAGTGGCTATATAGAAACCATAACCGATCCCGGAAAGCAACGTTTGGTCGGTGCAGATGCCTCACATGCCTGGTTTTCCGTCTATATTCCCGGCATCGGTTGGCTGGATTTTGACCCTACCAATAACACCCGACCGAATGAACAGCATATTACCTTAGCGTGGGGACGTGATTATGCGGATGTAAACCCCTTAAAAGGCATTGCATTTGGCGGCGGACAACACGCACTGTCTGTTTCAGTAGATGTATTGCGCTTGCCATCGGACGATGATCGACGCTTACGTCCACGCTGAACCGTTCACGTAACGCGATTGATTTAACGTAATAGGAGAAAAAATGAGTACCATTCATCTTATCGGCGGAGAAAAAGGCGGCGTAGGAAAATCTGTGGTTGCGCGCATTCTGGCGCAATTCATGATCGACAAACACATACCGTTTATCGGTTTTGATACGGATCGTTCACACGGCGCATTGCTGAGGTTTTATGCCGACTACGCCTCACCCACTATCATTGATGACTACCAAAGTCTGGATGCCATTATGGAAAGCGCAGCCGAACACCCAGAACAGCGTATTCTGGTTGATCTTGCCGCTCAAACGCACCACCCTCTGGCAAAATGGTTGGAAGAATCGGGTGTACTGGAGTTAGCAGCAGAACTAAACATTCAGCTATGCTACTGGAATGTGATGGATTCGGGTCAAGACTGCGTAGACTTACTGGATAAACTGCTTGATCAATATGGCTCACGCTTGAAATACATCTTGGTGCAAAACCAAGTACGTGACGATAATTTTAGCTTATTAGCCTCATCAGGCGTTAAAGAGCGCGCGTTAGCGTTAAATGCCAGCATCATTACCTTAAAGCGCTTGCACCCGCCGGTCATGACCAAAATTGATGGCAACAGTGCCAGTTTTTGGGCCGCAAAAAATAAAGATACGGAGCAACTGAACAGTTTGGGTTTATTGGAGCGGCAACGCGTAAAAATCTGGCTTAAACACGCCTATAGCCAAATTCAATTGGTCGGGCTTTGATGCCATTAATAACCGCTATTCCAGCACTTTTATGAAATTGCAGGTGAGTTGCGACCTTCATTTTCAAATAGCCGAAGCCACTGCGCTCATTTTAATGCTGCGTCCCTTAAGCGACGTACAACAAAGAATCATTGCCTCTCGTTACACCGTTGCACCTAATGTGAAAGTAACCGAAAGTAAAGACCTCTATGGTAATTTCCGGCAACGTTTACTGGCATCTCCCGGAGAATTTAGCATTTATACCGCTGCTGAAGTCATTACCACTGACTATATTGATTGTTCACCGGGCGCCTATTTTGTTGAAATACAAAACCTGCCCAACCCGATACTGCCGTTTCTATTACCCAGCCGCTATTGTGAATCGGATCGGTTTGGAGACCTTGCCAGAGACATAGTGCTTAATGAGCAACCCGGTTACGATCAGGTCAGTAAAATTTCTGACTGGGTGCGCCACGCCATACAGTACGCTCCCGGCTCCAGCGACGCACCGCTATCCGCGATTGAAGTACATCAACATGGCTATGGTGTTTGCAAAGATCTTGCGCAACTGGCCATCGCTTTATGCCGAAGCATCAGCATTCCGGCGCGATTGGTAGTGGGGTATTTGTACCAGCTTGAACCCATGGACTTACATGCCTGGTTTGAAGCCTATGTTGGTGATCGCTGGTATACGTTTGATCCTACCCAGCTCGACTTGCGAGGTGGACGGGTGGTTATTGCCTTTGGACGCGATGCTGCTGATGTAGCCATATTTCATCAGTTCGGCGTAGGCTGTTTATTAAACAGCATGAATGTCAGGGTTAGTCACTGAATACGGCACTATACCCCCCCCGGATGCTAAAAACCCGGACAATGCTGGCTTATTATTGAGAAATATCAGGGTATTTCTGGATAACACCCGTCAGGTACGATAAAATATTGACCATTTGTTGAAAAAATTTTAAATTTATGACTTATTGTGTAGCAGCTTCCATAAATGAAGGTCTTATTCTGGTTTCAGACTCAAGAACCAATGCAGGTATTGATAACGTCAGTACCCACGGCAAAATGCACGCGTTTGCGACGAACGACGATCGCAAAATTGTGCTGATGTGCGCCGGTAACCTAGCGACCACGCAAGCGGTATTAGAGCAATTACACCGTGACAAAATCAAGAATACCGCGATCAACATGAATACCGTAGAGTGTTTATCGGAAGCAGCGGAATACTTGGGACATGTCAGTGTTGAAAAACAAAAGCAGCACATTAATCCGCAAGGACAATCGGCTTTTAATCCTTCTGCGAGCTTTATTTTAGCGGGTCAAATCGGTACCGAACCGCATGCCGCGTATATGATTTACCCAGAAGGAAACAGCATTACCAGCTCTGCCAACACGCCTTTCCTGCAAATTGGCGAGAGTAAATACGGTAAGCCGATTCTTGATCGCTTCCTGAAATTAACCACCTCTATAGACGAAGCGGCACGCTGCTGCCTAGTCTCTATGGACTCGACCATACGCAGTAATGCCAGCGTTGGCCCGCCAGTAGACATGCTGGTTTACCGTAAAGACAGCTTTAGCTTTGCAGAGTATTACTGCTTTGATGATGACGATGATTATATGCTCCAACTCAGACGCAGTTGGGAACATAATCTGCGTGAAGCGTTTGCCGCCTTACCTGCGTTACAAACATCCTTTATTAAAAACATGCGCGTCAATTTATAGATGATGAATATATCCAAAAGAGAGTCTGAATTAGCCGTCTATTTAGACAAACAGCCGTACATGACCGAACTGGACGGCATTACCTTAAAAATTGCCAAAAATGTTTTCCCCTCCAATTTTGGGATAACCAGCTCTTTTTTCGGGCAGTTCATGTTACAGCAAAAGCCGGGAAATACCGCTCTGGATATGGGCTGCGGAAGTGGTTATTTTGCTTTTGTGCTTAAAAAAATGGGTTGCCAATCGGTGTTAGGCGTGGATTTCAATCAAGATGCCGTACGCTGCGCCACAGAAAATGTGCAGTTTAACCCGACGTTAGCGCCAGTGAACTTTTTACACAGTGATTTGTTTATTAACGTTCCAGCGATACGATTCGACCTTATCGTCTTTAACTTTAATTATTATCCGTCCAATGGTGACTTTGGACTGAATGCCGACGGTGGACAGGAAATTTTAAAACGTTTCTTTTCACAGGTCAGCGCTTACATTACGCCACAGACCAGAATCTATATTCCTTATTCTTATTTTGTTGGCGCAGAACATGACCCCAAAAGCATCTGCACCCGCTTTGGTTTTTTTGCAGAAATAGTCGCCACTATCACCAACCAAAGCGGCGAACATGTCGTTTACGAAGTGATGCAAGCTTAAGCCATACTCACTTAAACAGGCTACCCAAAGAACAGTAATGAACCTTGGGTATAGCCGTTTCAACTTCACTCAATGTGCGCAACTCCCTCCCTTAAAAACCAGTTTGCAGCAATCTGACTGTGTAAGCCACCCAGTTTATTTTGCAAATCATCCAAAATTTCCCGTAATTGTAATTGCGTCGTTTCTCGGGTATCAATATCTTGCACCGTCTGCTGTAGCAGCAATAACTGTTGCGGTAAGCTATCGTGATTGGGTAATTTATTAATGCAAACCGATATTTCATTAAGACAACACCCTACCGAGCGCGGTAGATTATTATCCAATAATAAAAAGTTAAGCACATCACCACCATTGACCCGACTGCGAACGTGTTGGCGGTACATTAATAACGCATTCAGCGCTTTTAAAATATTCATCCACAGCATGGTTTCATAATGTCGCAGCTCATCACTGCGAGACTCTGCCAGTAACAGGGAGGCCAAATCCAGAATACGCGTGGTCATATCGGCGCGCTCAAGGTGTTTACCCAAGCCAATAAATCGATACGGATTGTTATGGCTCATATAACCGGACAATAAGCCGGTAAAACGCTGGCAACCTTTCAGTATTTCATTTAGAAACAAGACCCGATTGCGTCGATTAGCGATACTATCCAGATTATTTTTTGCAAATAAATACATTTCATTCACCTGTTCCCACGCTTCATCGGGTAACAAGTCTCTGGACGTACGAATATTTTCCCGCGCCGCCAGTAATGATGAAAATAAAGAACCGGTATAGCTGCTATCCGTCAGCAAAAAACGTGTGATATTACGCTCATTTGCGGCGGGATATTTTTCGTAAAAAATCTGCTCGGCGGCATTAATCCTCACCAACTGTAGCCAACCCATTTCCACGCCTTTCGGCAAATCCATGAGCAAATTCATATGCACACTGACTAAACGGGCAATATTCTCAGTGCGCTCCAGATAACGAGCCAACCAGTATAAACGCTCTGCTGAACGAGATAACATCAGTGTTCCTCCCCATTAATAATCCATGTATCTTTGCTGCCGCCCCCTTGCGAGGAATTGACGACTAATGAGCCTTTTTTAAGGGCAACCCGTGTTAAACCACCCGCCGTCACAAAAGTATCTTCTCCTTGCAAAATAAAGGGGCGCAAATCAATATGCCGAGGCTCTAACTTGCCTTTACACAAGGTTGGCGCAGTTGAAATAGCCAACGTAGGTTGTGCGATATAATTACGCGGATCTTTCTTGATAACCTCCCGAAATGCCGCTATTTCCTTCGCTGTCGCATGTGGCCCGACAATCATACCGTACCCTCCCGACTCATTCGCGGGCTTTGCCACGAGTTCCGGCAAATGCTCCAGCACATAAGCCAATTGCTCTTTATCGCTGCATAAATACGTCGGAACATTCGGCAAAATAGGTTCTTCATGCAAATAATAACGAATCATTTCCGGCACGTAAGAATACACCACCTTATCATCCGCAACCCCCGCACCCGGCGCATTTGCTAAGGCGACATTGCCAGCTTTCCACGCACGCATCAAGCCCTTTACGCCTAATGTAGAGTCTTTACGAAACACTTCTGGATCAAGAAAATCATCATCAATGCGGCGGTAAATGACATCCACTTTTTCAAAACCCTCAATGGTACGCATATAGACACAGTCATCATCTTTCACGACCAAGTCATTGCCTTCAACCAGTTGCACACCCATTTGCTGGGCTAAATAGGCATGCTCAAAATAAGCGGAATTATAAATACCGGGCGTTAACACCACACAGGTCACCTGCCCATTTTGGTGCGGCGCAATCGACACCAACATGTCATACAATTGCGTGGGATAATCATCTATTGGCAAAATATCAATATCTTGTAACAGCTCAGGAAAAACCCGCTTAGTAATAACACGGTTTTCAAGCATATAGGAAACACCGGAAGGAACACGAAGGTTATCTTCTAAAACATACATAACACCGTCTTTATCTCGCACCAAATCAGTGCCGCAGATATTCGCCCACACATTGTGCCGTGGTTGCATACCGATACATTCCTTGCGGAAATTTTTTGAGCTATTAATAATCTCACTCGGCATCTTGCCATCTTTTATAAAGGCTTGTTCGCTATAAACATCACTGATAAAGCAATTTAAAGCGGTTAAGCGTTGCTTAAGCCCTTTTTCGATCATGCGCCATTCTTTAGCATCAATGATGCGCGGAATAATATCAAACGGCCAAGCTCTATCGATATTACCTTCGTCGCTATAGACCGTAAAACTAATGCCCATTTCCATAATAGCCAGTTCAGCGGCTATTTTTCGCTTCTCTATATCTTCTTTATTTAACGAATTCAAGTATTGGCATAACCGTTGGCTAACTTGACGTGGTTGAAACTCTGAGTGCATGAGTTCGTCATAAGCCACCTCAGTTTTATAATTTTCCCAGATTGATTTCATAGTGCTTTAACCATTAGATTATGCTTTATAACTATTAAGCACAATCAATGCCAAGCGCTTGGTTAAATAAATAGCACAGCGGCTATTTTTGACACCGTATAGCCATACAGTACTGTTTCAGCTACGTGAAAGGCTACGAGAACAGTAACGTATAAACAGATTTAGGGTTGATTTAAGGAATGCCGTATATTTTTTTCACACGTTACGCGGAGTAGCACCCGGATTAACCGCTGGTGAAAATAAATCCTTACGTCAGTTTTTCACACAACCGCCCGCTGCTGTATTAAATTGGTGCAACCACTCATCAAAATCGCACGAATTTAATGCAGCAGCGATTATTATTTTGCGTTCCACGTTACCGAAATAAGCTGAGCCTGCTTTTCAGAACTTAACTGCAGAATATTTTTACAATCCGTACGGTGTACCGTAAGGCCACTATGATGGGAAATGTAGCCAATAATCGTATCACCAGCCACGGGTGAACAACAGTGTGCAATCGAGGTTTGCACATTATCAATACCTGCAACCGAAACAATAGAAAGTGCTGGTTTTACTGGCGCTTTTTTCAGCCGTGCGCTAATGGGTACTTCGTCCGACTCCGGCTCTTTTAAAAAATTAGCCAACTGACGGTTGTTAATGCTGCCGCGACCAATAGCGGTCAGTAAAGAATCGGTATCAGCTTGTTTAAAATAGTTAAGCATCTCGCCAAGGTTCAATGCTTTGATACCCAGACGGGTAATTTCCTTGTCCAGAATAACCTTACCCTTGGCTATATTTTCCGTTTTATAGTGTTGCCTAAACCAACTTTTTACCTTGTTAATCGCGCGTGATGATTTTAAGTAACCCAAATGTGGGTTTGTCCAATTAGGGTTAGGCTCACCTTTTTTAACGGTTAAAATCTCTACCTGTTCGCCCGATTTCAGCGCATACGTCAGCGGTACGATCTTACCGTTTACTTTCGCCCCACGACACCGATGACCCACTTCAGTATGAACGGTATACGCAAAATCCAGTGGCGTTGCGCCTTTTACGAGATCAACTAATTTGCCAGCGGGCGTTAAAACATACACCCGATCATTAAATAAATCACTGCGAAAATCATCACTTAACGCCTCATCACCTTGTTTTTCTTCCAGTAACTTGCGCAATATCGCCACGCTTTTTTCCATTGCCGCCGTCTGTTTACCGCCTTCTTTATAGGCCCAGTGCGCCGCAACACCCAGTTCGGCATAGTCATGCATTTCCTGTGTACGAATCTGCACTTCAATACGGTTGCCTTGCGGATCTAAAATAACCGTATGCAGCGATTGATAGCCGTTTTCCTTAGGGTTAGCAATATAGTCATCAAATTCTGTGGGAATGTATTGCCATAAACTATGCACAATACCCAGTACGGTATAACAATCGCTCAGGTTATTAACAATCACGCGCACCGCCAACAAGTCATACAGGTCATCTATGCTCGATTGCTTGCGCTGCATTTTTTTCCAAATACTGTAAATATGCTTAGGGCGACCGTAACACGCGCTATTTATACCTTCTTCTGCGAGATGTTTTTGTAATAACGCAATAAACCCATTAATACAGTTTTCCCGCTGCATACGCTTATTAGCGAGCGATTTGGCGATTTGACGATACGCTTGCGGCTCTAAATAGCGGAAAGCCATATCTTCAAGCTCCCATTTAAACTGATGCATGCCTAAACGATTGGCAATCGGCGCGTATATATCCAAGGTTTCACGGGCGATAAAATGCCGAATTTCATAAGACTCTTTCGGTAAATACCGCAACCGATGAATGCGATAAGCCAATTTGATTAATACTGCCCGAACATCCTGAGTCATAGACAACAGCATACGCCGCAACGTTTCTGTCTGGTGCGGCTGCTTGGTCATGTCTTGCGAATAAACCGTTAATTTATTCAGCCAGTTAACATCTTTGACCAACGCTGCAACCGTCTCACCAAACAGCGCTTTGATGTCCGGTTGCGGCTGGAGCAGCGCTAAGCGCGGATCACTTAACATTGCCGCCAGTATGGTTTGAAAATCAACTTTGTAATCCCTTAAAATAGCCGCGACATCGGTTCCTTTAGGACGATGATATTGCGGATCGTCAGGAATGCGCGCGATAATCGCCAGTGCTTGCGCTATCTGCGCATTATCGGCATCAACAGCAGCGAAATCATTAAAAGAGTGTGTATGTGGATCAGTGTTTTTTTGCATGAAACTCGTGTAGATGATTACAGCAACTTAGCAATTATGCGTTACATCGCCCGCTATTTGTTAAATTCCTCGTCATTATCCGCTAATAGTAAAGCCTACAAAAAATGGGGGTAAGCAGACTAAACGGTGATAACGGCAACGTGGTACGGCGATAAAGACACAGTCTATCATTCAAATTTAAGAATTATACTGCGAGGCAATGATAAGGTTAAGCGAGGGGATAGAGCCCTATCAGGAAATGGAAAAACTCCCCCGATAGGATTAATGCGGTTAGATTAAGCTTTTTAGTGCTTCGAAATCTTTTTTAGCCTCTTTTAATTCTTGCTCTGCTTCTGGTAACGCCGATGCTTTAGCGTGTGTAATAGCCGATTTTAATTTTTTATTTGCTTTTGAGCGACCAATATCTACTTTATCATTCGCATTAATTTCTTTACTTAAATCACTGGCTTGTTTAATCAGTGCCGCCGCCTCATCGCCACTAACACCTTTACCAATACCATCAATAGCTACCTGTATTTTACCGGCAACCAAATCAATGGCCTGAGCAGGTTGATAAGTAACTCGACCCGCATCGGTCTCAGCCATCGCTGACGTTGCAACAGCAGCCATAGATGCTGCAATACAGAAAGATAGCACTATATTTTTCAATGTTTTCATCGCTAATAAAATCCCAAGTTATTATTATTTATTATAAAAAGTAGTAAATAACATTGCTGTCACCTACCCTACGGATTCTAACATAGTTGGCTAACATTAAATTTTAAAAAACAGTGCAATTCCTGCCATGATTTCGCCAGCATAAGAACATTACGCACGGAATAATAGGGATATTTCATCGCTAAAAAATAAGGGGATTTCTTACCCGCAATACGTAAGAGAATCCCCGCTTTATTCCCTGAAAAGCATGTTTAACATGCTACTATTTTAGATGATTAATGCCACAATGCGCATTGCTGAACTATAAGGGCAATGTTTTACCCACCGATTAGTCGCATGGATTCATTGAATGCGCATAAATACCTTGCCCACCGAATGCTACTTGGCTGAATTAGACGGCTCGCTTTTATTTTGTTCCTCAGCGGGTACGGGTGTTTCAGTAACCTTTTTTTCCTCAGCAGGTGCTTGCGTCTCCGCCGCTTTTTTAGCCAATCTATCCGCAGCTTTTTTAGCCAGTGCCGCCTTTTGATCCGCTGCCTGAGTGGCTGCTATAGAGCCCGTTTCTGATGCGGCCGATACAAGTGATGGCGCAAACAGCACAGACAGGGCGCAAAGACATACGGGCAATGTGATTTTTTTTACTGTGATATGCAACATAATTACCTCTTTAGTTAGAATGAACATCCAAGATTAGTATAACGCGATAAGCCCCATAGAGAAACAATCCGAGCAATCTCGATTGATTATTCTAACCGTTATTTCAACAAGATAGAAAGCAGATAAGCGACACCACTGAAGCTGAAAAATAACAAACATTAAAATCACCATTTATTCCCTGTGGGTACCAAAAGGCGCGTACCGCTTAAGCATAATGTCAGGGCAATTTATATGTGCATCCCTAAAATACAGTTTTCAAAGTCCCATTGTAAAAATCATTTCGATACGTTTAGTTTATTACGTTTTATCTCGCCTTGACATCTTGAGAAGAACTACCCCAAGGTAAGCCAGTAAACTAATACAGAACGGCCAGAGCCAAAACCACCAAAGGAAGAAATAATTCATGCGAGCACCTCTAGCCGTAATTGGCGGCACAATGACGAGTGACACTTGTTCTCCTACAATTCTTTTTCCGACTTCAATTACCGAAATATTGAGTTTCGTATTACCTACATTAAGAGGGTAACGTAAATTGTCCTTTATCGGCCACTGAAAGTGCCGAGGATTTCCATCATCGACAAAAGGGACAAGATCACGATAAATTGTAGTTTCTCCTCTTCCACCTGCTGGCATCGCAGTATAAACAATTTGTTTATCAACGCTACGTACCAGCAATTTAATTGGCTCTCCAGGCTCGGAAAAACCGAGAAAACCTGTTTTTCTCCAATCATCACCTGCAAGGTACTCTCCAAGCTCAGGCCGTTTTTCATCCCAAGATTTTCGAGTGAATACCAGTTCAAGACTAAGTGTATCTGGAAGAATACGGAATACTGAAACATCAATTGTATTATTAGGATTTAATGTCAACGGAACACTAATAAACCATGACGACAACTGATAAGCAATAGTCCCTGATGTCGCCAAAAATGACACTATACCCCAGATACTCCAATAAACTTTAAGTTTGCGTGTCATAAATGGCGGAATTAAGAAACCTAACGTAAAACTAAGGGGCGGGTCTCCCACAGAAGATTAGCGGAGCCACCGAAGCTGGAAAAATAACGAACCTTCAAAACCGCCTCGAAAAGATTAGCGGAGCCACCGAAGCTGGAAAAATAACGAACCTTCAAAACCGCCTCGAAAAGGCGCGTCCCGCTTGAGCGTAATGTTAGGCTTAGTAGCACGATGAAAACCAAACTGCCACGAACAAAAAACCTTGAAACATGCACAGGACTCCAATCAAACAAGCGCTACATCACTCCTTGAATTTCAAGAATTATTATTGAAGCTTCTTCTAATGTCATATCATACAATTCAAGCGCATCTTCATCATCGATAGCGATTTTAAAAGCCTCTTCAATATCATTAAATGGCCCTGTACCTTCAATTTCATCTGGCGGATCATCCGTTGACCACATCAAGCATATTTGCTTGGAGTCGAAAGAATTCTCTGGATGCTGCCGCCGATGCTTATTGTAAATTTTGTATAGAATATCGAATGTTTTTTCAAGTTCTGACATGATTTCAACTCGTAAGATGGGTAAGATGTAGGATGCGGTGAGGCATGAACCGCATCATTCGCGTTAATATCAACGGGTAGGTTAGCCTTAACATGGTTGAAAGCGGCTCGTAACAAATCAATAACCGATTACCGCGCTGTTCAACCAAGCTTGCCATGAAAGACCAAGTAGTATCCGAATGGTAGAAGCGGCCGTATTCAGTCATTCATAAGCCATAAAAATCCAGATCCCGCAAGCTCTATCCAAGCATTCTCACTTGAGAATGCTTGGATAGATAATTGCATAAATTCAAGTTTATCCTATACTCGGAATGAAGCGTAAAAAGGAAATAGTTGTATCGCATTCATTTTTTTACAACAACCGTGGGTACGCACGCCTGACTTTGACAGCATTGCCGCTATTTTGGCATGATAAATAATCGACTTAATTAAACAGGTGAAAGGCGTATGTTAGAACAATTAAGTATTAAAATTCGATTCATACTGATCGTTGCAGTATTGGTTACTGGCTTCAGCGCGTTTGGTTTATTGACGGCTTACGTAATAAACACCATCAGTATTAATGGACCGATTTATCAACGAATAGTACAGGGAAAAGATATTATCGCCGATGTACTCCCTCCTCCTGAGTACATTATAGAATCTTATCTGCTGGTTTTACAAATATCCAAAAC
>JAPLRW010000181.1 GCA_026398935.1 Methylococcales bacterium
AATAGTAAAGCGTGAACGTGCTAGTGGTGTCGGTGACTGATGAAGGGCAAATAATATCGTTTAGCGTAATTCGCATCAGCTAGCAAGACAGAGTCTTTGAAATCTAGGTAATATGCGGGTTACAGAGCTCTATTACCCATTTACGAAGGAATCCTTACGCCTAGCCAATTTTAATGGCAGAGACCACGGATGCATGACATCGTTAACCGCTGTGAAAATGCGTATTGTAGCGCTGGCAGGGCTTCCGGCAGAAACTTACCAAGGGATTGAGCTGCAATCTGGGGAACTAGGTGTCAAAATGGGCGAACCATGAGTAATCATTTCGTATGTTGAAAAACTGATTTATTCAACAACGCACAAGGCGAGCCGTCAGCGTCTTTATTCAGACTGCTTGCAGGGAATTCAACGTCTTTGCATGCTCGCCTATTGTTATTTTTGGGATAACTGTTTACTGATGACGGTAGGTAATCGCTTGGGCGAATTAACGCGCAGCTGTTTGTTAATATTCATTCTGCCGAATACGACGTCAATATCCTTACTGGCGACACCAAATTCCGCAGCTAAAAATCTCACCATATGATCGGTTGCTCTGCCTGCCACTGGCGCCGCTGTGACGCTCACTTTTAATTGATTGCCTTTGGGTTTACCAATAGCATCCTTTTTTGCGCTAGGGGTTCCGAGGATATTAAGCACTAATGTTTCACCATCCCAAGCACAGAATGATTTTATTACAAGTCGTTTATGCACAGCGTGGTTATTCCAATTTTGATTGTGACTTGCCTCAAGCGTACTTAATATCTGTACTTTATTGGCACCGTGAAACAAAAAGTCAGGTTAGCATTCTTTCGGATGCGATTTTGATGCGAATTCACCCATTATCTTTTAAATGGCCAGTGCATTAATTAAGTCCAGAGACAAGCCGCTCGCTTCATCTTTACGTTCCAGGCAGCACGTTAACGGCACCATTTCTAACGCCCCTTTATTAAAGGCGGTAACATGTGCCTGTTGTCCCTGATAAAGTGCATGAACTGCCGAGTAACCCATTTCTGATGCCATCAATCGATCCAATGCCGTTGGGCTTCCTCCTCGCTGAATATGCCCTAAAACGCAGACTTGGACACACATGCCATATTGCTCCATCAGTACGTCCTTTATTTGATAAGAGACCCCAGCTTTTTCTCCTTCGGCAACAATAATAATAGAGGAGGTTTTCCCTCTTGCCTTACCTTTCTGGACGGTGTTGACTATTGCTTGGTAATCGACTTCTTGATTCGATAAAACAACATATTCGGCACCCGTACACAGACCTACTTGCAATGCAATACTGGACGATTTATGCCCCATAACCTCAACCAAAAAGGTTCTCGCATGTGCTGATGCCGTATCCCTAATTTTATCTACAGCATCAATCGCAGTCTGCACGGCAGTATTGAATCCGATGGTGTAGTCAGTACCGGAAATATCATTATCAATGGTGCCTGGAATGCCAATAACCGGAATACCATGCTCACGATGTAATTCCATTGCGCCCGAAAAAGAGCCATTTCCGCCAATAACAATTAAGCCCTCAATATTCTTTCTAAACAGGATATGCGCGGCTTCCTGCCTAATTTCAGGTTTATGAAATTCAAGACAACGCGATGTATCGAGTATGGTTCCGCCCCGCTGGATAATATTACTGACAGAGGGCAAACCAAGCTTTTGAATATTGCCCTCTAATAAACCACTGTACCCTCGGTAAATACCGTAAACGTCAATGTCAAGACCAATAGCACTCCTGACAACAGAACGGACAGCCGCATTCATACCAGGGCTATCACCACCACTGCACAGTACACCAAGTGTTTTAATTGTATTATCGGTTAAAGTCATATTATTAATAATTTGTCTATGGTCTATGTTGATCTAAATGTATGCATTTCAGTACTGCGGCAATCATACTTTCGCTCACGCTCTTACCGACCGCCAAAACAGCTTATTAGCGATAGGCGCGCATGACCATTCTCTCAAAAAATAAGCTACTGATTCTTACAGGAAACTAAATAATGTTTTTTGTCGTCTATTTTAACGGGGTAATTTTTAAAATCATGTGGACGCTCTGTTTTATTACCCCCCTCCCCTATTGACACTACACAAAGCGGCATCTTTCTACTTTTGCTACTAATAGCATCCGATTGATTAGCATAAGCAATAGTAGTTAACCCATTAACTAAGGTTATAACGCCACTAAAAATAATAACCAAAAATGGATGTGATTTTTTCATAATTGTATTCGCCTATCAAAATACAGCACTGCTTACTTATAGTGGACCCCGAAATCAGGACAATAGTTTAAGCTATACCCTGTCATGGAAAAGGGTTAACAATGAGCGAGAACAAACGGAAGATTTTTACAAGTGCAGAAAAGGCGAAAGTTGCCTTGGCAGCGGTCAAAGGATTA
>JAPLRW010000162.1 GCA_026398935.1 Methylococcales bacterium
GCGATGCCAACATTGCTTTACGTGGTCGCGATGATAAAGTTACTTTTGGCGGCTTGTATAACTACTCAGACAATACAGAAAAAGACGCACCAAAAAGCACCCTGAATGCCCGTAACTTCCAAGTATTTGGCACTTACTCGCATTTCTTTAATAATCAATGGTATGGCTATGCGCATGGTTTATTCACCAATGACCGTATGCAAAACATCCAACTGCGTTCTGCATTCGGTGCTGGTGCGGGTTATGAGTTTTTCAGCTCTAAAGACCTGAATTTGTCTTTTGAGGCAGGCCCTGACTACGTCAGTACGAATATGTATGAGTATCCACTCAATAAATCGGCCGAGTACATCAAAGCATGTAAGGCAAAGACTGACGACTGCATTCTCAAAGACACTGGTGGCATTGCGGCTCGTTGGTTTGTTAATTACGACCAATTCATTCTTAACCGTGCGGTACAACTATTTCATAATCACGAAGGCATCTTTGATGGCAATATGTTCATCAGAAGCCGTACAGGCTTTCATGTACCTGTTTGGAACGGCATCCAGTTTACTAATGAAGTGCAGGTGGATTATTACAATGGGTACAGCAAACTAACCGGCAATACACCTGTTGACACCCGCTACTTATTTAGCATTGGTTACGGCTGGTAAACGGTTACTTCAAACCAAGTAACTACTCAGCCACCCTCGCAACACTGCTTACTGAACAAGGATCATCAAGGACGAGCAAAGAGCAGCGCTTGCGAGGGCTTTAGGCAGTAGACGCCACGGTTTAATTTAAAACACCCGGCGCGTATTTTACAAAAAACCTAAAGCAAGCAACAGAATAAAAAAAATCCCGATCAGCTAATAAAGTGATCGGGATTTTTTTTACCTACCAATTAGTGGATAGTTATTTATCCAACAAGCTGTCGATACGCAATCACATGGCGTCCTTCTTTAAACAAAGCGCAACATGGCTTTAGGTGTTTTATCCATAGCCACATCCATTTTCTTAAGCACAAAAAAAATCCCGCTAGATCAATCGATCTAGCGGGATTTTTTAATCAACAAATAGATCGACTATTTGCTTTTGGCTTTTTCACGTTCTTGTACTTCTTTAATAACTTCATCCGCCACGTTTTTAGGACATGGCATATAGTGTGAGAACTCCATAGAGAACTGTCCACGGCCTGAAGTCATGGTGCGTAAATCACCAATATAGCCAAACATCTCACTCAATGGCACGTCCGCTTTGATACGTACGCCGGTTACGCCAGCATCTTGTGATCTAATCATGCCACGTCGACGGTTAATATCACCAATAACATCCCCTACATGTGAATCGGGTGTAAATACATCCACTTTCATGATCGGTTCAAGTAATTGTGGCGCTGCTTTTGGCAGTGTTTGACGATACGCAGCACGCGCTGCAATCTCAAAGGCAATGGCAGACGAATCGACTGCGTGGAAAGCACCGTCTGTTAAGATAACTTTAAAGTCTAAACAAGGGAAGCCCGCTAAGACACCTTTGCTAACACTGGCTTTGAAGCCTTTCTCAACCGCAGGCCAAAATTCTCTTGGTACGTTACCACCCGTAACCGCTGATTCAAATACAAAGCCGCTGCCGGTTTCGCCTGGCTCAATGGTGTAATCAATCTTACCGTACTGACCAGAACCACCCGATTGTTTTTTGTGCGTGTAACTGTCTTCAACGCGTTTAGTGATGGTTTCACGGTAAGCTACTTGTGGTTTACCCACAATCACTTCAACACCGTGTGTACGTTTTAAAATATCAACTTTAATGTCAAGATGTAACTCGCCCATTCCTTTCAGAATAGTTTCGCCACTGTCTTCATCGGTTTCAACATGGAAAGAAGGATCTTCTTGGATCATCTTGCCAATAGCGATACCCATTTTTTCAGAAGCCGCTTTGTCTTTTGGAGAAACGGCAATCGAGATGACTGGATCAGGAAATACCATTGGCTCTAAAGTCGCAGGGAACTTTGGATCGCATAAGGTATGACCTGTTTGCACGTTTTTCATACCCAATACCGCGACAATATCACCCGCTTGCGCAGATTCAACTTCTTCACGTGAATTAGCATGCATTTCAACGATACGGCCAATACGCTCCGTTTTACCGGTAAAGGTATTGAGCAAGTTAGTGCCTTTTTCCAGTCTGCCAGAATAAATACGCAAGAAGGTTAACGCGCCAAAACGGTCATCCATAATTTTGAATGCTAACGCGCGCAACGGTTTTTCAGGATCAACAATCGCGAAAAGACCAGTTGGAACGCCTTCCAAATCAACTTCAGGCTGTGGTTTTACTTCAGTAGGACTTGGCAAGTAATCAACAACGCCATCCAATACTAATTGCACGCCTTTGTTTTTGAATGAAGATCCGCCGAAAGTCGGGAAGAAATCCAGATTAATCGTACCTTTACGGATACAACGTTTAATCGTTGCAATATCAGGCTCTATACCATCCAGGTATTTACCCATTACATCGTCATCTTGTTCAACTGCTTTTTCAATCAACTCTGCGCGCCATGTTTCAACGTCGTCCACCATATCGGCAGGAACATCTTGAATTTCATAGTTCAATGGATCACCGGAACTATCCCAGACCCACGCTTTACGGGTTAATAAATCAACCACACCAACAAATTGATCTTCAGTACCGATAGGCAGCGTCATAACAATAGGATTTGCACCCAATACTTGCTGAACTTGTTTTACCACACGGTAAAAATCAGCGCCGATACGATCCAATTTGTTAATGTAGATAACGCGCGCTACTTCAGAGTCATTCGCATAACGCCAGTTAGTTTCAGATTGTGGTTCTACGCCACCTGAAGCACAAAACACGCCGATACCACCATCTAATACTTTTAACGAACGGTATACTTCAATCGTAAAGTCAACGTGTCCGGGCGTATCAATAATGTTAAAACGGTGGTCTTTCCAAAAACAGGTCGTCGCCGCAGACTGAATAGTAATACCGCGCTCTTGCTCCTGCTCCATGAAATCAGTGGTTGCTGCACCGTCATGTACTTCACCGATTTTATGAATTTTACCGGTTAGTTTTAAAATTCGTTCGGTGGTGGTGGTTTTACCCGCATCGACGTGAGCGAAAATACCGATGTTTCTATAATGAGATAGATCTGTCATGTGTGTACTCTAAAAGTTAAGCGTAAAAAACTTTTTGTTAATCACTGTACAAGCCTTCTGCCAGTGACTTCTCTACTATGCCTGAAAACAAGCGTAATCGTTAAGGGGGTTAAAGCGGCTCAAACTAGGTAAAACAAGCAGTTGGCCGTCAATGTGCCGCACGCTTACCTATCCTAAGTTTAAAAAACTAGGCATTATAACCTAAAACGTGCGTAATTCTAAATGCCTTATCACATTATGCTGCACGGGCGTAATGACTCACACACTTCTTTAAAAAAGACACCCACATCAACGCGGGAGGAAAAGGCATGTACGAGGCGATCTGTCTGCATGCAATAGCCTGATAAATTTAGCATTCAGGGAAGCAATAAGGCGTTACGCACATTTTTTGATTTATTTAATAACACCCGTAAATATACGGTTATGATAACCTAAAGAGACCTCATAAACCGCCCGCAAAATAAATCATGAGTAATAAACCAACTGAGCCCAACACACTACGGGTGGAAGCGGAAGCACAACTGCATCATGATCCTGCAACAGCAACAGAAACGTCGACGGATCGCTCCATCGAAGAGTTACTACACGAACTGCAGGTACACCAAATTGAACTGGAAATGCAGAACGAGGAGTTACGGCGCACGCATGCCTTATTAGAAGAATCCCGCGACCGTTATATTGATCTTTATGATTATGCGCCGGTAGGTTATTTTTTGCTGACGCAGAATGGGCTTATCGCTGACGTCAATCTCACGGCCGCTGAACTACTAGGGATGGATCGCAGAAAATTGCTCTCCCGCCGTTTTGCGGCCTTGATTGCGCCACAAGATGGCGACCAGTGGCATCTTTTTTTCTCCCATACCATGAAGCACAACAAGCGCGTGAATGTCGCGTTGACGCTAAAGCGAAGCAACAACACCGAGTTCCCCGTCCAGCTGGATTGCCTGTGTGTCAATTCAATGTTGCGTATCACGCTGACCGACATTACCGACATCAAAAAAGCAGAGCTAGATCGCTGCGAGCTTGAAAAACTAACGCAGGCGTTTACCGAATGCCAGCAAATAAAAGTGGCTCGCGAAGAAGCGCTAAATCACCTCCAGAAAATCGCCAGCCAGCTGCCCGGCGTAGTGTTTCAATTTCGTTTGTATGCTGATGGCAACGCCCACTTTCCTTACGCTAGCGAAGCTATCCGTGATATATACCGACTCAGCCCAGAAGATGTGCTTGAAGATGCCTCCAAGGTATTTAGCCTGCTTCACCCAGAGGACTACGCTGGCGTCATGGCTTCCATGCAGAAATCCGTACAGGAACTGTCCCCTTGGCACCATGAATATCGTGTGAAGTTTAACGATGGCACGGTGCGCTGGTTGTTAGGTAATTCACGACCCCAGAGGGAAGCAGATGGCTCGACACTCTGGCACGGCTTTATCTCCGATGTCACCGAAATCAAGCAATCGGAAGGCCAATTATTATTAAATAATATTGCCCTGCAAGTCATCTCCCAAGGTGTAGTCATTACCGACGCAAAGCAGAACATCCTCTGGGTTAATACCGCCTTTGAATTGATAACTGGCTATCCGCTAGCGGAAATTTTCGGTCAAAACTGCCGTTTTATCCAAGGCTCACTCACCAATCCACAGACGGTAGCAGATATACGCCAAGCGCTGGATAATGGCACACAATACGCAGGCGAAATACTCAATTATCACCGGAACGGCAACAGCTTCTGGAACGAGCTAACCATTTCCCCAGTATTTGACACACAAGGCCAGCTAACGCACTTCATAAGCACCACCATTGACATCACCGAGCGTAAACAAATAGAGAATGCACGTCGTGAAAGCGAATTTCTCTGGAAATTTGCCATCGATGGCTCTGGCGACGGCGTATGGGACTGGAATATTCAGACCCATGAAGCCCGCTATTCTGAGCGCTGGAAAGAGATGCTCGGCTACAGTGAAAACGACATACTGCCGACTCACCAAGAATGGATAAATCGCATTCATCCCAGTGATTTATCTTATGTTATGGGATTATTGCAAGCTTATCTGGATGGAAAAACGGCGATTTACACTGTTGAATACCGCTTACGTTGTAAAGATGATCACTATAAATGGATTCTGAGTCGAGGTACGCTGGTTACCCGTAGCGAAGATGGCAAACCCCTACGCATGATCGGTACGCATACCGATATTTCTGAGCGCATACACACCCAGGAAACCATACAAGAAAAGAAGCGCATGCTATCTGAATCACAACGTATTGCACATATTGGTAGCTGGTCTATAGATCTGGCGAGCGGTTATCTTAGTTGGTCAGATGAGTTGTATAAAATTTATGGTGTTGCTCCCGAAGCGTTTGGTCACTCCATGGATGATTTTTTTGCAATAATCCTTCCCGAAGACCATGCGGTGATGAAAGCATGGTCTTCGGATTGCCTGAATGGGAAGAGGGTACGGGAAGTGGATTTTCGGATTATGCGCTCTGATGGTACGATCCGTTTTATCCGTGGCAGCAGTGAATTGCAATACGATGAAATGAACAGACCGTTACGCATGCTAGGTAGTGCGCAAGATATTAGCGAGCAAAAACACCGGGAACAACAAGACACTAAACATCTAAATGAGCTCGCGCATATCACGCGCCTTGGGTTAATGGGCGAAATGGCATCGGGCATAGCCCATGAAGTCAACCAACCACTGACGGCTATTTCTAACTATACGCAAGTAAGTATAAACCTGCTCAACACCGACCCCCCTAATCTGCTTAAACTCAATGAGATCTTACTTAAAACACAACAACAAGCGTTAAGAGCGGGGCAAATCATTCATCGCACCCGGGAATTCGTCCAATCGCATAAAAAAGCGTGCTCAATCACCCGCATTAATAACTTGATTCATGAGTGCGTTAATCTATGTAACGCAGAACTTAAACAAAACAATATACAGCTGCTCTTTGAACTGGAAAAAGACCTGCCACCTGTTTATATTGACCGGATACAAATTGAGCAAGTGCTTATCAATTTAATTAGAAATAGTATTGATGCGCTGTTAAGCCTACTAAAAAAACAACAACATACGCTGATTATTAAAAGTCACTTGACGGATAACCATGACATACGCGTGAGCGTAAAAGATAACGGCGTGGGCATTACCAAAGAACAACAACAAAAAATATTGACGCCTTTTTATACCACCAAAACCAGTGGCATGGGTATGGGGCTATCCATCAGCCGCTCACTGGTTGAAGCCCATAGAGGAACACTGTCTTTTAATAGTGAACTGGGTGAGGGCAGCACGTTTTATTTCACACTGCCCGCCTATACCGTCGAAGATCCAGACCTTCATTAAGGTAGGCCGCATTCCATGCACCCAATAACCGTCATGGTGCGTGGAATACGGCACATTATTACATTTTCATCCCTTAATTATTTAGCGCCCTACTCAGATTTATTGCTACAGCAAACCAATACTGGATTGATTACGCGTGTGTAATATCCAACA
>JAPLRW010000116.1:0-5257 GCA_026398935.1 Methylococcales bacterium
CTTGTAAAAATCTTCCGTTTGTTCTCGCTCATTGTTAACCCTTTTCCATGACAGGGTATAGCTTAAACTATTGTCCTGATTTCGGGGTCCACTATAGAATGCAGCGATAACGCCAGGTTCACGCCTGGAATTTCCTGACTCCATCGTGCAAGTCCAGGAATATAACCCGCGGTTGAAATCGTGATTTTTTGCACACCAATTGACGTACCGTGTTGTGATAAAAAGATTTCACACGCTTTTTTGACGGCATCAAAATTATGTAAAGGTTCGCCTTGTCCCATAAAAACAATATTTAAAATCCGCTCTTCTCCAGACCTATTTGTTGCTAACCAGCGCCAAGCCTGTAGAAACTGCCCCACGATTTCACTGGTGGTTAAATTTCTTTTAAGCCCTTGTTTCCCCGTAAAACAAAAAGAACAATTCATGGCACAGCCAACCTGTGATGAAAGGCAAATAGAATATTTATTATGAAACGGAATAAGCACGGTTTCTACTTTATAATGGTCTTTAAGCTTAAAAAGAAATTTTACGGTGCGATCTTTTGTCGACTCCTGAACCGTATCGATTTCGGGTAGCGAAAAGTCAATATTATCTTGAAAAAAGACCAGTGAACCTTTTGCAATTTTATCCGTGCATGGCGTATTTTCTTTTTTCTTATAATGCCAATTAAAAAGCACCGACGCTGCTGAATGGTTTAAAGTATTTTGCTGTAATAGCATTTCTAAATCAGCATAATTTAGATCATAAAAGGATTGTTTCAATAGTGTCTCCTAGGAATATCAGGGTCTTACCAATACCCAGTCGATTTAAATAGTGGCGTTGATAACGCAATTATAGGGAAGCTATATTATTTTAGGTAATAAAATGTGAAACATTCGGGTGTATTGGTTAAGCTTGGCTGTGGTGTAAAAATACGGATTACGCCTTAGCGCATTTCATGTCTTAGGCTAAATTTACGATAAAACTAAAGTAGGCGCACTATTAACATTAAACAGCTTCTAAAGAATCTAAAACACAATCTTCCCGTTGTATTTACATTACTTTCTATCGTGCTATGGACTGTATTTACCGCATGGGTAAATACAGCCCAGTTTACCGATAATATAGAACAATATAACTGGGCACATGGCTTAGAGTGGGGTTATTGGAAACACCCCCCCTTACCGACACTGTTATTGGCAGGTGTAATTGCCGTTTTTGGAAACTGGGTCTATTGGACTTATTGCTTATCAGCCCTTTGTTTTATGGGTACGGCTGTTTTTACCTGGAAAATAGCGTCAAAATTGCTTGGAGAACACGCAGCAGCAGTCGCTGTCATACTGCTTAGCCTGCATTTGGGTTTCTCTTGGCGTGCCCAGATTTATAATCATAATACTGTGTTACTGCTGATGGTTGCAGCATCGGTATGGCGTGTTATGTTAGCTGCAGAAACAAAAAGCCGGATTCGTTGGGGTGTTGCTGGTTGTTGTGTTGGTTTAGCGCTCTTGGCAAAGTACCAAGCCATAGTGCCATTATTGGGTGTATTGTTTGCCGTGCAACGTTCTGGTGCATTTAAAGATAAAGAAAATCTGCATGGACTTATTTTTGCGTTATGTGCGGCATGTTTGATTTTCCTGCCGCATTTCTTTTGGCTATGGGAAAATGATTTCTCAACTTATTATTACGCAAAACAGTCGGCGCAGAACCTAGATGCCATAGCCAGAGTTAAAAAAGCATTTCTTTTTTTCCTCTTTCAATGTCGAACTTACTTAGCAACGCTTATCACATTGGCGCTAACCATCGGCTATGTGCGATTTAACAATAAGCGTGCCATTGTTAAAGATGCCGAGAGTAACAGCCCATACATTACAGCCTGGATGTGGGGGTTAATTGGCGGGCCGGCTATCTTCCTGACTTTAATGGTGCTATTGGGTGGCATAAAGCTCGAAAGCCATTGGGGATTGCAGACCTTCCAATTCGCCTGTTTGTGGCTGGTATGGCGATTTAAGGCATGGATTGCCCCTATTAGTACGAATTATTTTTTAATCGCCGCGTTACTCGTACACGTTATTAATATGGGCTTATATTATTCATCTTATAACGCCAAACTCTCTCAAACAACGCAACGGCGCGTTGACCGGATTTTCCCCGCACAAGCATTGGCTAATCAAGCCGCCTTAGACTGGCAGAAAGCAACCGACTGCCCGTTGAAGTTTGTAATCGGCTCGCCCTTTGAAGCGGGCTTGGTCTCGTTGTATTCGGGTAGTTTTCCGGCGGTGCTGGAAGAAGGTAATTTCAAAAAATCCCCTTGGATCAAGCCGTCTGAAATTGTAAGGTACGGATACATTCAAGTGTGGAGTAAGGCCGAGGATGCGGTTGAGGGTATCATTCCTGATGGCGTCATGGTCATGCCTTGGCGAAAACACAAGGATAATGATGCACAGAAGGTTTATTGGCATATCACGTTACCACAACAACCTTGTGTCAATGCTGTTTTGATTCAATAAGCCATCGGTAAGTGCAGTGGTCTAATAAAGCAGGGCACTTCTTAAGGCAGATTTCTAATGTCATTAGAGGTGAAAATGGGCACAAAAAACAACCAAAAAAGACGTAAATATTCCTACCCGCCCACCGCTACTCCAGCAACTCGGATTCGCCGCTAGGCAATCCGCCATAATCAAAGTCGATGATACTGAATGATTATCTGAATTTTCCACACACCCATCCAATCTAAGGGCAGTGATGTTCCTGAACCCATTCCTTTAAAGCGGCATCAATGCGCGATTGCCAACCTTTACCCGTTGCTTTAAAAACTGCCAGCACATCAGGTGATAGCCGAATAGTAATGCGCTCTTTGGTGATCTCCGCTTTAGGTCGTCCACCCACGCGCAGCATAGGTTTAACGTTTTCCCATTCAGCCTCGGTTAAAGGCAAGGCATCGGGATCAGATAACGCAGCAGCAGTAATAACCGCATCTTCTGCATCAGTGGGGATAATGGTACTGGACTTAAGTGCTGGCATAACGATTAATTTCTCGCAGATTAGCTTTTCTTAAGGATAATGCGGCGATTATCAACTCGATCAACAAACACCACGCAAAACAACCGGTCTTTAATATAACCTAAACCAATCATGCGCGGTTCTTGATAATCATTTCTAACATCCTGCCAAGTTACCGCCGTAGACCATTCAATCAACGCTGCATCAGCTAAAGAAACGCTATGTTTCAGGATATTAGCGGAATCTTTTTGGGTGTCAAAAATGATGTTCATATTTATTATTGTATGCACAATAACTTAGGGGGTCAACTGATTATGTATATCTTATTAGCCATATAGAGTGGGCAGCGCTTTCCTGCCCACAAAATAAATGCCCAATGCCAAACGGTGTAGCTGAAGGAATAAAGGCAAAAACCTCACCCCATACAACGTAAAACAGAAAACCCTTACGCCTCGTCCCTCTCTCTAACATCAAACTGAATTTTCCAGCGTGTACCATCTTGCTGAGAAACGGCTTGTAATTCCAATGTACCGACTTCGGTTATGGCAGCACATAAATGTACACGCACCACTTCACCCGCTTTACGGCCTTCTTCCGGTAAGGTGACTTCGATTTCATCGAGTTCTTCCAGTTCTTCGTTAGACCAGTAATCCAGACGCGAACCAACTTTATCTTCGCGGCGGACATTGGATTCAAAGAAGCGGAAGCGGACGGGTTCGCCGACTACAAGACCAAACTCATCATCCGGCAAGTTTGCCTCCGTGCCCTCCTCCATGCCAAACGGTGCGATACATAACGCTTGTAAATCAGGAGCCATACCCGGTACCGCAGGCATAGCGCTTTCGATACCGACATAATAAGACGCGGCAGCGCCGCCTTTAATACGTACCCCCTCCCCTTTGCGCACATAGCCATAATACGCGGCTCCGCGTGCAACGGCTAAATCTAAGTCAGCACCTTCCAGTAAGCGCGCAACCGGAGAGTGTTCTATTTCTAGCCACGCATTAAGCACGCTCATTAAGCGTTCGGTTAAAACGTCGGCTTTTAACACGCCGCCATTTAACAATACTGCGGTAGGGTGTAGAAATGACGCATTTTCAGGGAGTTGTACATCGTCCAGTTCAGCGGATGCACTCAGTTGTTTGCTTAAAAATGCGGCAAGATGCCGTGTAATTCCAGCATCTTGCGCATACGGCAAGCCTACCGAACGTAAGCCTGAGCGTGGCCGACTCATGGGTTTTTCAGTGACGGCTACTTTGGGTAAGAAGCCTTCAACCAAGACGCGGTTCAGTTCTTCGCGCGTGAGCTCGGTGCGCAGTGTGCCACCCATTAAGGACGAGCCGCGACTGGGCACGACTAACGGTATGCTGTCGATTTCATGTGAACTGAAAAGTTTTTCTTTTGCGTCACGGCAACCTTGCGTTAAGCCTTGCACTTGCCATGGCTCCAAGCGCTTGCCATCGGCTTCCAGCTTTGCTTTCAGGGTGTAAGCAAGGGCTAAATCCATGTTGTCCCCGCCTAATAAGATGTGATCGCCTACCGCAATCCGCGTTAAATCCAGATTGCCATCGTGTTGCGTTACCGCAATCAGGGATAAGTCGGTTGTGCCGCCACCAATATCGACCACTAAAATAATATCGCCAACGCGGGCTTGTTTGCGCCATGAGCCACGACTGCGTTCAATCCAGCTGTATAGCGCGGCTTGTGGCTCTTCCAGCAAGACACTTTGATTTAAGCCAAGTGAGCGCGCGGCTTCAACCGTTAATTCGCGCGCGGCGGGATCAAAGGATGCCGGAACGGTGATGGTGATGTCTTGTTGGTGCAAGGGAGCGTTGGGGTGCTGATACTCCCACGCATCACGCATATGTTCAAGGTACGCTTGCGTTGCCTGAAAGGGTGATACGCGCTCAATCTCTTCGGGTGCATCGGCGGGTAAAATAGCCGATTTACAATCAACACCCGCATGGCACAGCCAACTTTTAGCGCTGGACACCAAGCGAATGGGGGTTTTGCCGCCCATAGCCCGTGCAATTTCACCCACCAGATAATCCGGTTTAGCCGTCCAAGGTAAGGCGGTTGAGCCGGGTGCAATTTCTGCGGTATGAGCTTGGTATAGAAAAGACGGTAGCTGATTTTTTTCTTCTACCATGCCCAGTGCGGTTAATTGCGGAATCGCCATCACCGCTTGCTGATAATCCTCCTCCCCTACTCGGCTTAAATCGACGTAAGACAGCACACAATGGGTTGTACCTAGATCAATGCCGATAGAGAATTTAGG
>JAPLRW010000116.1:5268-6972 GCA_026398935.1 Methylococcales bacterium
TAGGCGCATTGTCATCCACTGGCGGCGTTGATACTGTTTCAGTCAGAGGTTCTTCCGCTGTGGGTTCTATCGTAGGCGGCTCTGGCTCAGCTGGCGCACTGGCTTGCTCAATGGGTGGCGTGCTGGCGCTTTCTGTTGACATTGTTGGTGCAGCTACTGGCGGAGTGATAACCGGCGTTTCTGCAGGCTTTACCTCCGGCTTCGATGGCATGGATTTAATATGATCAAATAAGCCCATTATAGTTCGACCTCTGCGGCGGCTAAAATTTTCGCGTTATGGCTTTGGGTTAGCTTAGGTAAATGCATGTCAGTTACTTGCCAGCCCTTATGGATTAAGGTTCCGGTAAAGGGCGCTTGTCCCACAATATTGCCGGTAAGGCGTATTTGTGTAGCATCAAACTCTTTAGCTAAGGTGATTTTACTGCCTTCCTCTTCCAGTCTTAAGGGGGCTAATGAAAAATGGTCGTTAATGGCTTTATTACAGCCTTCATGCACAACGCGTGCGGCAATGCCAATATCGGCATCGCTGTAGGCGGTGACGTCTTCTTTGATAAAGTCGATAAAGCGTGCTTCTTTTTGCAGCAAGGCCAGTAATTGTAATGCAGCATCCGGCGTCGCTTCTTTTAGAATAATAGGTTCAGGTGTGGGGGCATGAATAATTTTTTCTACTTCAACGATGCGTTCAACCACTTTGGTTTCGGTGGCTTTCGGAAGTGGCGGTGCTACTACCGGCTGTACGTTGCTCCGGCGGGACAAGCTGATAACCATTGAGATTAACAATATAATCAACACGAGCGATAAGAGTGCAACCGTACCGGCCAGACACACATGCCACAGATCAAACGTGGTTGGTTTTAGGGATAAATCTATTGCGTATAGAGTATTCATTGGATTCTTTTATTATTATAGTGGTGGAATCAGCGCTTATTTAGCAGGAAGCGGCGCAGTTACCTGACCTGAGGCGCGCGCGGCCTCAACATACATCATTTGTTGCAAAACGCCCCGGGTCGTCTGAATGCGGATTTGTTTTAAATGCCGATCAGCGATAATGTCGGGTATTTTTTCATCTACGTACACTTTGCGCATATCGCCTAAAATGGGTTCACATTTTTTAATAATGGCTTCCGTTGATGTGCGAGTATCTACTTTTTCGTGATCCATTTTCTGCATTTCAGTGGCAATACATTGGTTGTATTTTTGTTTTGCCGCCTGAATCTTTTTGATGGTTGCCTCGGTCAATGTCGTATTTTGCCATTCCTCTTTGGGTTTTTCGGTGGTTTTTTCAGCAAAAGCAAGGGTTGAAGACAGTAATAGTGCTACAAATAAAATTGACTTCATGATAGTCCTCTATCGATTAAGGTGTGTGACGTTTAATTTTACGCGAACTGATTAAAAGATGCCTAAATTCACGGGTTAAAAACGCCTGCAGCGTTATTTTATAAAGTATTCAAGAATAAGGGGTAATTTTTGCTCTAAATCACCGCAAATTATCGGCAAAATAACCCATAAAAAGTGCCGTTAGATCAAATTCAGCTGCGATTCAGCATACATTCTTAATCCAGCGCACAATGACCATTGACACAACTCCCCATTCTCCATTACAGTTACACCCCAGTTACGCCTCATTTAGACCTAAGAGATAACGAGTCTGTAACCCTTTTCTTAACCATAACAATAAACCTTCGGAGCACACTCATGGCAAAA
>JAPLRW010000115.1 GCA_026398935.1 Methylococcales bacterium
ATAGTCTGCGTTGTCAGCGTCAAATAATCCCGTGCCTGACTTAATATAATCCTGAAAAGATTGACTGTATTTACCAAAATCATGTAATAGCCCTATCAACTCGCCTGCTTCAGGGACATTAATTTTGGCTGCTAGTTGTTTAGCAATTTCTGCAACTTCAAGTAGATGCGCGGCTACTGTTTGAATATTGCTGCTATCGGTGCTTCTTACGTGTGCGACATAATATTTATGTGTATGCGTCAATAGCGTCACCTTGAGTTGTATAAAGTGACCAGCATACTCGAACGGGGAGGTTTTGTATTGGAAAAGCGGTGGCTGTCCAAACCTGATTTAAAGAAAACGGGATAAAAGGACAGTTTTTTTTGAAATGTAGGTGTTACGCAGTGTTTTTAATTGTGTGGCATTAATAGCTTATACTGAAGAATCACTCCGCAAACACTTCCGCTAAATCAATAATTAAGTCGGGAAATAAAGCAGGGCTGGCTTGATCTTCAGCAGAAAACATGGTGATCAATTCATATTTTTCTGATTGTGCATTTAAAACAAACTGGTGTACCGATTGTTCGTAAGGATAAACCAGCCAATATTCTTTTACGCCACTCTCTTGGTATAACGCATATTTTTCTTGGGTTTCGCGCTTGGAATTGCCTTTGGATAAGATTTCAATAATCCAATCCGGTGCGCCATTACAGCCTTGGGTGTCTAGCTTGTCGGTATCACAAATAACACACAAATCTGGCTGTATAACGGTATAAATGTCTTTATTGCTCAGAATGGATTTTCGTTGATTATATAAACGTACATCAAATGGCGCGTAAAACAATTTACACGGTTTTTTATGAAAAAAAGTATAAAGATGTCCCCCTAATTCGGTGACTATACTTTGATGACGTACATTCGGTGCGGGTGACATCAGTTGAATTTTGCCTTTAATCAATTCAACGGTTTCCTCAAATTGCCAGGTTAAGTAATCCGCATAACTGTAGGTGTTGTTTAAATCCAATTGCGACAGGCTGGTAATTTTTGTCATATTGTCACCTAAGACTGTTAAGGGTATTGTTTACTCAGATTCTAACGCGTGTAATTGACTGCCTAAGACTAACCAAGCCCCTAACACACCCAGAAAAGAAGCAAACCCAATCAATGTAAACGTTTCGGTGTAATTAAGAAATGCTAACTCAAAACTGCCTGAATATTGTTGCGATAACGCTTGAACCGGTTGCCGTAAAAATAACATGAAGACAGTAACGATAAACCAGGCGGAAATACTGGCTAGAAAACCTAACCAAAATCCGGTGTATAAAAAAGGACGACGGATAAAGGCATGCGTCGCCCCTACTAATTGGGTAATCAGGACTTCTTGATGCCGGTCTTGTAATTCCAGGCGAATAGTATTGCCTATAATTAATAATACGGCCATGCCAAACAACAGGCTTAATAAAAGTACCACTCGATTGGCTACGGCGATAATAGCACGCAGGCGAGAAATCCATTGAATGTCTGATTTTGCTGAATCAACTTCGGGCATTTGCTCAAAATGCGTGATTAATGCGTTGAGTCCTTGTTCGTCTTCTAAGCTACTTTTAGGCAAAACCACTAAAACCGCGGGCAAAGGATTTTTCTGTAATGCATCCAGTGCCTCACCAAAAACACTGTTGGCTTTAAACTCTGCCGCTGCTTGCTCAGGCGTAATTAACTGTACCGATTGCACTTGCGTATCAAGCATAATGCGTTCGCGCATTTTAGCGACATTGCTTGGGGTGGTTTCTAGCTTTAAAAAAACCGAAATCTGATTGCTTGCGTTTACATTGCCGGTTAATTGCTGGAAATTTTTCACTAACAAATAAAAGCTACTGGATAGAGCCATGCTAATCGCCAATACCAATAACGTCATCATAAATGCTGCGGGTGCTCGCGTTAAGCGCCCAAGACTTGAAAATAAAGTCTGTGCATGTACGTCAAGGTAACTATGGAACTGTGTGTTAAAACTCGGCTCGTGTGTACCCATTTGTTTTTGGGAACGGGGGTTATCTTTTAGCATACTTTTCACTCCCTAATTAATCGACCGTGATCTAAGGTTATTACCCGCTGTTCCATGCGATTAATCAATGCTATGTCATGTGTAGCAATGAGTACTGCGACACCTACTTGGGTAAATTGCGTAAATAAATGCAGAATTTCAGCCGATAACACCGGGTCTAAATTACCGGTCGGCTCATCGGCTAGAATTAAGGACGGTTTATTGACAACCGCACGCGCAATACCAACACGCTGTTGTTCGCCACCCGATAACGCTTGTGGGTATTTTTGTTCTTTCCCGGACAAGCCAACCTTGTCCAAGGCGGCGCGAACACGCTTGGCAATATCTTGGTAACTGTGTCCTGCAATAACCATGGGCAGGGCGATATTATCAAACACAGTACGGTCTTGCAGTAGTTTGTAATCTTGAAAAATCAACCCCATCTTACGGCGAATATACGGAACCTGCGAGGTTTTTAAATCATTAAATGACTGATTATCAAGAAATATTCTTCCATGCGACGATTTTTCAATAACAGCCGCCAGCTTTAGTACGGTACTTTTTCCCGCACCCGAATGCCCGGTTAAGAAAACCATTTCACCTGGGTGCAAATGGAAGCTGACATCTAATAACGCGTCGCCACCCCCCGCATACCGCTTACTCACATGTTCAAATTTAAGCATGGCTTATTCGTCTTTTACAAACTTATTCATCTTTAACAAACAAGGCATCAACAAATGATTCTGCATCAAAATTTTGCAAATCATCAATACCTTCACCAATCCCAATATACCTAATGGGCAGACCAAACTGTTTTGCTAAGGCAAAAATAATCCCCCCTTTTGCCGTTCCATCCAATTTTGTTAACACTAAACCGGTTAATGCCACTGCCTCATTAAAAATTTTAGTTTGCGACAAAGCGTTCTGCCCCGTACCTGCATCTAATACCAATAATACTTCATGCGGGGCTGTTTCATCCAGCTTACTCATAATCCGTTTGATTTTTTTCAATTCTTCCATTAAATTCGATTTGGTATGCAGGCGTCCTGCGGTATCGGCAATTAAGACATCAACCCCTTTTGCTAATGCTGATTGCACCCCATCATAAATAACAGACGCAGAATCCGCACCGGTGTGTTGCGCGACCACATGAATATGATTACGCTGCCCCCACACTTGTAATTGCTCAACAGCCGCCGCTCTAAACGTGTCCCCTGCCGCTAGCATGACGCTGTGGCCTTGCGCTTGTAAACGTTTCGCTAGCTTACCGATAGTGGTGGTTTTTCCTGCGCCATTAACACCGACCACTAAAATAACGTAGGGTGTATCTTGCTTTGGGATAACCAACGGCTGACTACACGGCTCAAGCATATCCAATAATTCTTGTTTTAACGCTGCAGCTAAAGCCTCGGCATTACCCAGTTGCTGCCGTTCGGTTTTTTCTGATAAACGCCCGATAATCTCCATCGTTGCATCCATGCCAATATCCGCCAGAATCATGCTGGCTTCAATCTCTTCCAATAAGTCGGCATCAATTTTTCGTTGTCCGAGAGTAATACTGGCCAACACACCGCCCAATCCAGAGCGTGTGCGCTTTAACTGGGATTTTAAGCGCAGGTATAATGATTCAGGAGCGGCTTCAACGTATGCGACTTCCGCAGCCATACCCGCATCAACGGCAACCACTTCCCGCTTTAGCTCAGTCACCAAAGGCTGCGCCGGTTTTGAAAGCACTTGATCAGGTTCTACCACGGCATAGCGGGCATAAAAACTAATCGCTAACAAAGGCAGCATTAAGAGCACTGCAAAACCAGTATGTATAATGCTAACCCAATGGCAATCAACGGCAAACTTTATCTGTAAAACACCCGACAAGACGGTCAGCAGTAACAAAATACTTAAACCAATTCCGGCTTTACGGATGGCTGCGGGCTGTTTCGTCAGCAGAGTGATCCCCGCCAGTACGGCTAACAACACTACCGCCATACCCGCAAGCATCACATGCGATAAGGCTGCTATGTCAAAACTACCCCAGTAACTAGGGATGAGTAAAAATAATCCACAAACAGCAAGCACGCGCAAACCCGTTTTGGCAGGGATTTTGACAATGCGCGATTGTAAGCGTAAAGATAGCCAATACCACAGCCAGACTAACAGACCATCCCCTAAGAAATGCTGATAATAGTTAAAACCTGGCGTGTGGCCATCTAGGCGGCAAAACACACACTCAACATCAAGCACCATATCGGTTGCCAGTAATAACACCAGGACAACCGCAATCAAAATTACTGCCAGACGATTAACAGATACCCAAAAAGCAGCTATTGTGAAGGCTAAAACCAATAATATCGATGCAGCCAGACTGTAGTGATGCGCTAACAATAACCAAGGATTACGGCTATCAAAAAAATGGGCGAACGATACGGGGTAATTAGTCTGATCACCGCCGATGTAAAATACTGCCATTGATGAAAGCATGGCGATAAATGCCATAACCACGCCAATCCACGCTAAATTTCTAAGCCTTAACATTGCAACTATCCAATTTGTGAAGTCATCAGGAGTTTTCTAAGATCATCCTTTACTTTATAGGGATCAAATCCTGGCTCATACTGCATCATTAAATTCCCTAATGGATCCATTAATAACAATAGCCCATCGGGTACATTTGATTTTCTTATTGTATTCAATTTTTGCACTAAATCAGCATCGGCACGTGCCCTCAACAGCCGGGTATCTTCATGCCACCACGTTTCCGCCGTTTCTGGTGTAGCCTCATTAAGTAACACCGCAACACGACGCATACGGGTGAGATCTTTATTCATCATCAGTATCAGTTGTTTGGTTTTATGCAAAGCGTCCAAACAAACAGGCGCGCATTCAGTACCTGGAATAATATTCATTAACACCCAATGCCCCGGCAATTCTTTCATATTGTCGCGGGAAAACGTATCAAACCCTACGAAATTTAAAGGCTGTGTGGTTATTGGCGGAATAATTAACTCACCGTGATTGGTATGTGCCGTTAATGAAGCAGGATTTTCTCTAAAATACCACGCGATTAAAAACGGAATAAACGTCATGGAGAAAATCAGTAATATTAAGCGTTGATTTTTTTTTTGTTGGGGTGTTTTCATCAACTTGTTTTTTTATAGGTTAACCAAAAAAATAATAGGCTGAACGTCAGCGCTAATCCAAACCATTGCACCGCATACGCGATGTGTTTTTCGGGCGGCATAATCGTAATAGATTGCCAGTCGCGAAGGTAGCCATCTGGTTTATCAGGGTCTAATTCAATTTGAAAAGAAAATAAGGAGAACCCCAGTTTTCCCGCTAATACCGATGCATCTACGACCTGCACCACTGATGGCCAAGTAGCGGTTGGGATTTCAGCACCGGCTAATTTAACACCGACGCTGGGGAAATGATTTATGCGCCCCGTTACTGTCAACGTATCCGAGTTGACAGGCAGCGCGGGTAATATTGACCGATCAACATTCAAGGGAACCCAGCCTCTATTGACTAAAATGGCTTTATCAGAACCCTCTATCCGCAAAGGCGTCAGCACAAAGTAACCAACCTTGCCTTTAACATGCTGATTGTCGATTAAAAACTGTCGCTCTCCTGCATAATGCCCCGTCACTCGCACAGGTCGATATTGCCATAAGCTAATATCGTCCGCAGCATTGGCATTCAGCAACACCTCACCCGCCGTTAATAATTGCTGCTGTTGCAGCAAAAATGCCCGTTTTTGCTCTGCCCGTCCTAATTGCCAAAAACCCAAGCTTATCAATAACGACAACACCAATACAAAGAATATCAGTGCAGGCCAGGTAATTTTTTTAAATAATTTTGTCACAGCGGAGTACAACCCAAATAATTCGCTATTGGCAATTTGTGTTTTATAGCTGAAAATGGTGCTTCTTTGTTGTCCATACCGTTACATTATGATCAAAACTATTATTATTCTTGTTTTTGTACTTATTATTGCCAGCTTAGCGATAGCGCTCTTTCATTTAGTTAATCCCAAAGATGAAGAACATGCTAAAAAAACGGTTAATGCCTTAACTTTTCGGATTAGCTTATCCCTGATACTGTTTATTGCACTGTTTATTGCTGTTAGCTTAGGTATTATTAAACCACACGGACTTGGTATCACCATGCAAAATCACCCGGCACAAAAAACACCTGCTACACAATAATAGCGGCCTATTATGTTAGGAAAATGACTTATTTAATGCGTTGATGAGCGCCTTATCTCACCATGAATAACTTCAATGTAATAAGGTATCCCCTTAAACAAAAAAGGCGCTGCCAGTTTGGCAGCGCCTTTTTTATAGCCGGTTACCGTCGATTACATCAAATAAACAAAGATAAATAGACCTAACCATACCACGTCAACAAAATGCCAGTACCATGCAGCTGCTTCAAAAGCAAAATGGTTTTCAGGTGTAAAGTGACCTTTCGAGGTACGAAATAACACCACACTTAAAATGATAGCACCCACACAGACATGAAAACCATGAAAGCCAGTCAACATAAAAAAGGTTGAACCATAAATACCCGACCCTAAAGTCAGTCCCATTTCAGTGTATGCTTCATGGTATTCCATCGCTTGAAAAGCAACAAACAAGAACCCTAAAGATACGGTAGCAATCAAACCTTTAATTAACTGATCACGATTTTTAGCCAGTAAACCATGGTGTGCCCATGTCAACGTTACACCGCTGCTTAATAATAACAAGGTGTTAATAAACGGCAAACCCCAGGCACCCATTGCTTCAAACTCGCCGCCTACTTTTCCGGGGCCATTAGTCGGCCATGTTGCTTCAAAAGCAGGCCATAAAAATTCTTTAGTTGCAGCACCTGTTCCTTCTCCGCCTAACCAAGGTACCGATAAGTTGCGCGTGTACCATAGCGTACCGAAGAACACGGCAAAAAACATGATTTCAGAGAAAATGAACCACATCATCCCCATTCGGTAGGATATACCGACTTGCGTACTGTACATGCCCGATTCACTTTCACCGGCTTGCAAGGTAAACCAACCCGCCAGCATCACAATAAAAATAACCAAACCGATCACCATCATGGTCGAGCCAATGGGTGAGCCATTTAAATAATTGGCGAAACCCGCCAGCATAGTCAGTAACCCAACAGTGGCCACCACCGGCCAAGTTGCTTGATGCGGAATATAATAAGCGTTATTTGTAGCCATAACCTTCCTCTGAATGTTGTGTAATCTTTATTTGGTATTGAAAAATTGTTGTGCCAATGCAATATTTTTATACTGGACAGGCAGCGTAGGATCGATCACAAACCGCAGACTCAGGTGCTTTACTTCACCTGCCTCGAACGTTTGATCCTCAAAGCAAAAACAAACTATTAACTTAAACTGTGTTGCCACTAGCCCGGGTGAAACACTGGGGCTTGCATGTACTTTAATAACTTTATTAGCGGTATTTTTTGCGGTGTAATGTATGTCATACACTTGCCCAGGATGAATCTGCATTTTTTGGGTGTCAGCAGCAAACGTTAAAGCCGCTCCCTTCCCGACTGATGTAATAAGATCCACGTTAATGACTCTTGTTTGATCAACCGTAAAATGTAAGGATTCGTCTTTTCCAGGTGCGGCTAATTTGCCATTAATACCACTCATGTCGGTTAAAACATCATATAAAGGTATCAGTGCAATACAAAAGCCTATCATGCCCACCGCAAACAGCGTCAGTTTTAACGCTAAACGTCTGTTCTTCTGTCCAACAAGATCCTTCACTGTGATATTGCACGCATCACTGCAAAAACATAAATGCATAATGCAATAACCATCAATACACAAGCTGTCAAAATATTTTTCTTTTTTATATCCATTTTCATAATGCGCCCCTGTCTATCGTTTAAGTACATAGACAGGGGTTATCCTCCTATTTTATGCCACTCAGAATTAAATATGCTCAGTTGGAATAAGGGTTGGAGGCGTTGCAAAGGTATGATAAGGCACAGGCGAAGGCAATGTCCACTCCAAGCCATGCTTAGCAGCATCTTCCCACACTTCATCCGTTACTTTTTCACCAGTACCGCCTCTAATGGTATCAATAACGATATACAAAAATAACAACTGGCTTGCACCAAAGATAAAACCACCAATACTTGAAATCATATTCCAATCAGCAAATTGCACTGCATAATCAGGAATACGTCTTGGCATACCGGCTAACCCTAAGAAATGCTGAGGGAAAAACAGAATATTTACTGAAATAGCCGATAACCAAAAATGCAATTGGCCGATTTTTTCGTTGTACATGTGCCCTGTCCATTTAGGCAACCAGTAATAGCCTGCTGCCATCAAAATAAATACGGACGCAGGAACTAAGGTGTAATGAAAATGCGCAACAATAAAATAGGTATCATGATATTGGAAATCTAACGGCGCAAGCGACATCATTAAACCGGTCAAGCCACCCATGGTAAATAACACCACGAAGGCAATTGAAAACAACATCGGTGTTTCAAAAGTCATTGACCCTTTCCACATAGTTGCTGTCCAGTTGAATACTTTAACGCCCGTTGGAATAGCAATCAACATGGTTGAATACATAAAGTACAACTCACCCGCTATCGGTAAACCGACAGTGAACATATGATGCGCCCAAACGATAAAAGACAAAAATGCAATAGAGGCTGTTGCATACACCATTGAGCTGTAACCAAATAATGGTTTACGCGCAAAAACAGGAATGATAGTAGACGCAACACCAAATGTTGGCAAAATCATTACATACACTTCAGGGTGTCCAAAGAACCAAAAAATATGTTGGTACAATACAGGATCACCACCACCAGCAGCATCGAAAAAGCTGGTATTGAAGAACTTATCTGTCAACAACATCGTCACGCCGCCAGCGAATACAGGCATAATGGCAATCAGTAAGAAACCAGTAATTAACCAAGTCCATACAAATAAAGGCATTTTCATTAAAGTCATGCCTGGCGCGCGCATATTAAAAATAGTCGACACTATATTAATTGCACCCATAATGGACGAAATGCCTAACAAATGCACCGAGAAGACCGCAAAAGGTAATGCTGCGCCGGTTTGCAAAACTAATGGCGGATATAACGTCCATCCGCCAGCAGGAGCGCCACCTTCCATAAACAACGTACTCGCCAGCATCAATACACCCGCAACCAGCAACCAAAAGCTCATGTTATTCATGCGTGGCAATGCCATATCCGGCGCGCCGATCATCATCGGAATCATCCAGTTAGCCAAGCCGACAAATGCAGGCATGACCGCACCAAAAACCATCACCAAGGCATGCATGGTGGTCATTGAGTTAAAGAACTGTGGTTCTACAAACTGCATTCCCGGTTCAAATAATTCGGCACGAATAATCATTGCCATCGAACCACCCACAAAAAACATGGCTAAAGCGAACACTAAATATAATGTTCCAATATCCTTATGGTTGGTGGTAACAATCCATCTTAAAATACCCTTTGCAGGGCCGTGATCATGATGTTCATGATCGTGATCATGTTCAGCTACAGCAGCCATAATAAATACCTCTTGTTATTAAATAATGATTAGATAATCCAGCAAATCAACTTCACGCCTTAAGCCTTAGTCTTTTGGCGCTTTTGCCAATAAAGACTGAATCTCTGCAGGTTGAATGAAGTCACCCACCTTATTACCCAAGGCATTACGGGTATAAGTTACTACGGCAGCAAAGTCTACTGCATTCAGCGTTGTTGCGAAGCCTGGCATCATACCTTTGCCTTTCATGACCAAATCAATTTGTTTAGTCATATCACCTTTAGCAACTGCGCTAGCGGTTATCGCAGGGAAAGTACCCGCTAATCCAGCACCATCTTCTTGATGGCAGCCCGCACAATTAGTGGTATAAACAGCCTCACCTTTAGCAACCAATTCATCCAATGATAGCTTAACGCTGGCATCCACTGTTTCTGCTTTCACGGGTTCTTTTGCTGAAGCAATTGTTCCCGATCCTTCTGGCAGCAATACCTTAATAGCTTTTGGTTGAATTTCATCACCCACGGCGTTGCCTAATGCGTTACGCGTATAGGTAATCACCTGCGCCAACTCTACCGCGTTTAGCATTTTGCCAAAAGCAGGCATCATACCTTTACCGTTCAAGATAAGGTTTGCTTGCACATTAATATCACCTGTAACCACTGAACTCTTGGTTATAGCAGGAAATGCACCCGGTACGCCTTCGCCGCCCGGCAAATGACAAGAAGCGCAATTTTTAACGTAGATAGCCGCACCTTTAGCAACCAAATCATCCTGTTTTTGATCACTTAAATCAGAGCCTTGTGCCATCTCATCTTTGGTTTTTTGAACCCAAGCATCATAATCAGCTTGTTCTTTTGCAACCACTACAATCGGCATAAACGCATGGTCTTTACCGCAAAGCTCAGTACATTGACCACGGTACGTTCCAGGTTTATCAACCGATGTCCACGCTTCATTGATGAAACCTGGAATAGCATCTTTCTTCCAACCTAGCTCAGGTACCCACCAAGAATGGATAACGTCTGCAGCAGTAAACAAAAACCGAATTTTGGTTTTTACTGGCACGACAAGCGGCTTATCAACATTCAGTAGATAATTAGGTACAGAGCGTGGATCTATGCCCGACCCTACTTGCCGTACTTGATTACTGGCATCGTCTAAGCTACTGAAAAAATGAATGCCTTTATCAAGGTAGTCATATTCCCATTTCCATTGCCAGCCAGTCACCTTAATGGACATTTGTGCATCTTTAACATCATCCAGTTCCAACATGGTTTTAGTCGCTGGAATAGCCATTGCGATCAAAATCAGGGTTGGAATAACGGTCCAGATAATTTCTACCGTGGTATTTTCATGGAACTGTTCAGCTTTATGTCCTCTCGATTTACGATGATGGTACATCGAGTAAAACATAACACCAAATACAGCTGCTCCAATAAATACGCAGATCCATAAAATCAACATGTGCAGATCATACACATCATTACTGATTTTCGTAGACCCCTTCATTAAGTTCAGGGTGTAATCCGCATGCGCCGTACTTAAGCTAAAAGCCATTAAGGTTAGGCATGCGAAAAGTCGCTTGGTTTTCTTCACGGAGAAGTCTCCTCAGTTTGTAGTTAGAAACTCTTGTATGCGTTTATGTGATGGTAAGTCAGGAAAATAACCTGCAAACACGTCCATCAACTAAATAATTATCACAAATTAACCATAGGATTTTAACCCATACAGCTTTTTTACGCTAGGCTGCTTTAAGCATAATTTAATCTTTAATCAAAAAAAAAGCCTGTGAAATACCATTCCACAGGCTTTTTTTAAAACTTTAACGCAATCAAAACATCTTAATTAGCTATTTAATGCACCCGCATAAGGCATATCAAAAGCAGGGATATGACTATCCAACCAGCCTTTAACCATTTGTCCAACCGCATCGGTAACATCCGCTTCACCAGCATGAAACTTTGTTTGTAAGTCCGCACAAATACCGACTAAGGCATCATGTTCAACTTTATGCGCAACATAGCCAGCATAATTTTTTGCCTGCATTTCTTTTTCTTCATGGGCAAAATGATTGACAACATACGCAATCAAATCGTCCAATGCCCTGCCAATTTCCAATCGATCAGCGCCACCTGTTGCTAAATCATAAACCTTATTGAGTTTTCCAAATAAAACTTGATGTTCTTCGTCCGCAAAGCCTACTTTAGTGCCGTATTGACTTTCTGTCCACGTAATCAACGCCATTGCTGTACTCCTCATAATAATTATTATTAACTGCAGGCGCATTCTAAAGTGATTTTTTAAGAAAAAATTGATCCAGATCAACAATTATGGCGTTATAGCATTTGACCGACCTATTTCGACAAAAAACGCTATTCAGTCTATCGTAATAAAAGCAGCCAATACAGTAGCATCCAGCTCGGCAAGACAAGGCATGACTGCCAACAAAGGACTATCCAAAGCGGCAACCAAAAAATCAATGTTTGCTTGTAGCATCAGTACATTGGAATCATTACACACGGCAATCCAACCTGCACAGATAACGCCGGACAGCTTAATAGCCGCCAAACTCAGGCGCGCTTGATTAATACAGCCTAAGCGTATCGCCACGACTAAAATCACGGGTAAATTAAGTGTTTTAGCTAAGTCAGCATTATCCATTTTTTGACTCAGCGGCGAATACCATCCGCCTGCGCCCTCTACGATTACCGTATCTGCTAACGCTTGCAAAGACTGCAGTCCAGTCTGAATAACCTGCAAGTTAGCGGGATTGCTAGCACCTGCAATATGCGGCGAAACCGCTAACGCATAGGCATAAGGGTTAATTTGATGGTATTCAAGTGGCAAGCTGCTGTGTTCTTGTAGTAATAACGCATCACTATTTTTGAGCCGTCCGTTGACAAGAGCACAACCGGAAGCAACAGGCTTCATGCCCACAACCACGTGACCTTTTAGACTAAAATAACGCATTAACGCCAGTGTAACCCAGGTTTTACCCACGCCCGTATCCGTGCCAGTAACAAAATAACTTTGTGCCATTACTGATGCGCCTCGGCAGTTACCCAAATAATTTCAAAACTGGCAAAAACGCCATCCATGGATGCGTCGCGCGGATAAGCATTCATCATTGCTTGCATGTCTGTCTTAGTGGTCAGCGCTTGTTTGCGACCACTGCTTACGCTCTGCGCACCAATGCCTTTTAACTCACGCATGAGCGTCATAACCGACGCATAATGAGGCCGAAATAGTTGACTATCAACCGCTACAGTACGCCAATGATCATTCAGAAGTAAGCGCTGTAATTGCTGGGGCGTATAAAAATCATTCACATGCCGACACTGATCCACGCCGCGCCAAGCTTGCTTTAGCTCCCGAAGTGTTTCTGCACCAAATGTCGTAAACACGAGACGTCCACCCGGCTTTAAGGCACGTCGAAAATCTTGCAACGCCGTGGGTAAATGCTGACACCATTGCAAGGCTAGACCGGAAAAAATACTGTCCAGACTCGCTGATTGAAAAGGCAAGTGCTCAGCATCGCCACAAACATAAGACACTGGCTTATTTAAGCGCTGCCGGGCTTTTTGCAGCATGGGCACAGCAATATCGAGCGCCATTAACTGTTGATAGCCACCTATATTCTGTAACTGCTGCGTCAAGAACCCTGTACCGCAGCCTATATCCAACACGTTACCGTGTAGCGAGGTAATGGCATTCTTTTTTAGTACGCCATTAGCGACTGTACGCTGTAAGTGCGCAAAATCATCGTAGCCTACCGAAGCTTGAGCAAACGCTTGCCGAACTTTATATTTATCCCTATCAATAACGTTGCTCATACTGCCTGTATAAAATCAATAACACGTTGCGCGGTTTCCGCAGGATGGGATAAAAAAGGCACATGCCCCGCGTCTGCCAAAATGGCTACCTGTACAGATGGTCGTAACGCTTGTAAGTGTGGTGCAATCGCAATCGGCACTAACACATCTTTCGCACCGAGTAGCGCTAATACTGGGCATGATAACGTCGCCACTACGGCTCTTAAATCCTGATTTTTTAACACCCTTAAACCAGCTTGCAAGGTGTTGGTATCGGGTGCGGCGCACTCCACCAAACTGGACTTTAATGCCTGCAACAAGTGTTTTTCCTGCGGCATGCCATGAATTTGCAATGCCATAAACCGCGCAGCAGTCGCTTTAGGATTGCGCAATAAACTGTTCGCAAAAGTATCCAGCAAGGTAATATCCAACCCAGGCCATGCCGCTTTTTTTACAAAACAAGGGCTTCCTGCCAATAAAACCACACTGCTCACTTTTTCAGGTGCTTGACGTGCCACCTCCAGAGCGACCAGTGCGCCCAAAGACCAGCCTAACCAACAACAGGGCGCTTCATCAAGTGCCTGTATCAACTCAGCGGCAATCGCCTGCAATTCGAATGGTTGCTGTAAGGGACTTCGACCATGCCCCGGCAAATCCACGCAAATCACCCGCGCCTGTTGCGCTAATTTCATGGCAAAATTGCGCAATACCCCGGCATGCATCGCCCAGCCGTGTAATAAAACAATGGTTTTACCTTGTCCAAAAATTTCAATATGCAGGTTTTTAGTCATTGTATTTGCTGCAAAGCCGCCAATAATTGCGTCACTTGCGAGGCGTCATGTGCCGCAGAAAAAGTAATGCGTAATCGGGCACTCCCCTGCGGTACCGTCGGTGGACGAATAGCACTGACTAAAAAGCCGCGCTGCAATAATTGTTCACTCATCCATAACGCTTGCTGACTACTACCAACTACAATTGGTTGAATGGGTGATAAAGAAGGCATAAGCTGCAAACCTAGCTGAGTAGCACCCTGCCGAAATTGCTGCACCAGCTGAGCTAATTTATCCCGTCGCCAATTTTCTGCGATTAGTAAACGTAAACTGACCCGTGTTGCCGCAGCAATAGCCGCTGGCATGGCGGTGGTGTAAATATAGGGTCTGGCTTTTTGGATTAAGGTTTCAATCAATAGCTCAGAACCCGCCACAAATGCCCCACTGGTACCAAATGCCTTACCCAAGGTACCGACTAATACCGGCACATCCTGCTGGCTAAGGCCTGCACACTCAACAACACCAGCCCCTGTCGCCCCCAACACACCAAAACCATGCGCATCATCGACCATTAACCAAGCATCATGTGCTTTTGCAGCAATCACCAAAGATGACAAAGGCGCGCAATCGCCATCCATGCTAAACACACCATCAGTTACAATCAATTGTCGCCCCTGCCCGGCCAGTAAAGTACGCTGTAAATGGGCACTATCTGCATGGGCATAGCGCCTAAATCGCGCCCCTGACAGCAGACCGCCATCCAACAAAGAGGCATGATTTAAACGGTCTTCCAGTACCGTATCGCCGCGCCCAACCAATGCGGCAATAATGCCCGTATTGGCCATATAACCCGTTGAAAACAAGAGCGCACGGTCTCTGCCCGTAAAATCAGCGAGTTCTTCTTCCAACGCATGGTGTTCACGGGTATGTCCGCACACCAAATGCGCTGAACCACTGCCGACCCCCCATTGACTGGCGGCTGCTTGAAAAGCACGCACCACCTCAGGGTGGTTAGCCAAGCCTAAATAATCATTGCTGCAAAAATTTAGCTTTAACACCCCATCTACTTGGCTATGCACACCCTGCGGCGTATCGACCAAACGTCTCGAACGGTATAAATTTTGCTGCTTTAATTGCTGCAATTCCGCTGACAGCGTTGAAAAATTACCGCGCATCAGGCGTAGCTGGAGCCGCCGGAATGAACACCCAGTCGTTGAAACAGCCCTAAATCGTGATCGGTCATAGGGTTCGCGGTAGTCAATAATTTATCACCATAAAAAATCGAATTTGCGCCCGCTAAAAAACACAAGGCTTGCATTTCATCACTCATGCTTTTACGCCCTGCGGATAAACGTACGCGCGATGCTGGCATTAAAATGCGCGCCACCGCGATGGTTCGCACAAAAACCAATGGGTCTAAGGCTTCCGTACCCATTAAAGGCGTACCTTCAACCTGAACTAACATGTTAATCGGCACACTCTCAGGGTGTTTGGGTAAATTAGCCAATTCCTTTAATAAATTGGCTCGATCAGTATCACTTTCACCCATTCCTACAATACCGCCGCAACAAACATTAATGCCTGCATCCCGAACGCGACCCAAAGTATCCAGACGATCCTGATACGTTCGAGTAGTAATGACTTCTGAATAATAATCTTCCGATGTGTCCAGATTGTGGTTGTAATAATCCAAGCCACCCACTTTCAACGCTTGCGTTTGTTGCTCAGTAAGCATACCTAACGTGACACAGGTTTCCATACCCAGCGCCTTAACGCCTTTGATCATATCAACAACGCGTTCAATGTCTTTGTCTTTAGGTTGACGCCAAGCCGCGCCCATACAAAACCGTGACGCACCTTGCTCTTTAGCTTGCTGCGCTGCTACCAACACCTCGGCAATCGGCATCAATGCTTCCGGTTTTAAATCGGAATCATAGCGCGCACTTTGCGGACAATAGCCGCAATCTTCTGAACAAGCACCGGTTTTAATACTTAACAAACTGCTGACCTGAATTTCATTTGGATTGAAATTGCTGCGATGCACGCCTTGCGCCTGAAACATCAAATCGCTGAATGGCAATGCAAATAATGCCAAAATTTCTTGTGTTTCCCAATTATGACGCGTTAGTGGTGATAAGGGCTGTGTACTGTTTGCCGGCATTCTGGTAATCTCCAATTTAAAAAATAAATGTTTAACCGATCAATAAACAACGCCACTATCGGGACGCATTCGTTAAGCTCGACACCATCCAGCTGTGCCATTTTTAAATGAACACTGTTTTCGTCAACTTTTTCAGATCATCATGGTAAACAACTGGCTTAATATTATACAGGATTCTCTCCTGCCGCCCACCTGCATTTTATGCAATAACCCAGGCTTTAACCGCTGGGATATTTGCTACGACTGCTACAGTTGCTTGCCATGGGCGCAGCACCAGTGCCCACGCTGCGCTGCGACACTACCTGACAGCAGCCCTGTTACGCTACCCTGTGGCGCGTGCTTAAATCAATCACCCGCCTTTGATAGTACCGTCGCGGTCTTTAAACACCAACACGCGATACGCTACTTGATTGCGCATTTAAAATTTAATGCACAATACAAGCACGCGCGCCTATTAGGCTTATTACTTGCGGAAGCGTTACAGTTCAGCACTGCCCCACGTCCAGAAGCCATTATTCCCATGCCGCTGCATCCCAATCGTTACCAAGAGCGCGGCTTTAATCAAAGTGTTGAAATTGCCAGAACCGTTGCACAACAATTGCAGATTCCCCTGCTACTGAATCACTGCATAAGAAATCGAGATACCGGACACCAAACCCAGTTATCGCGTGCGGAACGACTCAAGAATGTGCGCCAGTGCTTTACCTTCACGCAACCGATACACGCCAAGCATATTGCGCTAGTCGATGACGTAATGACCACTGGCGCAACACTGCAAGAATTAGCGGAGGTATTAAAAAATTCAGGGGTACAGCGCGTGGATGCCTGGGTTTGCGCACACGCCTAAGCGAGGAAGTATGAGAAGGAACGGCTTCTGCCGGAAGCAACAGAAGCGAGTAGAGCAGCCTTACTGTTTAATTAATTTACAACGCCAGCAATACGTTAATACCAAAAACACCCAGATACGTGACAATAAAATACACCACCCCAATGATAAGACTGGCGAATCTATTAATACCTAACACTTGCTTGAAAATATAGCTAAGAAATAACAGCTCCCAACACACCAGCAGCGCTAAAAAAATGTAACTGATTAACGATTCACTGACCGTAACCCACGCCAATATCGGCAGTGCAATACAGGCAACCACATTTTTGCCCACCAGAATCGCACTACCAACCTGTATAAACCAAGCCATAGACGCATTTAAAGACAATAATGTAAAAATAAAAATCAAGGTCAACAGCGTTTCAAACGTAACATCAGAAAAGGCTTCCAATGGATCATCAATCATATTGAACTGTAAAAACAAGCCCACAAAATAATTAAAAATTAAATTGTATTTAAAAAAAACAATTGATTTTGGTAAATCAAGTGGATTGCCCTTGAACCAGGAAAGGGGTAGATAATATTTTAAGATGTCCATAATGATTCCGCTTCTTATGCTTAGATCTACACAGTTCAAACATCAGTTATTATTCGTCTGGCGTAAAGGTATCGTAGCGATTATCAACGCTAAAATTATCATTTAAGGTTTGCACCAAATCTTTAACGCGCTCACCGAGTAATCTTAAGCGTGCCCGATACTTTTTAGTGCTGCCTATTGGCTCATTAATCGGCAACACGATACGCCAAAAGGACAAGCTTCTTTCAAACATAGCTGCCAAGTTTTCAGTTAACTGCAGTTCTTTTTGGCGCTTATTCAGTTCTTTAATAAACGACTTAGCCTGCAATCTGCTGATCAATACATGTAAGGGAATTAATACCGCAATCAACCCTAAAATCGCAATTGACCCAATAATAGGGTCAAATAAGACATCAAGAATACCCATGTATATTTCAGCAAACAAGAGCAGGGAAATGATAAAGCCGATTACAATCAAGGTGGAAAAATTACACCTTTCTTTCCAGCGCGTTACGACAGCCGCCACTTCCGGAACGATGATACTTGGAATGTCACGAATACTTTTTTCCAACGTATACAAAACCCGATAAGAACGATCATTATCAATACCCTGCAAGCGCTGATCAATTTCCAGTAAAACCTTATTTTGCGCAGGACTTTCAGAATTTGCCAAGACCATAAATTGCCCGGTATTCACGCCTAAATCACTTAATCTTCTTCGCCACGTTGTAATGCTGGCCTGTTCTCTTTCGGGGGTCAGGGCAATGTCAGCATGATCAATCACAAACATAAACTTATTGGAATCTTGATGCGCAATAAGCTCAGCAAGCAACTGCTCTTTAGCGACAGATTCTGTCTCAAAAACATCGGTAAAAATAAGCACTAAATCCGACAGTTCAATCACATGTTTATTTAACGTATCACAGGCAATATGTTGCGCTGGGCTGTTAAAATCAGGTGTTTCAATAAATAAGCGGTTTTTTAAGCGATTACTGTTTAAGGTTTTTAATTCCAAATACGCATTGATTTTAGCACCCTCGCCCGCACTGAACGCTTCAAGCTTCTGGCTTACTTTATAAAAAGGCAAGCGATAATCAACGTCTAACGCAGTACCTGGAAGGGTAGCAAGTGTTGTTTGGGGGGTATGTTGAAAAACAGTAAATTTGTGACCCGCAGAATGAACATTGGCTGCTTGACTGGGCGAGCCTAAAAACTGGTTAATGAAGTGCGTTTTTGACAATGACTCCGGGGCGATCAAGGTAATGATAGGCCACCACGATATTTTACGCGCCGTGGTCTCATCCGGGTCTAGCAAACTGAGGTCGAACTCCAGCTGATCTAATTCATGAAACAGCTTGGTGGCCTGTTGTAAAACGGGGTTATTGGTTGCAAACTGCTTTTCCAGATGGATTAAATGCTTGCTGATCGCTTTTTCGGACATGAGATAAAACCTCTTGATGGGCTTTTGCAGACAATAAAAACGCTTTAGTTTTCAGAGTATACACTGAGACGAAAGACACCGCACAACATGTTTTTTATACGCATTCATCCGCCTCTTTCAAAAAAGAGGCATTAACGCGTTAATTAGGGCGTGCCGTGTCTTGCCGCGATAAACTGACTATTTATACAGGCGTTACAACCTGCGCAATCCAATCTTCAAGATTATATATAGTGGACCCCGAAATCAGGACAATAGTTTAAGCTATACCCTGTCATGGAAAAGGGTTAACAATGAGCGAGAACAAACGGAAGATTTTTACAAGTGCAGAAAAGG
>JAPLRW010000302.1 GCA_026398935.1 Methylococcales bacterium
TGAACGTGCGACAGAACTGGCACGCAACATGGTCACTCGCTGGGGATTTTCTGAAAAACTGGGGCCATTGGTATACGGCGAAGAAAACGGACAAGCCTTTATGGGTCAGCCCGGCGCACAGGGCGGCGCAGTATCGATTAACACCTCGCACCTGATTGATGAAGAAATTCGCGCAATGATTGATCGTAACTACACCCGTGCGGAAACGATTTTAACCGAAAATATAGAGGTATTACACAAAATGGCGGAAGCGCTGATGAAATGGGAAACCATTGATCGCGCGCAAATTGATGACTTAATGGCGGGCAAGGAACCTGAACCTTTACCAGAACTTAAAATGGATTCCTCCGATCAATCACCACCAAAAACCGATCATAATGGGCAGGGTAAGGGTAAAAAAACCACTATCAGTAAACCTGCCGGACAGCTTTGAGGTGCGCTCATAACTTGGGAATAAGGATATTCCCACCTTTTTTGCGTAACACCCGCTAACGCTTTAAAAAAACCCAAGTCAGTAATAGCTTGGGTTTTTTATTTTCCAGCGGTGCATATTTAAAAACGGCGCATCCACTTGCAACGATCCAGCTCAATACACCTATTTAAAATAAGATCCCCGCATAGCCATAAAAGGTCTTTCCACAAAACGATAGGACATATCTGCAACAACCAGCGTTACGGGCATAATCAAGAGAAAAACATTTAATAAAGCATCGGTTATCACACCAAATCCAGCGAAGCTATACAATTTCAATACCGCTTCAGCCACCATATAATGCAAGAGATAAATAGAATAACTGCGTTCACCAAACGCACATAAAACCTTATTAAGGTGCTCACCCATGGGTAACGCCATGTGCATATAAGAAAAAATAACCGCAACCCATAAAATAGCTTCCAGCAAAAAACCGGGCATTGAAATAAACAGCGATGGTGCGCCAAATTCTTTCTTAAACAATACCGTAAATAAAACAGCCGTTATGGCAAGAATTCCCCAACCATACCGACTAAATAGCTTTATTACCTGCTCTTTTTTTTGCAGGTAAATAATCCCTGCAACAATACCAACCATAAACTGATCAATCCTGCCTATCGTAGAATGATACAGATTAAAATACATCTCATTGCCAGCATGCAGAACAATAATGAGTTTAAAGACATTAATAAATGCAATGAGCCCCAACAGATATAAGTAGCCATTTTCATGCACATAGCGCATTAAAAGTGGAAAGACCAGATAGAATTGAAACTCCACCGCGATTGTCCATATAAGCCCTATAGGCAGGACATGATTGCCCCATCCCGTGCCTGGATCACCGGTATTTAATTGCAAGAGCAACAATCTGAACACATCCATTGGCGATGAATTTTGCCTATCAATACAGATAATAACCAGAAAAACAAGCACCAGTAATGGGTATATGCGTAAAATTCTATTCAGCAAAAACTGCCCGTAGACAATTTTCTTTTCACCGGCTTTCGCTAAATAGGTAAATAAAAATCCCGATAAAACCAGAAATAAAGTGACGCCACTCTTACCATTTGCAATCCATAAACGAATAATATCTTCTACAGAAAAAGTATTCTGATACGCCTTATCGACACCATTCATAAAATGAAAGGTAATAACAATAACGGCAGCAAAAAAACGAAGGTGATCGAGGCGGGAGAGGTACTGACTGCTTGAATTTTTCATGTAAACTCTGGGGTATTTTTCATTAGCGGCGTGGTAAATGACAACACCACACCTTACGAACAAACAATACGCGCAGAAACTAGATTGAATTAATTTGATTTAAAACAGGCGTTAATCGCGCATTAAAAGTGTGATGCACGACGCTGTCTTAAAAATGCAACAAAGAATGCACTTCATAGGCGCTCAGCTTTTCACGACCGGCTAAAAAATCTAATTCGGCAACAAAGGCACAAGCCACCACTGTCGCACCCAAGTTTTCAACGAGCTCACAACTGGCTTTTGCAGTACCGCCTGTCGCTAGAAGATCATCAATGACCAATACTTTGTCATTGACATCGAAAGCATCGATATGCGCTTCCAACGTGGCTGAGCCATACTCTAAATCATACGAAACGCTTTGCACGTCGTAAGGTAATTTCCCGGGTTTTCGGAGCGGCACAAATCCTACGCCGAGCTCCCAAGCCACTAACGATCCGAAAATAAAGCCTCGCGCTTCCATACCAGCAACCAAAGTAATATCACGTCCTAAAAAAGGCTGTAACAACTGATGTACGGCAAGGCGCAGTGTCGCCGGATCTTTAACCAGCGGGGTAATGTCTTTAAAGACAATACCCGGCGCTGGAAAGTCTGGAATATCTCGAATTTTAGCCAGCAATCTATCCATGCTTTTCCCCAATGCCCGTTAAGCACAAAACTGTTCAATACGTGTTAGGATACTAGCGGCATCCAGCTCACAGAACGCCAGTAATTCTTCGCGCGTCCCTTGCTCGATAAATCGATCAGGCAGGCCAATATTCAAGACGGGCATGAGTATTTTTTGCGCTTGCAGAAAATTATTCACCGCACTTCCTGCGCCACCCGTCAGCACATTTTCTTCAATGGTGACAAATACATCGTAACTTTTAGCGAGTTCAAGCAATAATTCTTCATCTATCGGCTTCACAAAACGCATATTAACCACCGTTGCATTCAAGGTTTTACCCGCTGCCATAGCCGGCGTTACCATACTACCCCAAGCCAAAATAGCAATGCGACTGCCTTTCTGACGAATTTCAGCTTTGCCTATCGGCAACACTGTCATGGCTTTTTGCACCGCTACGCCAGGGCCTTTACCACGCGGGTAACGAACAGACGCAGGGCCGTCATGTAAAAAACCGGTGGTCAACATTTGTCGACATTCGTTCTCATCCGCCGGTGCCATAACCAGCATATTCGGCACACACGCCATGTAACTGTAGTCAAAACTACCTGCATGCGTTGGCCCATCAGGCCCAACCAATCCCGCTCTATCCAACGCAAACAACACATCCAGATTTTGCAGCGCAACATCGTGAATTAATTGATCGTAAGCACGCTGTAAAAAGGTTGAGTAAATAGCCACCACGGGTTTTGCACCTTGACAGGCTTGCCCAGCAGCCAAGGTAACCGCATGTTGTTCAGCGATAGCGACATCAAAATAACGCTTAGGAAATTGTTCTGAAAACTTAACCAGTCCTGAGCCTTCGCGCATTGCAGGCGTAATACCTAGCAGACGCTCATCTTGTGCCGCCATATCGCATAACCAGCTACCAAAAACCTCGGTATACGTAGGGTGCTGTGATGGTGCAGCTTTCGGTAATGCGTCTTTACTCGGATCAAAAGCACCGACACCATGATAGGCTAACGGATCTTTCTCAGCAGGCGCATACCCTTTGCCTTTTTTGGTCACAATATGTAAAAAGCGTGGGCCTGAAATAGCCTTCAGATTTTCCAGTGTTGACACCAGCATATCCAAATCATGCCCGTCTATCGGCCCAATATAATTAAATCCCAGCTCTTCAAACAACGTGCCAGGAACAATCATACCTTTCATATGCTCTTCGGTTCGGCGCGCCAATTCCCATACGCTCGGCATCCTGCTTAATACTTTTTTACTTTCTTCACGTACCGACGAATACAATTTACTGGATAAAATCTTGGTTAAATAATTACTCATCGCACCGACAGGCGGCGAAATAGACATATCATTATCATTCAAAATAACTAGCAAATTCGCATCAATAGCACCTGCATGATTCATAGCCTCAAATGCCATACCACCAGTAATGCTGCCATCACCGATGATTGCTACCATCTGCTTATCTTCACCTTTCAAATTTGAGGCAATCGCCATCCCTAATGCAGCACTGATCGAGGTGCTGGAATGACCGACGCCAAACGCATCATATTCACTCTCAAAGCGACTCGGAAAAGCAGACACACCATCACGGGTTCGAATAGTGGTCATGCGTTCTTTACGCCCCGTCAAGATCTTATGCGGATAGGCTTGATGCCCCACATCCCACACTAATTGATCAGACGGCGTATCAAAAACATAATGCAGTGCCACAGTTAATTCAACTGTGCCTAAACCCGCCGAAAAATGCCCGCCAGAAATACTGACCGTGTGGGTTAAAAACTCACGTAACTCTTTTGCTAAGGGCTTGAGCTGATCTTTAGATAATTTGCGAACATCATCAGGCGTATTGATGTGTTGCAGCAAGGGATAATTAGCTATTGTATTCATGATTAATAAAGGGCTCGCGATAAAACATTAAGATCAGTGCAACTAGAAATAGGGCGGCGCAGAAACCCGATTTAAACCAATGCCGCAATAGCGACAAAAACTGCATTCATACAACTAATTTTTCGTAAAATTCATTACTTAGCTGCTTTTTTTATTTTTCAACGCATGACTGGCCAGATTTTTACCTAATTCCCAAATTGATCCAGGAATTTGATGGGTATCCGCAATCACTTGATCAAAAGAAGTCACAATATAATCGCGATCTTTTTGCGTTAAATTTAGCGGTGGCAACAGCTTCACAACATTCATGCCGTGCCCGGCCACTTGTGTCAAAATGCGCTGTTCTTTAAACAATGGAATGGTAATCATTTGGCAAAACAAACCTTTATTTGCCGCTTCTAACATCGCCCATGCCGCTTTTAAGCTAAGGCTTTTGGGAGATTTGAATTCAATGGCAATCATCATGCCTTTGCCACGCGCTTCCTTAAGAAACTCGTATTTATCCGACAGGGCGTTTAAGCTGTTAATAATATCAGTGCCCACTTTGGCGCTGTTTTCCACCAATTTTTCTGTTTCTATCACATGCAATGTAGCAAGACCTGCCGCCATCGCCATATTGTTTTTAGAAAACGTAGAACCATGAACTACCGCTCTATCCATGCGGTTATAAACCGTATCCATAATTTTTTGCGTCATAGCTACGCCGCCCACGGGCACGAAGCCACCGGACAGTGCTTTAGCCATACAAATCATGTCAGGCTTTACCTGCCAATGATCAATAGCCCAAAATTTACCGGTACGCCCAATCCCAGTCTGAACTTCATCAGCAACGAATAACGTGCCATATTGTTTACATAACCGTTCAACACCCGCCAAGTAATCATCATCCGGTAAATTAACCCCTTTACCTTGGATCGGCTCAACCACAAACGCCGCCACATCATTATTACTTAAGGCTTTTTCTAACGCGTCCAGATCATTAAAAGGAATGGCAATGCACCCTGGCAATAACGGACCAAATCCCTCACGGAAAATTTCTTCACCGTTTAAGGATAAAGCGCCCATCGTTAAACCGTGGTAACCGTGTTCACAAAACACAATCTTTTCACGCTTGGTGGTGTAGCGCGCAAACTTAATGGCAGCTTCAACCGCTTCCGTACCAGAATTACAGAAGAACATCTTATTCAGGTTTTCAGGCGTAGTTTTTAGAATTTCTTGCGCCAACAAACCACTCAATACAGAAACATCCAGCTGCACTAAGTTAGGCAATTCTAAGGTTAACGTTTCTTTTAACGCGTTAATAATAGTGGGATGATTTCTACCCGCCGCAAAAACCCCAAAACCACTGAGTAAATCCAAATACTCAGCACCGTCCTGGTCATACAGATACTGCCCTAACGCACGTTTATAATGACGGTCATAGCCAATAGTTTTCAGCACTCTAACCATTTGATTATTCAGATACTGTTCGTGCAAATCAAATTTATCGGTACTGTGTTGTGCAAAAAGTTCTGCGATACTGAATGTCATAGTTTCCTCAAATGGTACATCGTTCACACGCTCCAGCAGGAGCGATAGCGTTATCTTTTATCGCCATAACAACGAACGGCAACCTAAAAAGCCGCCGCATTGGCCTGATCAACATCCGTTATTTTATCAAGTATCCTCGCGAGCGTTTTAAGTGTTTTCGTTGCGGCATTAAAATGTAAGCCTAATTTAATCAGTCCCGGCAGCTCCCAAGGATGCAACACTAAAAAGCCTAACAGTTTACTTAATACAACATCACCTTGCGCGTTTAACGCCGCTGAAATCGCTTGCGGCAAGTCCATACTAACGGGATCGGCAATGACACGAATCGCTATAAAAGGGATATTTTTTTGCTTAGCCATACTAGCCACCGCAATACTTTCCATGTCCAGCGCAATGGCGCCAGTTTCAGAAAATAGATGTTTTTTTTCACTACTGGCTGAAACAATGCGCTTACTTTCAAGTAGCGCTCCGGTATGCACCGCCATAACGTCCGTCAGAATCCTTTTACAATGCTGATGCCATGCACTGGAAACGCCCGATTCGATTTCACCTTGCGCATCAGCACGCACTAAAGACGCCGCCAAGGTTAGATCGCCCGGTTTTAATTGATCACTCAACGCGGCAGCGCACCCCCAGCTGATTAACTGCGTAGCCCCCTTGTCCAACAATTGCTTGGCCGCCCCTTGCGCATTTTCCGAACCCGCGCCGGAATAAGCGACCAGTAACGTATCCGTAACAAAGTAGCAACTTCCCTTAGTCATTTTTTTGGCGGTCAGCGTACTAATTTCCTCTGGTAAGGCAACGACAATGCCAGTAATCACAGATTTTTAAGCTCATTACGGTAGCGCGCCAATGCCCAAAGCGGGAAAAACTTATCGTAGCCATGGTACTTCAAATAAAATACCCGCGGGAAGCCAGGAGCCGTGAAGCATTTATCATTCCATACGCCATCGCTTTGCTGACACCGCAGAAGGAAATCCACACCGGCTTTCACCTCCGCAGAATGCGCTTCGCCAGCCGCCATCAAGCCCAAGAGCGCCCAAGCCGTCTGAAAAGCCGTACTAAAACGGTAGCGACCCGCACAAGCCGTGTCATGGTAACTGAAATTATCTTCACCCCAACCGCCGTCTTCTCGCTGTACACTTTTTAACCACTGTACTGCTTTGGTGTACATAGGATCGGTTTTAGGTAAATCCGTTTGTTCCAACCCCAATAGCACCGACCACGTACCATAGATGTAATTAGTTCCCCACCGCCCAAACCATGACCCATCGACTTCTTGATCAGCGCGGATATACGCAATCGTCCGTTTTAAAGCAGGTAAATATTCATCATGATTCTGCGCCACTTTCGCCATTAACATCGCACATCGCGCGCTGACATCAACCGTCGGTGGATCTAATAACGCACCATGATCCGCAAAAGGAATCTCATTGAGATAATATTGCGTGTTATCGACATCAAATGCACCGTAACCACCATTCGCAGATTGCATACCGACAATCCAACGCGTTGCCCGATGAATAGATTCATCTAAATCAGGTAAATTGGAGTCCGCCATGGCGAAACCCACTACTGCCGTATCATCTACATCGGGATAATGGGGGTTTTCAAATTGGAATGCCCAACCGCCACCCGCTAAATTCGGACGTGCAATTTGCCAATCACCAGGCTGATCCAGCAATTGCTTACTTTTTAACCAATCGTAAGCGCGTGTTAACGGCGCTGCATTGGCTTGTTTATCCACTTCTTGTAACGCTAATGCCGCTAACGCGGTATCCCAAACGGGCGAAAGGCACGGTTGACAATACGCATCATGCTCATTAATGACCAATAATTTATCAATCGCCTTACGAGCGGTAACGACATGCGGATGATCCGCAGAAAAGCCCAGTAACAGTAATGCTTCATACGCATTCACCATGGCAGGGAAAATACCCCCTAGCCCATCTTCGCCATTCAAGCGCTCGATAAACCAATCTTGCGCCTTATTAAGCGCAAGCTTACGCATACGCGTGGGAATGATCGAATTGACGGCACGCCCTAAATTATCCAACCCTAAAAAGCATTTATTCAATAACGTACGTTCTGGAAAATAATGCTGCTCCAAATCCGGGTGCGTAACAAACAATTCCAGAATGCCTACGCCAAGCGGATTTTTAGCGGTTGCTTTCAGCGTACACAGAACAAATAAAGGCACCATTACCGTTCGTGACCAATAGGATACCTTGTCTAAATGAAAAGGAAACCATTTCGGCAATAACATAATCTCGACAGGTATATAAGGCACGCCCCGCCAAGGTAATTGCTCAAACATCGCTAACGCAATACGCGTAAACACATTCGCCTTAGCCGCTCCGCCTTGGCTGATAATGTATTCCCTTAAGCGCGTCATGTGCGGGGCGTCAATAGCATCCCCGGCCATTTTCAAGGCATAATACACTTTAACGCTACAACTAATATCGCCAGGCCCACCCGTAAACAGGGGGTAGCTGCCGTCAGCAGCTTGTCTGGCGCGCAAATAATTGGCTATTTTAGCTTGTAAAGCCGTATCGATTTCACCCAGATAATGCATCATCATGATGTATTCAGCAGGAATCGTACAATCTGCTTCCAGTTCAAATACCCAATAGCCATCGGCGTGTTGTAGCTTCAATACAGCTTCTTCAGCATTACGAATCGCCAAATCCACATTACGCGCATGCGAACTGATCGCGGTAGACGAAGACTGGGTGGCTTGAGTGTGTGTTTGATTATCGGCGTCAGTAAACATGGTGCTTCCTATTGCTCAGACTGTGCTGTAACA
>JAPLRW010000188.1 GCA_026398935.1 Methylococcales bacterium
GAAAGTAACAAGGTAAAACAAAAAAAGGGAGGCATCATGCCTCCCTTTTTATAGAATAAATAGCTAATCGTTAGATTAGAAACCGATTCCTAAATAACCGCCAGCAGTTACGCCGTCAGTATTAACACCATTTACGCTGCTAGGCGTGTAGTGATAACGCGCATCAGCACCAACATAAAGATTGTTCCAGATTCTATAATCAGCACCTAAACCAAACATCATGCCTGGCGTTAATACAGTAATCGCATCAGATGGAGGGCTAATGATACTTAATTCAAACCCGACGGGTATTAACCAAGGTCTGAAATCACTGCCTTTAAGGAATTTTATTTTTGGAGAAGCTGCTAAAGACAACTGATTGACAGTTGCTGTTTGGTTATTTGCAGCAGGTAAATTAAAACCTAATGTACCTAATGTTGCTGTTGCTCCAGGAGAAAGACCATTGCTTTTTTTATCAGCAAGTTGTTTATAGTCAAACATTAACTCGGCCAATACTTCCGTTCCATTCGCAAAGCCAAATAAGTCATCACTCAAGCTAAAATCAAAACCAGCGCCAAAATACCATGCATCGCGATCCGCTATTGAACCAGTAACCACACCATTAGCACTAGAACCTACACCAGGAACGTTGGTTGGATCTAATGTACCGCCTCGGGTGCTGTTATTATGTCCATAACCGCCACGGAAAAATACCATGTTGTCTTTGGTTTTTACAGGTGCAGGAGCCACAGCAACAGGTTGTTTGGCTTCATTTCTAACCGCATCTAATTCAGACTGCATGCTTCTGAGCATATCGCCCATTTCATTTACTTGCGACTCTAAAGCTTGCACTTTAGAATTGCCTAATTCTGCTTTTGATCCTGCAACGGCTTGTGGTGCAATCAGCGTGCTAGCTATCGTTAAAGTGGCTGCGGCAATGCCCCAGTATTTATTAGTTTTGGTTAAAGTCATTGTTCCCCCTCATGAGGTTGTTATTGTTGTCGCGCTTTTGTTGTTTTACAACATAGATTTGTTTTCACGCACCGAATAATAGCAGTAATTCTAAATCCTTACAAGTTTTGGCTACTTTATATTTATCTTCAATATGCTTTTAATATCATCAGGTTGTATAATATTCTCTTTGTGAACCCTTAGATTGTCGCATTTAAGCAACAGGCAGAAGTACGTAATAACCCTAAGACCCGCCTCATTAACCTATTATTTATAAGGTATTTTTCTTATTTTACGCATTAATACCACCACGGGTTAAATGCGCAGGCTCCAATAATGCCTCAAGCTCTACACGACTTAATTCAGTCATTTCTTCTGCCACGTCAATGATCGGCCGACCTTGTTTATAGGCGGCTTTCGCAATTTCTGCTGCTTTTAAATAGCCGATAATAGGGTTTAAAGCGGTCACCAATATGGGGTTTTTAGCTAAAGCTTGATTGAGATTATTTTCTCGTACGTTAAATCCAGCAATTGCTTTATCGGCGAGCAGGTTACTGACATTCCCCAGCAAGTTAATACTTTGTAATATGTTGTACGCAATCACCGGCAGCATGACATTGAGCTGAAACGTCCCGGACTGACCCGCAATGGTAATTGTCGCGTCATTGCCGATTACCTGTGCTGCCACCATAGCAGTTGCCTCAGGAATTACAGGATTGACTTTGCCGGGCATGATGCTGCTGCCGGGCTGTAAGGCGAGCAGTTCAATTTCCCCCAAACCTGCCAACGGGCCGCTGTTCATCCAACGTAAATCATTAGCGATTTTCATCAGACTGACGGCAATAACTTTCAGCTGCCCTGATAATTCTACTATCGCATCCTGCGCGGCAAGGCTTTCAAAAAAAGAGTCATTTGGCGCAAACGCTAAGCCCGTTGTTTTAGATAACGCTTGCGCGAATTTTTCTGCAAATTCTGGATGCGCATTAATGCCTGTGCCTACCGCTGTCCCACCTTGCGCAAGCTTATAAATACGCGGCAAGGTTGATTGAACACGGGCGTAACCATTTCGAATTTGTAACGCCCACGCGCCTAATTCCTGACTTAATCGAATCGGCATAGCATCCATTAAATGCGTACGTCCGGTTTTAGTTATGCCATCAACGCTCAGCGCTTTGGCTTCAATAACCTCGGCTAAATGTTGCAGTCCCGGCAATAAACACCGTTGACATTCCAGTGCCGCGCTGACGTGAATAGCCGTGGGAATAACATCATTACTGCTTTGTCCGCTGTTGACGTGGTCATTTGGATCAACCACTATTTGGGCGATTTTGCTGGCGAGCGTTGCCAGTACCTCATTCACATTCATATTGGTACTGGTCGCTGAGCCTGTTTGAAATACATCAATCGGAAATTGATCGCTATGGTGTCCGGCAATGATCAGGTCCGCGGCCGCCATAATCGCATTGCCGCGTTGCTCATCTAGCTCACCCAGTTCAATATTAACCTCGGCAGCAATTTTTTTAATCAGCGCCACGGTTTTAATAAACGCGGGCGGCATGGTTAAGCCGCTGACGGGGAAGTTTTCAACCGCGCGCTGGGTTTGTGCGGCATATAAAGCGGCAACGGGTACATTCAACTCACCCATGCTGTCTTTTTCTAATCGGTATTCAGTCATGTTTTAATGCCTCTATAAATGCGTTAACATCGGCGTGATCAAAAGGCCAGCCTAAGTCTTTTTGGGTTTCTGGGTGGTATAAAACGGGAATGCGTACCGCATAGCTTGGTTGCCATTGCGGATGCTCGGCAATATCTATATGCTCGATAAATAGATTGCCATTATCTTTCTGGCATTGAGTGACGATGGCTAACGCATGTTCACACAAATGGCAGGCAGATGTTTCAAGTAAGATTAAATGGATTTTAGTCATAGTGTTTCAATAGTTCAACGATAAACGTGCGCGTCAAGCGCCATATACCCTGTGGGTAAAAAACCTGATTATCCTCTCTGACTCAAAAAATCAGGGCTTTTCCAATCCGCCGCAAGATGAGATCGCTTATGAATAGCTAACCGAGATACAAAGATACCAGATTGAGACATTAAGGAAAGCAAAAAAGAAACAAAAAGACATGGCGGTGATCATAGGCGTTTCAGCTTAGATATTTAGTTGACTGCTGAGCCGTAATACGAGAAAACGTGGACAAATCCGTATTAAAGGCTGTTGGGCAAAAAATTAGCTAGGCACTTGGGAAATAGACCTTCAGCTCAAAAATCACTTCATAGGGTATTTTTTGGTGATAGTAAGCAAGAGGCTGCATGATTACTATAAGTACACGTCAACGTTGAATTTGCATTTTTGGACGAAAAAAAGATTACTGTGTTTTTTATTTTTATTCAGTCAACTAAACGCTTTATAATGCCCGATTACACTCAGTTATCGCGGCATGAGCGCCCTTAATGACCTATTCAAACCAACAACCCAGCCTGCGATTGCAGCGCTTATGTGATCATCAGCAACAATCTTTGCTGTGCGGTGGTCTAAAAGGTATCGAAAAAGAAAGTTTGCGTATTGCAGACAACGGCATAATTGCACAAACACCGCATCCACAAGCCTTAGGGTCAGCACTTACCCATCCCTCTATTACTACCGATTATTCTGAAGCCCTACTGGAATTTATTACACCTCCGCTTAGTGATGCGCGTGACACCTTGGGCGCGATGCACACTATTCACCAATTTGTTTATGCACAATTAGGGGAAGAGCTGTTACTGAGTACCAGCATGCCTTGTGGTATCAGTGGTGATTTAAGCATTCCTATTGCGAACTACGGTTCATCCAACATCGGCACGATGAAGCATATTTATCGCCGTGGTTTATGGCATCGCTACGGACGCAGCATGCAAGCCATCGCAGGCATTCATTTTAATTATTCCGTACCGGAAGCCTTGTGGCCTGCCCTCTTCGCACAGCAAAAAACCGAGCAGGATTTACAGGCATTTATTAATGCCGCCTATTTTGGCTTGGTGCGTAACTTCCAGAAGACGGGCTGGTTAGTGTTGTATTTATTTGGTGCATCACCCGCCATCTGCAAAAGCTTCTTTGGCA
>JAPLRW010000028.1 GCA_026398935.1 Methylococcales bacterium
CACAGCACCCATTATCAAACGATATAGAGAGCCGGATCTTTATTCATCTACCACTTTAGTCGTAGTTAAAGCGGTTATATCAAGTGCTTGCGTGGTAAAAACCAATTTGACAAATATGATTAATGAGGGAAAATTTAAACAAATTTTTGTGGCTGCGCCAGTTATTCATAATCAAGCAATCAGTAACTTGCAAAATGAATTCCCTAATAACATTAGCGATTGTTTCAAATATATTTATTTTGCTGTAGATTCTGAAAAAAACACATCAGGCGAGATAGTTCCTGGCATTGGCGGTAATTTATATACCAGATTAGGCTTTAAAAATCAGCAAGACAAAAATAAGTACATCCCTAACTTAATAAAACAAAGAAGAGCATTATCAACACACTGACATCCCCGGTAAAATAAAAACGCCGCAAGATATATTCATTGCTAGGCAATACACTACAATCGGGGGGGATCATCATGATCGCACTACGCCAGAGCCATTAACTTAAAAATAAAACCATTTCAACATTATCAACAGACAGAAAGTATCATTCTGCCAATAAAAAATACGCTAAACAAAATCGCTATCACAGGGACATTTATTACTCGACGCTCAAGTTTTTAATTGTTGACCTTATAGAAGCAAGCTAAATCAAACCCTAAAACCATACCTTCAGATCAACCGCATATGTTGGGAATTTTGTAGATTGGCTTCCTAACGTCAGCGCCAATCTACAGAGTTAAACAACCAGAAAACATCATGTATGCCATTAAATTTGAAAAACATGTCCGTGACAATGTGATTCAAATTCCCAGCGAATATAAAGAACTCGAAGAAAAACACATTAAGTTTTTTTGTCGCAGAAGTGGACAACACACAACAGCAATTACCTGCTGGCTTTTTAAATCCCGCATCCATCACCGGCTGTAAAAACATCATTAAACGAGATGACCCATGCGCTCACGCAAGATCAAGACAATGAAAGCAATCGAACAAGGGCCTTATCCGTTTTTGAAACACACATACAACCACAATCGAAACCTCAACACTAAATCCTACGCGACACGTTCTGGATAATACCTTAATATTGGAGTATGCGGCAGACTAGCGCTAACGTAAGAAAGCCCGCCAACTGCGGGCATCAACTAGATGCTTTAAGGCACTCACATCTAACACTGGGATAATTGCCTAGTAAGATTTACAGTAAAAGGGTTATAATCTAGTTATTTTGTACCCATCTTTTAATAATATTGTCACCCCGGAAAAAAGTATGCTAGGTAAGCTGGTTAAATTAGTAGTTGGTAGCCGTAATGACCGGCTGGTTAAGAAAAAAAGACAGGTCGTTAAGAAAATCAATAGCCTGTCAGCTGCGTATGAACTGCTCAGTGATGCTGAGTTGCAAGCTAAAACGCAGGAATTTCGTACACGTTTAGCCCAAGGCGAAGCGTTAAACGACCTGATTCCTGAAGCATTTGCAACCGTTCGAGAGGCATCATCACGCGTTTTTGGTATGCGTCATTTTGATGTGCAGATGATCGGCGGCATGATGCTGAACGATGGCAAAATCGCTGAAATGAAGACCGGTGAAGGTAAAACGCTGATGGCGACCTTGGCGGCTTATTTGAATGCATTGCCGGGTAAAGGTGTACACGTCGTTACCGTGAATGACTATCTCGCCAGCCGTGATGCTGCATGGATGGGCAGGCTCTATACCTTTCTGGGCTTAACCACGGGCGTCATTATTAACGGCCTTGATACCGATGAACGCCGCAAATCCTATGCGGCCGACATTACTTACGGTACCAATAACGAGTTTGGTTTTGATTATCTGCGCGACAACATGGCTTTTAGCATGGAGCAGAAAGTTCAACGTGGCTTGAACTTTGCTATTGTCGATGAGGTCGATTCCATCCTGATTGATGAGGCTCGTACGCCATTGATTATTTCAGGGCCTACGGAAGAAGGCACTGAGATTTATGTTAAAACCAACGCCATTGTGCCGCTGCTGACCAAACAAGAAAAAGAAGATGGCCCTGGCGATTTTAGCGTTGACGAAAAAACCAAACAAATCCATCTAACCGAAGCGGGTCATGAGCATATAGAAGACCTTATGCTTGAGCATGGTTTAATGCAGCGCGGTACAAGCTTGTACGAAGCGGCGAATATCCGCTTGATGCATTATCTGAATGCTTCATTAAGGGCGCACAATCTGTTTAAACGCGATGTTGAATACATTGTGACGCGTGACGAAGACATCATGATCGTTGATGAGTTCACCGGACGGGCAATGCCTGGCAGACGCTGGTCTGACGGCCTGCATCAAGCCATCGAAGCGAAAGAAAACGTTCCTATCCAAAGTGAAAACCAAACCTTGGCGTCCATTACCTTCCAGAACTACTTCAGACTCTACGAGAAATTGTCGGGTATGACAGGAACGGCAGACACCGAAGCGTTTGAGTTAAACAAAATTTATGGCCTAGAAGTCGTGGTCATTCCCACACATCGCAACTTAATCCGTAAAGATTTAGGCGATATGGTGTATTTGAGCGCACGCGAAAAATACAACGCCATTGCCAATGATATTAAGGACTGTGTTACACGACAACAGCCGGTGCTGGTGGGTACGACTTCTATCGAAAACTCAGAACTGCTCTCAACATTACTGACACAGCTCAACATCCCGCATGAAGTTCTCAATGCGAAACAACATCAACGGGAAGCGCATATTATTTCCCAAGCCGGTATGCCAGGCGCGGTGACTATTGCCACCAATATGGCAGGACGCGGAACGGATATTGTGCTAGGTGGCAATTTAGACGTTGAATATGCGGCACTGGGTGAAGATATTAGCTATGCCGTACGTGAAAAAGTGCGCGGTGCATGGCTGGATCGTCACGCGCTGGCCATTGCCAGTGGCGGCTTGCATGTCATCGGCTCAGAGCGGCACGAATCAAGACGTATTGATAATCAGTTACGTGGTCGTTCCGGTCGTCAAGGCGATCCTGGATCAACCCGTTTTTACTTATCGCTGGAAGATGATCTTATGCGTATTTTTGCCTCTGAAAAAGTGGCAAGTTTGATGCAAAAACTCGGCATGGGTGAAGATGAAGCCATTGAACATCCGTGGGTGACCCGTTCTATTGAAAGCGCCCAGCGTAAAGTTGAAGGCCGTAACTTTGACATCCGTAAAGAAATTCTTGCCTATGACGACGTGGCTAATGATCAACGTAAAGTGGTCTATGCACAACGTAATGAATTAATGGCGGCTGATAACGTATCAGATATTGTTAAGGCGATTCGTGAAGATGTTATTAATAACACCATTACGCGTTTTGTACCGCCAAAAACAATGACTGAACAATGGCAAATTGACAGTCTGGAAGAGCAGTTACGTTTAGATTTTAACGCAGATCTTCCGTTAAAAACGTTATTTACCCAACAGCGTCCGCCGAATGAGATGGAGCTACGGCAATTAATCATTGACCATTTAGAGCAAGCGCATCACGCCAAAGAAGAGCAAATTTCAACCGAAGTTCTGCAACATTTTGAAAAATCAGTCATGTTGCAAGTGCTGGATAACAGTTGGAAAGAACATTTGGCGGCGATGGATTATTTGCGTCAAGGTATCCATTTTAGAGGCTATGCTCAAAAAGACCCTAAACAGGAATATAAACGCGAAGCATTTGAAATGTTTTCCAGCCTACTGGAGCACATTAAAATTGAAATCATTGGTATTTTAGCCAAAGTTCAAGTTACTCGCGAAGAAGATGTGGAAGCCATTGACGCGCAACGTCAAGCCCCAAAAGAAATGCATTTTGAACATGCCGAAGCACCGCTGTTAAATTCACCGGAAGCGATTGCCATCGCCACGATGGATGAGTCGGAAGAACAAGAACAGCCCTTTATGCGTGAAGGCAAAAAAATAGGCCGCAACGACCCTTGCCCCTGTGGATCAGAGCTGAAATTTAAACAATGCCATGGCAAATTAAGTTAAAGACCGCCAGGTAGGCCGACTCAGTCGGCCTACCGCCGCTTTACATTAATATCACCCATCTTACCCCCCATTTTATAAATTCTAAATTCACTTTCCAGCATGGAGATTTAATATGCCTGATAAAAAATTCAAGCTCAGCAAACCATCCCCCAACATCGCCAAACTCCCTGATCTGGGATTAAGTAAAAAAGAACTGGGCGCAGATTTTCAACGTTATTACAGTCAACACCTCGGTCAAGACGAATACTCTCAATCACCGTATTATGCTTATGAAGCCTTATCGATGGCTATCGCCGACAGACTGGTAGAGAACCGAAAAAAGACCTATAGAGCCTATCACAATCAAAATTGCAAAAAAACCTTTTATCTCTCGCTGGAATTTTTAATGGGTCGTACGCTAAGTAATGCCATGCTCAATTTAGGTATTACCGATAGCGTCACAAAAGCCATGTATGACCTAGGACTCCAAATTGAGGAACTGGTCGACAGCGAGTCCGATGCAGGTTTAGGCAATGGTGGCTTAGGACGCCTAGCCGCCTGCTTTATTGACAGCTGTGCGACCTTACAATTGCCGGTAACAGGTCATGGGCTACGCTATGAATACGGCATGTTCTCACAAACTATTGTTAACGGTGAGCAAGTCGAAGGGCCTGATCATTGGTTACGTAATGGTAATGTTTGGGAAATTGAACGCCCCGAATTCGCCCGCCGCATAAAATTTGG
>JAPLRW010000030.1 GCA_026398935.1 Methylococcales bacterium
AATCCTTGGGTCATTCAAGGTGGAGAAATGTTCGACTATACTGCAATTCACTTGGGCTCTCGCAAATACCCAGTGATATAGTGACCTTTATCATGTTTTTAAAGTGTTTTTAATGCGTTTGCCCTGGCATAGGAAAACCATGCAACTATCAGCAGGATGGTAATTACTAAAATAAGTCCTATTTGTTTTAGCTGATGCATATAATCACTTAAAATTTATGTTTTTTTGAGTGTTGTACCGTGCGGTAGGACGCAAGGCGCAATAACCAACGGGCATTGCGCCGTATTGCTGTCCGTGCCACATTATTCAAATTCATATAAATCTCCTTACCCCCAAAAAAACATTTATCTCAAACAGATGTCGTGCTTTGACTACCTTGACCGCTTCCCGCAAAGCTTGAATGTGTCGTATTAATAAGTCATTACCTTTCCGCTGCAAAAGGTTGACGGTAAAAAAATAGGTTCCGCCTTGATGCTAAACTCGCCGGTAATCCATTTTTTTATCCTCAATCCTCTACGTTAAATATGGCGCAATGCCCGTTGGTTATTGCGCCTTACGGCCTTATTTGAAAAATTACAGTGAAACCTAATTATTTATCGTTGATTTTTTGGCTTTTGCCTTGTCAGCACCCAGTGTTATTGGCTTATCGGTATCGAGCAGTGCTTTGCATTTTGCCTTCGGGGAAGCAGGGACTATAAAGTACTCAGTATTGACCCTAGTTATTGGATTCCAGACCTTAAAGGCGATAGTGTTATCTTAGGACTTACGCATTGACGGGAAAGTATAATTGTGCGAAAGCAAACACGCCCATTAGGAATGATTCACGGATGATAAGAAAACCTACCCGCCCGCCGACAGCGCGCTGCACCCTGCCAATGTATATGGGATTTCTGATGAGTGAGCCAAAATCAAGCACCTGCACACGCCTTGCCGAAGTCATGGGCATCTCTCACGACAGCGTGAACCGTTTCCTGTTACGGGAAAACTATGAACCCAAGGATCTGTTCAATGAGGCAAAACGCCTATTGAACTTGGTTGACGGAACGCTGAACGTGGACGACAGCACCTTGGATAAGCCCTATAGTCAACATATGGAACTGGTTGGGCATTTCTGGTCTGGCAAGCATCACCGTGTCGTTAAGGGTTTGAGCCTCATTACGTTGTATTACACCGACCCGCAAGGTCGCAGCCTGCCCGTTAACTACCGTGTATACGACAAGGCGGATGGCAAAACCAAAAACGATTATTTTCTCGACATGCTAGACGACGTGCTGGCCTGGGGATTACAACCGTATTTTATGACGGGGGACAGTTGGTATTCCTGCGTGAGCAATCTCAAGACGGTAAAAAACCACCGGATGGGGTTTATGTTCGCGGTAGAAAGCAATCGCCGGGTGTCCACGGAAAAAGGCACATGGGCGCAGGTGCAAAAACTGGAAGTCCCCGAAGACGGGATGCTGGTTTGGTTACGTGAGTTTGGCAATGTGAAGCTGTTTCGGACGCGGTTAAAAGACCAACTGCGCCATTATGTAGTGTTCCTGCCAGATGCTGATGCTTATGATGCTTTTGAACAAGCCGCTTTCCAAAAGCTGCATGACCAGCACTGGAAGATTGAGCAATACCACCGCATGATTAAGCAAGTTTGCAACATCGAAAAATTCCAAGTGCGCAGCAAAGTGCCGATACTCAATCATATATTTACGGCGCTTTGTGGCTATATCCACCTACAACAGATGCAATTCACAGAAATTATCAGCAATGCCTATCAATGGCAGAGGGCATTGTATCAGGACGTGGTTGCCACCTTCGTTTCTAGCTTCATGATAGGCAAAGAATATCTGAATCCACAATTCCAGACTTCCGTCAATGCGTAAGTCCTATAT
>JAPLRW010000266.1 GCA_026398935.1 Methylococcales bacterium
ATCTGCGCCGTGCATAAAATTTTTAACAAAGCGCGGATGCTTGCCTAAAGTAATATTTAACATATCGTGCAATACCAGTACCTGCCCGTCACAATCAACACCTGCACCAATACCAATCACAGGAATGTCTACTTGTTGGCTAATTTGTTTTGCTAATGCCGCAGGAACACACTCTACAACAAACATACTGATCCCAGCACGCTCCAGATCAATCGCCTGTTCAATAATAAGCTCAGCATCCGCAACGCTTCTACCGCGCACTTTGTAGCCACCTGCCAAATTAACCGATTGTGGCAATAAGCCTAAATGCCCACAAACAGGTATGCCTTCTGCGACCAGAAATCGCACAGTTTCAAATCGCGCGCCTTCTAATTTAACCATTTGCGCCCCTGCTTCCCGCACCAACCGTGCCGCATTTTCTGCGGCAATTTGCGGCGTGCTGTAGCTCATAAAGGGTAAATCTGCCATCACGAACGTTCTTTTTCGGGCGCGCGTGACACAGCGGGTGTGATAAATCATATCGTCCACTGTCACGGACAAGGTAGACGTCTGCCCTTGAATCACCATGCCCACAGAATCACCGACTAATATTATGTCGATACCAACCGTATCAATGAGGGCGCTAAAGCTTGCATCATAAGCCGTTAAACAGGTGATTTTTTCACCCGCATGCTTCATAGCCTGCAGGTCTAACACCGACAATAAGTTGATAGCCTCAATCACGCTGTCATCCACTCCAGTCCATCTAACGGACACTGTTCAATTAACTGCGCAATAGGCCCAAGACCCACAATCGTTAAGTCTGGCGCGATTTGCGCTAAGGGATACAATACAAAAGCACGCTGATGAAGGCCAGTGTGCGGCACAATTAAGTCCGGCAGCTGTATGTGTTGCTCACCGTATAGCAGCAAATCCAGATCTAAGGTTCTAGCCACCCAACGCTGCGCTTGACGCACACGCCCTTGCTCATTTTCAATGTGCTGCAAGTGGTGTAATAAATCCAGTGGTGCAAGCGTGGTATTAATCGCCATCACTGCGTTCACATAATGTGGCTGATCTTGCGGCCCCATCGGTGGCGTTTGGACTAGACTGGAAAGTGCCACCTCAACAACACCCGCTAACGCTGCAATCGCGGCGCGAGCGGATTGAATTTGCAATACTGGCTGTTGCAAATTACTCCCTAACCCTATGTAAGCAAGAACGGTGGGTAATTGTGGATCAGTCATGGTGTTCAACGGTAGACTTACTGGCCGGATTTCTGTGGCGGTAGTTTTTACTGCGATTGCGCCTTTTTTGGGGGCCTTTGGTACTCGGCGGCAACGTCATTGCCGTTTGATCCATCCCTTCAGCCGCTTGAAAGGCTATCCACCAATCCGCAATTTTCTGATCAACATCACCCGCTTCCGCTCTCAATAATAAGAAATCATAGGCCGCTCTAAAACGTGGATGCGTGATTAATTTAAAGGGGCGTGTACCGGTTTGCTGATGAAAGCGCGACTGCAAATACCAAACATCGCGCATTGCAATGCCCATGTATTTTGGAAAAGCAATGCGTTGTACTTGCTCACTAATGACCTCACTGGCTGCCATTTGTTGCGCTGGCACACTGGGCACGCCTTGCGCAATTTTTTGTTGTGCCAATGCCTGTACAGAATCCCATAACAATACCGACAATAAAAAATAGGGGGTTACTGGCAATCCTTGGGCAACTCGCTTATCAGAATTCTCCAAGGCTTTGGCAATAAATACCTTAGGAAATCCCTCACTCTCTTCGTTTAAAGACCGTTCTACAGCGGGGAACAATGCGCCAAATAAGCCATGTTGCCGGAGCATTTCAAAGGTTTGCAACCCATAACCGGTTAAAAACAATTTGAGAAATTCTTCATATAAGCGTGCTGACGGAATAGCATTTAACAAACTGGCCAATTCAGGTAACGGCTGTTGGCATTCGGCATCTAATACAAAACCTAATTTAACCGCAAACCTTACTGCACGTAACATGCGCACCGGATCTTCACGGTAACGCGTGACAGGATCACCAATTAACTTAATTCGCGCCGCCTTATGATCTTCCAAGCCGCCGGTATAATCGACGATAGAAAAATCCTGAATATTGTAATACAAAGCATTAACCGTTAAATCACGCCGCCAAACATCTTCTTCTATTGTGCCGTAAATGTTATCTCTGAGTAACTGCCCACTGGCGTGAAACTTTTGATCATCATTTTCAGCATCCGCACGCCCGCGAAAAGTAGCGACTTCGATGTACTCATGGCCAAAATAAATGTGCGCCAGCCGAAAGCGACGGCCAATTAAGCGGCAATTACGAAATACTTTTCTAATTTGTTCGGGCGTTGCATCGGTCACCACATCAAAATCTTTAGGTTCGCGGCCTAAAAGCAAATCTCTGACACAGCCGCCCACTAAATAGGATGCGTAGCCGGATTTTTTAAGCTGATACAATACTTTCAACGCATGCGCACTGATCTGCGTACGTGAAATGGGATGCTCAGACCGAGTGTAGATCTTAACAGGATTAGCCACCGGCTCAACTAGCACCGGTTGGAGTTGGGGCTTACTAACAGCAGTCCCTATAATTTTCTTAAAAAAATTTAAAATAACAAAACGTCCCAAAGTGTGTTTATACTTTCTGTGAATATCATATCACACGCTGAAACCTAGCTTATATTTCGGCTGGTTTATTACATTTTATAGTTGATTATAGTAAAATTAAAGCTATAAAATAGCAGGGTTGAACAAGTGTGCTTTTACTTAAAAATACCGTAAAGCAACTCTACTTATAAAAAAACGCATATTACTCATTAGGGGAAGTTGATGTTAAAGAAAATTATCACAGGCTTAATAGATCGTCCTATTTTAACCAGCATATTTGTAATGGATTTTTTCATTCTACTTGTGCATCGTCCGCCCCTCATCGCTAGCTTAATTATGTTAGGTTCCTTAGTGGTGATGTGTATGTATTTTGGTCAAAAACTGGAACTGTTTAAAAATTAATTGCACACGCACTCATTAGAACCGCGCAACAAACCGATTGATCACTTATCGATACGACCCGGTTTATTGCGACGATTAGCCGCGGTTTTTTACGACGGATTGTTGTTGCTTGCGGTTTTTTTTGTTGCCACGGCGTTACTGTTACCGTTCAACTCCGGTCAAGCAATTACCGCAACACCCATTCTTTATCGACTTTATTTAAGCGTTGTAAGCTTTATTTTCTTCGGCTGGTTCTGGACACACGGAGGACAAACACTGGGGTCGCGGGCATGGAAGATCAAGATACAATCGTTTGATCAGCGCCCCATTACGTGGACACAAGCCGCCAAACGCTTTATGGGTCTATGTCTCACCTTGGGCATAGATCTTATCTGGCTAGCCATTAATGATCGCTATCTCGCACTGTATGAGCGGTGGTCGGGCAGCACGGCGTTTTTTAATGATACGCCGCCATCTCTCGCTAAGGAATAAAACCACCCACTCGATATTGCTTATTTACTGTCACACCAAGCCGCTGGCTTACATGCCGATAATGACACTAAGCTGTTAATGTCTGTAAGCCCTCCATTGACCAGTACCTTTTATCCCCTCTTAAAAATTTAAGTAGCCGTCATGTTAAGTCAGGAAATGTCATCACTATGGGGATCTTAAGCGCATTACTCTGGACACCTGCCATGGGTGTCTTACTACTGGCCTGTACACCTGCAAAAAACACCCGAACGCTTCGTGGCATCAGTAATGGTATAGCGGCGCTGACCTTTCTATTAGCCGTTATCATCATGTCTGATTATGATGCTTTCGATCCCGCCCTACAGTTTAGTGAGCAATTTATTCTAAATGCTGACTTAGGCAATGCCTATGCGCTAGGGATCGATGGATTATCGCTACCGATGGTGTTATTGGCTACTTTATTGACCAATATCGCACTGCTCGTTTCTACCTGTATTACCGAGCGCATTAAGACATATTATATTTGCATATTATTATTTGAATTTGGCGGATTAGGCGTATTTCTAGCCCAAGACTGGGCACTTTTTTATGCTTTCTGGGAAGCAACCCTCATCCCGCTGTTCTTTTTAATTGATCGCTGGGGCGGCAAACAACGCCATGTAGCCAGTCTTAATTTTGTATTGTATGCCTTGGGTGGCTCGATTTTTATTTTGGCGAGTTTATTTGCACTGGGGGAATATATGCCTGAGCAAGGCGGCTCACTCATGAGCACACTGGGCGAAGCCGCCCAGTCTATGCCAGAAAATGAACAGATATTGGTTTTAATTGGCTTTTTAATTGGTTTTGGCGTCAAAATGCCGACTTTTCCTTTGCATGGCTGGCTGCCATTAGCACATGCCGAATCCCCTACACCAGTAAATATTTTAGTCTCAGGAGTATTGCTGAACATGGGCGCCTATGGATTCCTACGGGCGGTGGTGATGCTGCCGGTAGCCGTGGAAGCACTGCAAGCATTCCTAGCATTTTTAGCCTTATTCAGCATGGTGTACGGTGGCTTACTGGCTTGGCGACAAAGTGATTTGAAAACTATGCTCGCCTATGCATCAATCAGTCACATGGGCGTTATCTTATTAGGCATTACCACCTTAAATTTAACGGGTTTAAGCGGTGCTATCTTACAAATGACTGCACAGGGTCTCATCAACGCGACGTTATTTCTATTGGTGGGTTTGCTGGTTGAACGTACGGGTACACGCAACATTCAAGATTACAGCTCTTTAGCCCCCGTAATGCCACGTTTCGCCATTTTAACCACGTTAACTTTTTTGGCCGCCATGAGATTACCGGGATCGGTTGGATTTATTGCTGAATTACATGCCATTATTGGGGGGTTTGAACGCTGGGGAGGATGGATGGTGTTTTTTAGCGTGAGTATTTTAATCAGTGCGGCCTACTCTATTCGCACCATCGGCTTATTGTTTATGGGACCTACCAAACCGGACATGCAATCCCTTGTAGATATACACCACCATGAAGTCATCGCGGCGGGACTGCTAGTATCTGCCATTATGTTACTAGGCTTTTTCCCAACCACCTTAATTGATTTATCCATCGCCACCTTAGCGCAAATTAACAGTTTAATGACGGAACGGGTGCTGTAGCATGAGTGAAGCTTGCTTAATAACACCTACTTTGCGGCAACACATCAAATCAGCTTTAACGCATCTGGATCAGGTATTGCCCACCCAAGCGCCTATGCTGGCGTTTGAACACCACAACCCCTTGCGCGACTATCAACACTTGCCATTTAATCACGCGTTGGCGACAGCAAAAGCATACATGGGCATCAATGGCTATTTGCCAGAAGCCCACTTTCGCGAGATTTACCAGCACGGCCGCATTAATGATGCTGATATTGCAGCAGCGCTACATCAAGACCCATCACTGCAAGCCGACACCATTCTGTTGCTCGCGCCTGCACCCATTACGCACGCGACGATTTACCGCATTGCGTTGTTATTTGAGCTGGAACCTGCCTCACCCACGCAATTAGCCTGGGCTTGTGAAGAGTTAAATTCCTTAGAGACATTTCAACCTGACATCCCCCATACTGTTCGGCAACAACTGCTCAGCGAGCATACGGAAGATACTACCGAAAAAACCCTTATCGCCGACTTGTGGCAGCTGCTTTTAAATAAACTGGATTTAGAGCAGACCTATTTACACCCTGAAAACAGGCTCGATTTATCTTTAGATCAAGCCGAAGCCCTCTTGGCACAACACAAAGCCTCACAAAGAAAAGTATCCTTAAAAAAAGCCACCTTGCACGAACGCATGCAAGAAGCCATTAATAAAACATTTGCCCAAGAGCTACAACGTTTGGGCGTTGATTACAGCTTACGTAATCTGATGATGGATTTATGCGGCATCGATATTTTGGATAATGTGCGCACGCAAATGATTCGACTGTGCAGCTCAGCCTTGGATGAAAGCTTAGCCGCATGGCAATTACCCGGACGTAGCGAGAATGGCTTGTACGCCGCATGGCGAGCGGTAGCAGGCTTGGATATTAATCCCTTTTTACAAGAATTACCCGATTGGCAAGCCATTATTGCCGCATTACCTGACAATGCTGAGGATGCTATCATCCTGCAATTAACCGACCTTGAAATTCCACCCGCACAATGGGACGGCTATTTACGTTGTTTGGCAATGGAAATGCCCGGATGGTCGGGGATGATTAACTGGCGTGAACAGCACCCTGAATACACCCCCCTGAATGACACCAAACCCACTCTTGCCGATTATTTAGCGATTCGTCTCACCCTTGATCGCCTGTGGTTAAATCAAATTTGTCGCGATACGTGGCAAATTGAAGCCACCTTAAGTTGCTTACAAACGTATTTCCGTAAAAACGCCTCTGAATATCTGGTTCGTATCCATTTATTCCGTGGCGATCTACCGGAATACCTAATCCCACAAGCCGAAACCCTGATCTTAAGCCTTGGCGCAACGCACTATAATCGCAACGACTGGCAAACCTTGGCCGATATTATCTGGACGTGGCAAGGCAGCAGCATGACGAATAGTCGTCCAGTCCACTCCATTTACGACAGTGCCTGGCAATTATTTCGTTTAAGTCAGCATTTAGGGCTTACCGCACAGCACTGGCAAGACGTCAGCAAAGCGGAACTGGAACACATACTCACGGTGCTGAAAGAGTTTACCCCAGCCCGCAGTGAAATATGGCTGCTCGCTTATGAACGGCATTACCGTGACACGCTGTTACACGCTATACATACTACTCATCAGCACGCGCAAAAAACTATTCATCAACCCCGCCCCAATGCGCAATGTATTTTTAGCATGGATAATCGTGAAGAAGGATTACGCCTGCAGTTGGAAGCGGCGCATCTCGGTGTTGAAACCTTCGGCGCGGCGAATTTCTTCAGCGATCTTAACGCGGCCGCAAGCGATAACACCGCGATAAAACTAACGCGTAATCAATGGCTCAAACAAACTTTACGCACATTATGGCATCACAGCTTACGAAGTAATCTTCTGTTATCGCCACTGCTCATGCTTATCGCCTTGCCCTTTACCTTAACTGGATTGATCGCGAGCGCTTTTTTCCCGAAATGGCATCAATCCGTTATCGATAGGCTTAATCAACCGATAACGACCGCAACCGATTCAAGCCCAGACACGGCAGCAAACACAGCAACGCCTAACCCTGAACAGATTAAACAGCTTGCGCAACTCTTTCATACCCTAGGCCTAACCACTGGCTTTAGCCCCTTAGTTGTCTTCATCGGACAACCACACCAAAATAATCCACCCCGCTATCGGGAGGCACGCAATGCTTATCCAAATGGCAGACAAGTGGCCACCATTGCGCTATTCATGAACCGTGCCGACGTAAGAGGTTTATTAGCAGAACAAGACGTAAGCATCCCAAATGATACTTGGTTTATGGCGGCTGAACACGACACCGATGGCAAGCACATGACTTGGTACAGTGATAATCTCCCAGAAACGCATCACGCTACGTTTAAACACTTGCAAGATACTTGTGCGCGCAAAGACCAACAGGGCGCTACTGAAAAAAATGCCAGTACTGGCATCGCAGCGGTAATTGGTCGCCGCGCAATGACGCAAAACGTATTTTTGGAACAAAGCGTTTTTCTAGCCTCCTACGATGCCATGCAAGATAGTACTGGCGAACACTTGGAAGCATTATTGCTATGCATTCTTCCTAGAATGAGTGACATTAATTTAGCCTATTATTTTGCGACCGTAGATAACTACTATTTCGGCAGTGGCAACAGCACCTTACACAATGCCATCAGCCAACTCGGCGTGATGGAAGGCGCGAGCAGTGATTTACGCAACGGCTTATCCAAACAAATGACCATCCATCATGCCGCCATGCGCTTGCTGGTCTTAATTGAAATCAAACCCAACCTATTGACCGACCTCCTTGCTAGGCAAGCCGCATTACGGCCATTAATACAACAGGCTTGGCTACAACTCAACGTACAAGATCCTGAAACTGGCGAACTATTTGTCGTTAACCCTGACTTGTCCTTTACGCATTGGTCTGCAAATCAGAATACCTTGGCCGCTCATGCACCCTTTGCTGCTGGCAATCCTGAATCATCTGCTCGTCTAACGGTGTCCGTACATGGATAGTTTAAGCATTTTTATTCCGCTATTACCTTTATCAGCGGCAATTATCCTTGGTATTGGGCAGTTATTTGGCTGGCTGAACGGAGAAAAAACAGAGCCCTTCACGGCTAGCCTGTCATTAACGGCGCTAACCCTATCAACATTATTAGCCATCAGCTTACTCATTGCAGAACAATACGGAAAAACCGACGGCAGCTACCTTGCTGGCACGTGGTTTAGCAGCGAAGTATTAACCGTTTCGCTCAATTTCATTACCACAGGCTTTGCCCTGCATACCGCCGTACCTTGTGCGCTACTGCTACTGGTTAGCATGCTCTTTTCGGTTACGCACTTACACCGAGAGGCGGGTTATCACCGCTTCTTTTTTGTGTTTAACCTATTTTCAGCGGCTATATTGCTGTTTTTATTATCCGGCAATATGCTAATAACCTTTATCGGCTGGCAGATCAGCGGCGTTTGTGCGTATCTAATCATTGCCTATGCCTACGACCAACCCATTGCCGCATTTAACGCCACACGGGTTTTTATGACTAATCGCCTGGGTGATGCCAGTTTTTTACTGGGCATTGGTTTAAGTTATACATGGATCGGCTCAATTAATTGGTCAGATTTGAACCAATCCATCGTTGATTTAGCGCTAAATGAAGCGACCACACTCGCGTTATGCTTTGCAACCGCCGCCTTCGCTAAATCAGCTCAACTGCCTTTTTCACCGTGGCTAACACGATCAATGGAAGGCCCAACGGCATCCAGCGCGGCTTTTTTTGGCGCGGTATTTGTTCATAGCGGTGTATTCCTGACCATCGCACTGCGTAGCGTGTTTGAACAATCGGCTATTGCCATGACCGTATTACTGGTAATCGGTACGTTAACCGCCCTCTACGGCCTTATTGTTGGCCTAACCCAAACAGACATTAAAAGCGCAATAGGCTTTGCTATTATCACGCAACTGGGTCTTATATTTATGGAGTGTGGCCTTGGCTTTTGGCAACTTGCCGCGTGGCATAGCGTGATACATGCCAGCATACGCGCCTATCAACTGCTCACTGCGCAAGGCTTTATACAGCAAACACAGGGCATTACAGCCTCTCTCATACCCTCCAGACTGGCTAAAATACGCTGGGGTTATGTTGCCTCGCTGCAACGCTTTTGGTTAGACCCGATAACTGACTGGACGCTGGTTAATCCCGTCTTACAACTGGGTAAAGACTTGAGCTATTTTGACGATCATATCGTCAATGCGGTAATGGGCGCTCCGGCTCCGGCAATGAATGCTTTAGCCACGCTGGCACAATTGGAAGAGCACCAAACGGGGACACCGTCAGACACCGAACCGGATGTCTTTGCGCGCGGCAGTGGCTTTGCAGGTAAACTGGCCGAGGGCACGTCCGTTATTTTGCAATGGATTGAAGAGCGCTTAATGTTACGCGGCATCCATGAAGATGCCATCTTAGGCGGACGCCACATCGGCAATATAGCCAATCGCATTGAGCAATTACTGCTACGACCGCGGTATCTTGCCTTGTTTGTATTTATCACCTTACTCGCGGTTTTTTGAGGCACTGATGGATATTACCGTAATGCTCTGGTCTCAATCCGCCTCGTTGCCGATATTGACCCTATTAACACTGCTGCCATTAGCCGCGATGATTGCCATACTGGTAGCAGACAGACCTAAACTCAATGTCCTCTTTGCACTGTTAGGTATTCTCGCCACGGGCTTACTCAGTAGCTATTTATTACTGGCTTACGATCCAGAAAACACCGGCATACAATTAGCGGAACATGTGCAATTCTTTGGCTTAAGTTACTACGTTGGCGTAGATGGTGCGAATGTATTATTTATTCCACTCACTACCGTACTCACCTTCCTCAGCTTCATTTATCTGCAAAGTACACGTTACGCAACCGATAGCGCAGTGCTTGCCTGCCTGTTAGGCTATGAAACCATCTTACTGGGGGCTTTTTCAGCACTCAATGCCCTGCAATTTTGGCTGTGGTGTGCGGTTGAAATTTTCCCGGTAGCCTTTTTAACCCTCTATACCGGAACCGGCAATCACCGCCAACAGGCCGTTAAAATACTGGCACAGTTTTGGAGTGGCGGTCTATTACTTTTTACTGTTAGGCTTTGGCCTGGAAAATACCGATGAGCCGTTAAGCTTTGACTGGCTGACACTGGCACAAAATGAAGCGCCGTTTACCAATGAGACACTCATCTTTATCTTATTGATGTATGGCTTTGCTATCCGCATGCCGTTATTTCCGTTTCATGCCTGGTTGCCCTTGCTTGCAGAACAAGGCACGGTTGCAAGCACTGGCGTGTTTATTATCGGCCTAAAGTTAGGCATTTACGCCGTCATCCGCTTTGTTTTACCGCTACTGCCGGGCGTTGCAGAAGAATGGTCTGGCTTGGTGGTGGTTATGGGCTTAATAGGGCTTTTTTATGGCGCTATTTTGGCATTAATGCAAAACAATATCCGGCGCTTACTGGCGTTTGCCGCCATTAGCCATACCGGCATCTTAATTCTTGGCATCTTTAGCTTTGATATTAATGGCGTAGAGGGCAGCCTATTACTCAGCCTTGCTTATGGCCTCTCTAGCGCAGGCTTATTATTCAGCATCGGCTTTATGTACGAACATACCCAAACCACCTTTATGCCGCGTTTAGGCGGGTTATTAGACAGCCACACTGCCATCGGTTTATTATTTTTAATCTCCGCACTCAGCGCCATGGCAATACCTGGCACCCCCGGCTTTGACGCCGCGCATATGCTCATTGAAGGCATCGTTGAAAAAAATGGTTGGATTATCGCCCTGCTTATGGGCTTAGGCAATTTATTAGCCGCAGCGTTTCTATTATGGGCTTTTCAGCGCATTTTTTTGGCCGACAGTCGGCGTAGCGTCAAGGTAAACCATGGTTCGCAATCCTCTACACACGAATGGCTTATTACCTTAATTATCAGCGGCTTATTATTAACCACCGGCTTTTATAGTGCGCCCTGGCATGCTTTAATCGACACCGCAACGGGTACTATTGGTAAATATTATGACTTTCATAACACCATTTACAATGACGACCTTATTAATAACAGCGTTGATCCCAAAGAAATGAGCGCACCCGCCCCGGAAGATAACCAAAAAACCGAACCGACTGGTGACGACAACGCGGTGGATAACGAGAATACTCAGCATGAATGAAGTAGGCATACCCCTTTTAAGTTGTTTGATTGCGTGGCCGTTATTATCCGCAATGGTGCTAGGATTTGTACACTCCCGTCAATTAGCAAAATACCTTGCCATCATAGTCGCGGCTATTGAATTACTACTGACTTTGATAGTGGTTTATCGTTTTAATCCTCAGAACGAAACCTTACAATTAGTCGAGCAATACCGCTGGATAGAGCTGCTAAACATCCACTTTGAAGTAGGCATTGATGGCATTTCAGTGTGGTTCTTACCCTGCTCCGCTTTACTCATCCTGATGCTCATGCTCTCCGCATGGAACGCTGTACAATATTTCCGGCGCTTACATTTCGCCCTGTTATTGGCACTAGAAGGCATCCTCATGGGCGTGTTTTGCGCAACCGACATGATCTTGTTTTTCTTATTCTGGGAATTAACCTTACCGGCGATTTTTTTCCTGATTGGCTTATGGGGCATAGGCCCACAACGGCGCGGCGCGGCATTAAAATACATCTTATTTATGCTCTTCGGCAGCGTCCCATTATTGTTCGCCATTATTATGCTGGCGATTAATCACGTCACGCAAGTGGGAGGCAGTATCCCGCAAGACTTAGCGTTTAGCTTTCCCGTGCTGTTATTAACACCCGTTGAAGACAGCCTGCAACCGATGATTTTTTTATGCCTGTTACTCGGCTTTGCCGTCAAAGCGCCGTTAGTGCCTTTTCATACCTGGCTGCCCACCGTCAGCATGGAAGCGCCCACGCAAATGACTGCGCTACTGATCGGCTTAAAACTGGGTCTCTACGGCATTTTACGCTACGCCATGACCTTAGCGCCCTCCGCCGCCGTGCAATACAGCTGGGTGTTAGGCGTTTTTGGTGCGGTAACACTTATTTATGGCGCATTCATCGCCTTACAACAATCCAATTTACGCCGCCTGCTCGCCTATGCCAGCATTAGCCACGCCGGCTTAGTGGTCATTGGCATCACCTCTTTAACCATGCAAGGCATTCAAGGTGCATTGTTACAGCTATTAAGTTTTACCTTAGTCACCAGCAGCTTAGTGCTGATCGCCGGATTTATTCAAAACCGCTTAGGCAGCACCGATATTGTGCATTTGGGTGGCCTCGCCAAAGTGATGCCTAAACTCAGCGTCTTCTATTTCCTGTTTACCTTCGCCAGTATCGGCATGCCGGGCGGCAGCAGCTTCCCAGCTGAATTTTTACTCATGCTGGGCGCACTGACCGCGCATCCCAGCTTAGGCATCACCGCCCTGGTTGGTGCGCTGATGTGTGCCGCCTACAGTTTATCGTTTGCACGCCGCGCCTTTTTAGGCCAGATAGTGCATAAAGGTGTCGCACAATTACAAGACCTACGCCCGCGCGAATTCGCCTTACTATGCATTCCCGCATTACTGGTCTTATTACTGGGATTTTTTCCTGACGTCATACTAGAAAGCCATAGAGTAACCGCCGAAGCATGGCTGTCACGGCTGGTGAATCAACCGATTTTTAATGTGACCGAGTGATGGGTAAGGGTGTTTGTAATAAATGCGGTGCTGCTCAAACAAACCGAAATCGTCGACCACATCAGCGCGTTAAGTCAATGGTTTTGGAATGGACGGCTTTACATCAAGAGGAATTACTGCAAGATTGGCAACTTTGTAAAAATATGCAAACACCCTTTACTATTGAGCCACTCGAATAACACTATGTTTCCACAAATTACAGTTATCGAACCCAATCCAAATAATTACACGATTAAAATAACTTACATTGATAATGTTGTCATTAATGCGGAGTTTAAAGCGTTACTAGAAAAAGGTGTAATGACGATATTAAAAAATCCTGATATTTTTAATTCCGTAAAAATAGGCAAGAAAGGACGTTATATTATATGGTCAGAATATAATATTGATTTTTGCGCTGGTAGTTTAAGGCTAAAATTTTCTCAAACATCCGAAAAATAAACCAAAATCGCCAAGCACATCAGCGTATTACGCACCCAAGCTAATTACCGCGTTATACGAATTACAAAATTTTGCGAATACCAAAAGGTATGGCACTAATTCCTTCAGCACCGGAATAATAATACCCATCATATTCTGAATCAAATTTTAACTGCATGCGATCAAAAAAATCATTATTCTTAGAAAATACAGTTAACGTAAAAAAATCTTGATTATTAGTGTAATCACCGCTATATGAAGCATTTAAGGTTTTATGAATAACTTCCAGCTTGGACAAGTTTATTGCTTTTCATAAAAATTGAATAATATTTTTC
>JAPLRW010000172.1 GCA_026398935.1 Methylococcales bacterium
TGATGCTAAAAACCTTGCCGGCCTTATTTTTAATTCATTACCTGATCAAGAAGAAGGCGTTAATTTAATCATGAACAAAGGTGCCGGCGCTGATGCCTTTAAAGGATCAGTAGTTACTTATGGCACTGATGACACCATTAAATTAAGCGGTAAAGGTGTTAAAGTTTCTTCGGGAGATGGTAAAGACAGTATTTCTTCCGGCAACGGTAATGACAGCATTGATTCTGGCAACGGTAATGACAGCATCAATTCTGGTGCAGGTAATGACAGTATCAATTCTGGTGCTGGCAATGACAGCATCAATTCTGGTGCAGGTAATGACAGCATCAATTCTGGTACTGGCAATGACAGCATCAATTCTGGTACTGGCAATGACAGCATCAATTCTGGCTCAGGTAATGACTCTGTTGTTATCGGTTCTGGTAAGGATATTGTTAAAACCGAAAGCGGTATTGATATTGTTAAGTTGGCTGCCGGATTTACCGGTACAGCAAAATTGGACGGTGGTTCACAATCAGACACCTTGGACTTAAGCTTGGAAAATATCTCCAACGTTGTAGTAGCAAAGGGTCATGTTGTTGTTACTCTGGACAATGGTTCTGTGATTAATTCTGTCAATTTTGAAAAATTCATTTACGACAGTAATGGGTCAGAAGCTGGCGGTATTGAAACTGTTGGGGTTAAAGCATTTGATGCTTTTGACTTTAATGGCTAATTAAAAAACCGTTAGACCAAGCTACTTGTAGCTAAATAATTAGGGCAGGTTTTAATCGACCTGCCCTTTTTTTTGAGTCCGTTTTATCGAGCAAGGTGTCTTTTTATTACAGAACAAATGACAACTATTCAAAACTTTCCTTATACACTTTCAGCGCTTTTAGAGTTTGCACTTAAAAAATTGGCTAAGGAAGACTTTTGTGCTGCATTTCAACTCGCCGATAAAGCCTGTCGACTCACTCATCAGCCTGATGTTAATGCCCTGTTACTGCGGGCCACTATTTTAAGTAAGCGCGGTGATATTACCGACGCTATCAACGATTTTAAAACGGCACATTTACTCATGCCGTCCAATCAAACTATTGCTTTCTCATTGCTGCGCTTATGCGAAGCGGATTTAAAAAAGCACCTAACTATTTTTACCCAAACACTGGTTTATTTACTCAGGCAAGTACCGGCCCTTAGCCATAATACTGAGGTGATTGCTTGGCTGACTCATTCTGGCTTACCCGTTATGGGTGCTGCATGGCGACAAGATGACTTTGTGGTGGGTTGGGCAATTAATAACCATGATCCACACGATAAGTTGCAGGTAGAGCTGGATGATGGATTTTTTTCTGTTGAAACAGGCCTGCCTACCCCCCTGCTTGCACAGGCAGGTCTTGGCAATGGTTATAACGGGTTTCGTTTACAACTGCCGGATAATTATCATTTATTGCGTTTGGGTATGGGGGGGATTAGTTTATGGGGTTGCCCTTTTATAGGCAACACACACGCCACTCCGCCATTACCCGTCAAGCTGGCTTCAACAATTGTTGATGTAATTGTACCGGTGTATGCCGGCAGAACTGATACGCTGGCGTGTTTAGATGCCATTAAGGCATCAAGCAATAAAATCGCTTATCGCGTGGTGGTGGTAGATGATGCCAGTCCGGATACCTTATTGGTTAAGGCTTTAAAAGAACGTGCGCGACGCAATGAAATTACTTTAATTTGTCGCCCCATTAATGCCGGATTTTCGGGTGCCGTTAATACGGCACTGGCTTTGGATAACAGCCGGGATGTGATTTTATTAAATGCGGATACGCTGGTGTTTGGTAACTGGCTGGATCGTTTGCATGCCGCTGCTTATCAGGATGAGTCGATTGGCACAGTAACACCTTTGTCTAATCACGGTGAGTTGCTGAGCTATCCAAAGGCTATGCACAATAATCCGATTTTTGATGTTAAACACGCCGAGCTTATCGACCAAACTGTTAGTTTGCTAGGGTCTAAGCAACCCGTCACTATACCGGTGGGGGTGGGGTTTTGTTTTTATATTAAAAGGCAGGTTTTAAACGCGGTCGGTTTTTTTGACGAAGCGACCTTTGGTCGAGGTTATGGCGAGGATACGGACTTTTGTTTGCGTGTACAACAAGCCGGCTACCGTAATGTCTGCGCAGCTGATACGTATGTTGCGCATTGGGGCAGTCGATCGTTTGGTACCGAAAAAAACTATTTGGTCGAACAAAACCTGCCACAAATTCAAATCCGCTATCCACAACATACTAATGAGTATGGGCAGTTTTTGGCCGATAAACCACTCGATGTTTTCTGCCGTGAGTTACAACGCTATTTGCTGGCTAAGCTTGTGCCGCCGTTAAAAGCTGAGTTATACCTTGGCTCTGCAGAAACCCAAAAA
>JAPLRW010000211.1 GCA_026398935.1 Methylococcales bacterium
GTATCCTTGCGTTCATTGATTTCTTTAATGAAACTCTGGCAAAGCCTTTTCGCTGGACTTATATTGGCAAACCACTGGTCGTGTAGATTATCGGAGGTATTTCAGAAGATGAGTACTAGTGGCGGTAATAACGACAGTGCAAAAGGAAAATAAAACATACGCTACAAGGTAGCCTTGATGGAGCTTGCGAAATCCGGATTTTCGTGGCTTCGTTGCCCCGTATTCCGTTGCACTACATACAAACTACAAATCTCACTTCAATTTTATTCCAATTGGTTTAAACATAGAAAAATCATAAATAGCAAAGTACGCATCACATACCCTAACGCCACCACCTTTATACTATTCAACCAAACATATTAACCATGGCTATCTCCGACAAACAAAAACAAAAGAAATTATTAAAGAAAAAACAAAAAAGAACCGCCGCGGTCAAGGCCACCAAGGTATGGGCCACTAATATCAGCCCTGCCAATTGTGCCAATTTACCGTTAAATGACTGCATTGTACCGAGCAATTTATTTGAATTAGGTATTGGTGAGGTATTTATCTCCAGACAATTGCCTGACGGTAACTTGGCGGTCAGCGCCTTTATTGTGGATGTATTTTGCTTAGGGGTAAAAAATGCACTCTTCAGCGTCATGTCTGGCGAGGAATATGAAAACATGAAAGAAGCTATCGTCGGAAGCGGCAGAGAGTTAGAGTCTATTCAGGCCAACTGTGCTAAAAAACTATTGGAAGGTGCGGTCGAATACGCAAAAGAATTGGGTTTTAGCAGCCATGACTATTATAAAAAAGCGTTGCCGTTATTTGGCAATATTGCTGCCAGCGATTGTGCCGTTCATTACACTTATGGTAAAGAGGGCAAACCCTTCTATATGCGCGGCCCTAACGAAAGTATTAGGGACGCCGAAAAAATCACCGCTACGTTGCGCAAAAAATTGGGCGACGAGGGCTTTCATTATTTAATTGGATTGGACGATACTGCTTTTGAATAACGTAAAAACCGTGTAAGAGCCTGCATCACATACCCTTACACAGCCAAAGATACAGCGTAATTCTGCTTAAGCTCAGCGCTGATTTACATAAAGACTACCGATCAATTTAACCGCGACAGACATCAGCCCTTGCGTAATCGGTATGGCTGGTACTCGACGGGTGTTCAAAGCCGCGTGCTCATCGATTGCCTCATGTAACACGTTAATCAAGCCAGTCTGGGTTATTTCGCCCGGACTGGCTGTGGTGAAACGGTTCTGCAGATTTGCCCAGGCTTTTTCATTCGCCATATTACTGCCGTGTAACACTTGCAAGTCTGCACCGAGCAGCGCGGCCTGTTTTTCCAGCCAAACCGGATCATTGCCATTATGGACTGGATCGCCAAAAGTGTATTGAAACACGCACACCACATCGAAACACAAATCCATGAACAGGTGCGCCATATCTTGCTGCTGTTCGGCGATAATGTCTGGCAAGAATCCAAAGAGGGTTTGGTAAAGGCCGGGCTGATTCTGCATCAACTTCGCCATAATTTGTTTGCCCTGATCTTCGCTCAGGCTTCTGGCATAAGCAAAGGCTTTATACAGTTCTTGGTCTGTGAGTTCGTGCATGATGGCCTCGTTGGGCTAAATAGGAATTGGATCATACTATCATTTAGTTAAAATTTTAGCAGCGATAAAATGCACATTGTTCTTTACGGTGCTTACAGAACAGTGGGCGACTGTAAAACACGCAGTGCTAATAGCCTTTAGTGTCCAAGCAAATAAGCCTACCGAGCAAATGCTGTAACAAAACCCCATTTCTCAGTATACTTCTCAAAACCACTTTAACTGATGGGAACTTATTATGAAGCGTTCTGTGCTAGGTTCAATACTGCTGCTCACGTTAAGCAGCCTTGTGCTCACTGGTTGCGAGCAAGCGCAAACCACGGCAAAAGTAAATCCACCGCCGATAAGGAAATACGCCGAGGCGACGGTCATTGAGGGTGCAGTGAGCAATAACACCGGAATAATTAAAACCGGCACGCTGGACGTCACTGATGAAAAGGGTCATTCGATTACGCATGCGGCAGTAGACAATGGTCATTTCAATGTGGAAATTCCAGCCAATACGCTGTTGCCCATTTTACTGACGGTTACGCCTGAGCCAGCTGCAGAGAAATTAGTCGCTGTCGTCCTTTATGAGACGATTAACAAATATTATATTAATCCAACATCGACAGCGATTGCGGCGGCGGCAAAAAGCTTCGGCGGCTATACGCGGGCTAATTTGGATCGCGCGGCTGAAAATACCGTACACGTTCCCGACTCTAACAAAACCTCCGCCGGTTGGCGCGGCGATCCAACCACGCAATACGGCGGCTGGCATTAAACCATCAGTGTAGAAATTACGCGATTAATACTTAAAGCAGGAGCAGATTATGCAGCAAGCATTTTGGCATGAACGTTGGGAACAAAACCAGATCGGTTTCCATTGTGCGGCCATCAATCCTCACTTGGAACAATACTGGTCAAGATTACAACTTAGTCCCAGTAGCCGGGTATTTGTCCCCTTATGTGGCAAAAGCAAGGATATGCTTTGGCTGTTAGCGCAAGGCCATGAACTTATTGGCGTGGAATTCAGCCCACTGGCGCTAGAGGCGTTTTTCACCGAGAACAGTCTGTCAGCATCAACCACCGTACAAGGTAAATTCAAGGTCAGTGAGACCAATGGCTTGCGCCTTTATTGCGGCGATTTCTTCGATCTTTCCGCTAACGATCTCGCGGGTGTCGCGGCTGTTTATGATCGCGCCTCGCTGGTTGCGCTGCCACCGGATATGCGTACCGCCTATGCCACACATCTGCAACAGTTACTGGAAAAAGGCACAAGGATACTGCTGGTGGCTTTCAACTATCCCCAACACGAAATGCAAGGCCCGCCGTTCAGCGTGCAATTACCGGAAGTGCAGGCGCTCTTCTGCAGCTGGTGTACTATCGAGCTGTTGCATTCACAGGACATTCTGGATCAAGAGCCCCATTTCCGGGCGCGAGGCGTGAGTCAGATGCAAGAGCAGGTGTATTTGCTGACCGTTCTGTAATGGCAAAGACGGCGTAATGTGTAACCTTAAAACATTTACCGATGGCTCGGTCATGTAGCGTATGCAGCGCATGCCATTCAGAAGCTACCGGCACAAAAAATCTTGCGAACACCCTATAATAGGCATATGTTGAAAACCATACCCATGAACCAATGTGCAAATAGTGTATATGCCTGACGCCACCCCTTTAGACGCTACTTTATGACGCTATTACAAACAGGGCTAGAGACGTTTAACGCTTTAAATACCGCTGAAAAAATAACGCTGACGACCTTTGTTGTGTGTATTATCGCGGCTGTGGTTGCTACGAGCAGCTGGCTGAAACACCGAAAAAATAAAGCCGCAGCACAGTCTGCCGCACTCTTCAAGCACAAGCAACGAAACGAACAATCCGACACCAACAACTTACCCCAAGCGTTCAATCTTATGCAAAACGAGGTTAATGCCCAATGCATTAATTACCAACGCTCGCAGGATTACCAAACGTTAAAACAAGACAGTGAGCGCTTAAACACGGCCATTTATATGGCGCAACTGCGCGTAGAAAACTATCCAGATGATGCAGATAACAGGCATGCACTAGGCGATCTTATCGACGCACAGGTAGCCATCACACAACGACTAAGTATCTTTAAACGCAAGGTACTGAAACTAAATGAAGAGAGTAATAAAATCCCTCTCAATACTGAACGCTTGCGCCTAGCGAAGCAATGTTTTGATGTGGGTGATTTTAAAACGGCGCGAGAGGTATTTGATACGGAACGCATGACGAAGGAACAGAGCGTATTACGCACTAAAAACCATCACTTCACCCTAGCCCAACAGGCAGAAAACGCTCGGCAACTGGCTAATAATGCCGAAGAGTTCTTATTGTTGGCACGCCTAACCGCCCTTGACGAACAGTTAGGTACGGAACGATTTACCAAAACCTGTCAGTATTTCGAGCAAGCAATGACGGTTGCTCGAACGCCAGATCGTGTACTGGCTTACGCCGATTTTTTACATCAATACCCGCCTTTCTCAAATGCAGAAACACTCTATCGCGAAGGACTGAGGCATTACCGCGCTATGGCACAGTCAAACCCATCGGCGTATCAGCCGGAAATTGCCATGACGCTTAACAATTTGGCACTGTTGCTAGCCATAGACACCCAGCGGCATCGTGAGTCAGAGGCGTTATACACGGAAGCATTAAAACTTTACCGTGAACTCGCCAAATCAAATTCGCCGACCTTCCAGCACAATGTCGCGATAACGCTCAAGCACCTGATCAATTTATTAAAAAACGATCCGCAACGGCAACACGTATCAGAAAAGCTGTATAACGAGCTACTCGCGCTTTACCGACAATTGACGGCAGCAAATCCTTGGACATACAAGCCGAACTTAGCGACAACCCTCAATAATATGGCAGTTTTTATAAGCCGCGATACGCCACAACAAAGTCAAGCCGAACAGCTATACCGTGAAGCGCTAGACCTTTACCGCAGTCTTGCGCTGACAAATCCGCTACTGTATCAGCCCGATGTTGCCATGACACTCAATAATCTGGCCAATGTACTGAGCCATGATGTGCAGCAACAAATCGAAGCTAAACAGCTGTATCGTGCAGCACTAACGCTTTACCGTGAAAGTGTACAATCCAATCCATCTGCGCTGCAACCCAATGTCGCCAATACGCTAGGCGCATTAGGCTTTGCGCACCTAAAATGGGAACAACCCCAACAAGCGCTGCCTTATTTGACCGAATCATCCACGCTGCTGCGCCCTTACGCGGAACGACTGCCGCATGTGTTCGCGCAAAAACACACTTTTATTGTAAAACTACTGGCTAAAGCCGAGCAACATGTGATAAAAAACAGTAACGTTTCAGCCTCTTAACTCTATTAACGCGCCATTATGACATCAACCAGCAATCCCCAAACCATCTATTTACACGACTATACCGTTCCAGAATACTGGATTCATACCATTGATCTTAACGTTACCTTGGATGAGGAATCTACCCAAGTCACCGCCACACTCAGCGTAAGCCGTAATCCTGCCAGTACCACCACGCATCAAGCACTGACCTTAATGGGTGAGAATCTCACGCTGCTCAGTGTCACGTTAGATCAGCAGCTATTAACCGCACAAGATTATCAACAGACACCGGAAACGCTGATTATTCACAACGTTCCGCAACAACAGGCGTTTACGCTGATTATCCAGAACACTATTAGCCCTAAAGCCAATACCGCGCTAGAAGGTCTGTACCTGTCTAAAACCATGCTTTGCACCCAATGCGAAGCGGAAGGCTTTAGAAAGATCACCTATTTTCTGGATCGCCCCGATGTCATGGCAAAATTTACCACCACGCTGATCGGTGATAAAACCCGCTATCCGGTACTGCTATCCAATGGCAACAAACTGGCGCAAGGCGAACTAGACGGTAATCGCCACTGGGTAACGTGGGAAGACCCGTTTAACAAACCCTGTTATCTTTTTGCCTTAGTGGCAGGACAATTAGAGTGTTTAAATGATCATTTCATTACACAGTCAGGACGACACATTGCGCTACAAATTTTTGTTGAAGCGCACGATCTGGATAAATGCGCACATGCCATGCAATCGCTTAAACACGCGATGCGTTGGGATGAAGAAGTCTATGGACGCGAGTATGATCTGGACTTATACATGATTGTCGCGGTTAGCCACTTCAACATGGGCGCGATGGAAAACAAAGGGCTCAACATTTTCAACACCAAATTTGTTTTAGCGCGCCCGGATACCGCCACCGATCAAGATTATGAACACATTGAAGGTGTTATTGCGCATGAGTATTTTCATAACTGGACAGGCAACCGTGTCACTTGCCGCGACTGGTTTCAACTGAGTCTAAAAGAAGGCTTTACCGTATTCCGCGATCAGGAATTTTCTGGCGATCAAAACTCTACGGCAGTTAAACGCATTGAAGAAGTCAATAATCTGCGTACCCGCCAGTTTGCAGAAGATGCCGGCCCAATGGCGCATCCGATTCGCCCCGATGCCTATATTGAAATCAATAATTTTTACACCCTCACCGTCTATGAAAAAGGCGCGGAAGTGGTGCGCATGCTGCATACCTTAATCGGTAAAGACGGCTTTCGCAAAGGCAGTGATTGTTATTTTGAACGGCATGATGGACAAGCCGTTACCTGTGATGATTTTGTGAATGCCATGGAAGCGGCAAATGGCATTGATTTAACGCAATTTCGACGCTGGTACGCGCAAGCAGGAACACCGGTTATCCGTGTGCAACAACACTTTGATACCCATACGCAAACCTTGCACTTAATCCTTCAACAACATTGCCCAGACACACCGGGGCAAAGCAACAAAGCCCCGTTACTTATTCCGATCAAACTGGGTTTACTCAACCAAGACGGTACAGCTGCCGCGTGCCAGTTAAAAGGCAGTACACAAAGCAGTGACGAACTTATTCTGCAACTGACCGACAGCGAGCAAACCTTTAGCTTTGATTGCAGCAGCCATGCAAGCCATCCCACTCCGCAGACGGTGATAAAAGGTCACGCACCCGGACAACCTATCGTGTCACTGTTACGCAACTTTTCTGCGCCTGTAAAATTAGAAATGGAACGCAGTTTAGAAGAATTAGCGTTTTTATTACGCTATGACAGCGATACGTTTAACCGCTGGGAAGCGGGGCAACAATTGGCCAGCGCTATCATTATGGATTTGCAGCGCGCCCCATCTGCCGCCGTTAACCCGATCATCATTAATGCGTTTAAGCATGTTCTGGCACAAGAATGGCAAGACCTCGCGTATTTCTCGTTATTGTTATCCCTGCCCTCAGAAACCTATCTGGCAGAACAAATGGCCGTGATAGACGTTGAAGGCATTCATTTTGGCCGTGAACGCCTGTTGACGGTATTAGCAGAACACCTGCAAGAACCGTTAAGCGCGCTTTACCACCGCTATCATGAACAAGCCGATGCTGAAAACCGCATCTCTGCGACAGCGATGGGGAAAAGACGCATTAAAAATACCTGCTTGGGGTATTTAAGCAAATTGCACACGGCTGAGTTTCAACGATTATCCGCATTGCAATTTAAAACTGCTAACACCATGACCGACCAAATAGCGGCGTTAAGCAGTATTATCAATACCGACCACCCTGAAAAACAGCAATGTCTAGCCGATTTTTATCAGCAATGGACAGACGAAGCACTAGTGATCGACAAATGGTTTACCTTGCAAGCAACCAGCAGTAATCCCGATACGTTTGCTACTGTCAAAGACTTACTGAAGCACCCCGCGTTTGATTTAAAGAACCCTAACCGCGTCAGAAGTGTCTGCGGCGCATTTAGTCAGGCAAACCCGTTACATTTTCACGCGGCGAACGGTCAAGGCTATGTTTTATTAGCCGATCAAGTGATTGCGTTAAACACACTTAACCCGCAGATTGCCTCACGCATGGTCAGCGCCCTAACCCCTTGGCGTCGCTACGATACCCAACGGCAAGCATTGATGAAACAACAATTGGAACGCATTATGACCACACCGGGCATTTCACCCGATGTGTATGAAGTGGCGAGTAAAAGCTTGCTGTAAATCATGATTGACGTAGAAACAC